>CAZSIZ010000153.1:0-14208 GCA_964606645.1 uncultured bacterium
GCGATTGTCACTCTGAGGTGCGATTTGACCTTTCTACCGCCCTATAACGATCCGGAAAGAGTCAGACTTGCAGACGAAGCGGCAAGAGATAATTGTAAGGAAGCGATCCTTTTTATTATATCCTTGCGTTCGCTGAAAGCGCTTTTGACTTTTGCCGTTCGCTTTCTCCCAAAGTTTTTCCAATACGAGCTCGCAACGGCAGCTAAATTTCTCCGCCGATCTACTGAAGGAACTCGACCCGGTGCTCCCGTACGCGCAAATTAGCGAATCATTCAATTCCTAATTAAATACCTCGAAACGGAAGCCAGGCTGCTCCTTTTTCTTTTCCTGGAGGATTCGGTTTGCGGCCGGTCCTCCTTCGCGAGACGGATTCCAATCCCGCTTTCTAAGCAGGGATTTTATAAATCCCCCTAAAAAAGGGTTTTGAAAAAATAAAACCCCCTACTAATAGACAAAAAACCGCAACTTTTGGCATCTATCTTGGGGATTGGTGGTTTAAGATTAGTTGTATCAGTGTATTAGCGAATATTTTTTTGAATCACGATGAACCGGGATTACCATCCCGGCCTAGTACGGATGGGGATGGAAGGGGCAGAGCCTCTGGAGGTCCCTTGCAGGTAAATGTTCGGTTATTTACCAATAAATCCTTGCTATTTCCTGGTAAACATTACTTCGAGAATCGGATCATATCCAGCAGTTTCATTTGGTTGTTTCATTAACAATTCCACTCTGTTGGAATCCATCTTTTGAAAAGTTTGAATAAGCAGTGTATCATGCCAATTCATCAACAACATCTCATCATTGACAAAATTGCATGTTGCCTGCGAATAAGCTCCTGAACTCTCGAACCACCAAAATCGGTAGACTTCGGCTTTTGGATCCCATGCAAAAATGGCATGTGCCCCTCCTGTTTCACCTTCGGGATTACTTCCTGAGTAATCAAAGAAAACATACTTGTTATCGAGTGTCCTCTTAAACGTCCCAGTTGCTGTTCCTTTGGGAATTATGTATTCCATGTGCCACGTTCCGATGAGAAAATCAAATTTATCCATTGGATTTGATTGCTTACTCATTTTTCGGTTCTCCGATGTTTAGTATGGGAAAGGATGAGGAACGCTGTCCCCCAAACCCACTGGGGTTTATCGCTTTTGTGCCAATCCAGCAGGGTCTAAGATAGTGGAACAGAGGGGTGGATCCACCCCCCCATCTGCTATCTTGGCCCCTAGGTCGGCGCTCCGGTCGCGTCCCCGTGTTGCCGTATCCTCCGCCCAAGTCGTATCAAGCCTATCACAACCAGAACGGGATTGACAGGTGAAATTATCATTGGAAATTGAACTGTGGAATGGTGGGCTAGGGTGAGTCGAAAAACCTGACCCACCCTACCTTGCTGCGCTTTACGTCAATCCTACGGGCTAAAGCGTATGATGTGTGTGGATTTGTTAACCAATAAATAAAGAAGTGAACTGATGGGCGACCTCCTTTATCTTCTTCCGGTCCCGCAATTCCTGATCGATCTGCAACTTGACCAACTCCACCTCATACTGATTATTCAGATATGTAAACCGCCCGATATACGGCTCGTAATGCGTCCCGATCACATCCTGGAATGGATTGAAATTCCTATTCGTCGGCGTCCCCATCGCCCGCCGCCAGTACGGCGTCAACGTAATATTAAATCCTTTCGACAACCACGCCCACCACGTATTCTCCAGCCGCATCAAGGCTACCAGCGTCTCCTCCGGTGGCGGGCGCTTCTTCTTCGGCTGCGCGAAAGAGATAGGCCGCCCAAAGGCAGGCCCGCGATACCCGTATGATTTCTGTTTATACTGAATTTCAGTCTTTTGGTATCGAGCAGGCAAAAAGTCAGGCGTTGAAATAAATAATAAGTACACAATTAGTATTCTCATGAATGTAAGTCCTCGGATGAATTAGGATTATCAAGCGGTGGCGGAGTAGGCAGGGCTGATTGGTTGGGATCGATATATATTGGGATGACGAGTAAAGCAATTATCGCGGAATCAATTATGGAGGCGATAATGCCGAGGGGACTGAATCCGCTTCTTAAATGTTGAATGGCTAGGAGTAGGCATTCAGAAATAATGGCGGCAAGAAAACCAATGCCTAACACAGTAAAAAAACAAGCAGAATATGCCATTCCGTTGCGGCGTTTCTTTTTAATTATAAGTGCTGAAATTATTGCTGGAATAATTATAATGGGGTCGATAAATTTAACAAATAATATAGACAAAAATAAATGCCCTAATAAAGAAGTGCCCAGAATTATTGACGTGAAAACCAAAATAGCCGAAATAACCCAGAAGAAGAAAGAACTAGGATATTTAAGAAAGAAATGGATTATCTTCTCGCGTAATGAGTCTTTGGTTTTGGTGAGTGCGATATTACGTAAATAGGATTTAATATTATAACCACACGAAGGGCATGACTTTGCTGAGTCAGAGACTTCTTTCTTGCAATCCGGGCATTCGATTAGGGGCATGATCTACCTCCTGTTCCAATTATCTTACAAGACGCTTACCTATTCAAGTTGGTATCCTTAAAAAACCTAAAAAAATTGTGGACAAGATAATTAGTTTAAAATCCTGAGTATCCTGATAATCCTGGGTATCCAGATTCAGACAATTAAAGCCGAACTAATTATCTGAACCCCCTCTTTGGTTCCGGCTCTGTCGGGTTAGGAATAATAGCCCTTCGGCGCTGGCGTAGGCCATCCAGGGGAAAAGGTGGGCAAGCAGACGCCAATCGAAATCGGGGCGGCCACTCACCAGGCACAGTCCTAAAATGAACGCCATCGGACCCAATAGGATCAATAAGAGTAAAATGTAGAAACGTTTGCCGGATTGAAGCGTCCAAAGCGCGTAACCGACGAGCGACGCGCCGATCAGAGCGGACGAAAACGGGAAATAGAAAATACGCAACGCGTAACGTCCGAACAGCGTGTCGAGCGTACCAAGGGCCGTGAATCCCATCGAGCGATACCACGGGAACTTTTGAAACATCAGTTCGCCCATCGTGATCCGCTCGTCCAGAACCACACTGAGATTACCGAGTGAGGCTTGGTAGTACCACTGTGCTGCAAACGTGCTGACGTAAAACGGATCGCCGAACTCGTACCAGCAGTGAATGTAGTAGGGAAGCACCATCAGCGAACAGAACGCCCCGGCGATGACGCATTGAGCGAGCGTCTTCGTTTTCGTCCACCAACCCCAGGCCAGCAAAAACGCGACGAACGGCAGGAACGACGTGCGCGTGAGCAATAACAGACCGGAGATGAAGCCCAACGCCAACCCCGGACCGACCTTCCGTTCCGGCGATGACGATCGAAGTGTCAAGCCAATCGCCAACAGGGTAAAGAGGATGACCCATTCCAAGCGCAATCCCTGGAGCGAACGGTAGATCAGCGCTTTGTTTCCGACGGCGATCAGGGCGGCGAGGAATCCCGTCTGATGGCTGAAATAGCGGACGCCGAATAGATAGATCAAAACCGTCACAGTACACGAAAGGATGACGGTCAACAGACGGATCGGGAGATAACCTTGCACCGAAAGATCGTGCGGCGGCTGAACGATCGACGAAAGTACCCAATTGACGTAGACCGGGAAAGGCTCGCGGCGGCCGGTGTCATAGGGATGATCCATGTTTTGAGAGAGTTCCATGTAACTCTTGGCGTCGGGCTGAAGGGGGGCGTGCGCGACGTTGGGGATTTTCTCCAGCCGGAGAATCAACGCGAAGACGAAAAGTGCCGCGGCGGCCCATCGGATCGTGGGTTTGGGTAAATCGGGAACCCTCCAGGGATAGGCCACAAGCATCAGAACGATCGTCACAACCAAGGCCCCCGGCCACCACGCCAGAACGATCGCCGCGCCGATGATATACAATCCGAACACCCACGCCCGATGATGCTCCAGGAAAGACCGATCCTGCATTCGCGTGATGAAAAAGAACGACATAACCATCAGGATTTTATAAGCGGTAGTCGATTTGTCGGGATCGGGTGTGAAATCGTCGTAAAACTGATAGGCTCGATCTCCGGCACTCAACGTCTGGATGGCGTAGTGACGCGAGGTGGAGGAAATCAGGAGCAGCCCCACGAAAGAGAATAATAATAGAAAAAGAACAGTTCTTGCCTGATATCGGCTCATAACACTCATTCGGTTTAAATTCCCTTTTTCGATTAACGATTCCATGCGAAAAAGGTTGGTAATTCATTCCGCCTGTCATGGGAGTGAATCTTTCATTCCCGTGTGAAAAACGTCATTATAACCGATGAGACGGGTGAGATAATCCCCGGCGTGATGACTTGAAAGAATTTAATTTCATTCAGCATGTAATAAAAAGCGGTTTGATTTCGTATAATTAATTGTAGAACCGCTATTCATATACCGGGGGAAGGACAATCATGGATAATCATGTTAATGTCGTGTCGCTGCTTCATATCATCGCTGGGGTGCTCGGACTGATCGGCGGTCTCGTTCTTGTATTGGTATTTGGGGGAGCGTCTTTGATTATCGGATTCAACGCCCCGCTCAGCGATGCAATGATCGCCGTTCCTATCGTGGCGGGAGTTGGGCTGCTGGTAACGACGCTGTCCGTGTTATGCCCTGTTTTGGGGCTTATCGCCGGATTCGGTTTGCAGAAACGGGCCAATTGGGCGCGGTTATTATGCGTTGTCGTTTCGATTCTCTACCTGCCGGTTCATTTTCCTCTTGGAGCGGCGCTGGGGATTTACAGCCTCTGGGTAATGTTCTCCAAAGAGACGGACATTCTGTTTCAAGCCCGCTGACATTCCTCTGTGTTCGATCCATCGATTTCTTTCCTGACTCTCTTTCCTCGTTTCCGTACGCGCAAAGTTTGTAAGCCGTTTCGTTCGGAGATTCGATTTGGATCGAATTTCGTATTAAAATATGGATAATCTTATTGACATTAACCTCAGTTTCCAGTAGAGTTTAGTTTGTGTTACTGTGTTGAGAACCGATTGGGATTCCACGAGACCGATCGGTGTATTGCACTTGAATGAGGAATGACAAACGTCCATGATTGGAGTTTACGGTAAAAATAATGAAATAAGCCTCATAAATGCGATCGAATTTCACTCAACACGCGCGATGCTTATTTCCCGATACGATTTTAAGGAGAGACCATCAAGATGCCTGAACTAACCGCTATTCAAGTCATTCACGCAAGAGAGATTCTGGATTCCCGTGGAAATCCGACAGTTGAAGTGGACGTGATGCTGGAATCAGGAGATATGGGCCGGGCCGCCGTTCCTTCCGGAGCCTCCACCGGCGAACACGAAGCGAACGAAATGCGGGACGGCGATAAATCCCGTTATATGGGCAAAGGCGTGACGAAAGCCGTCGAGAACGTCAATAGCAAAATCGCCCCGGCGCTGATCGGTCACGATACTTGCGATCAGCGCGGCATCGACCGGCTGATGCTGGACTTAGATGGAACGCCCAACAAGTCGAAACTGGGTGCGAACGCCATCCTGGGTGTCTCACTGGCCGCCGCGCGCGCCGCCACGACATTTTTCGAAGTGCCCTTTTACCGTTATCTGGGCGGGGCGAACGCGCACCTGCTTCCCGTTCCCTTGATGAATATTCTCAACGGCGGGGAACATGCGGATAACAATCTCGATATCCAGGAATGTATGATCGTTCCTCATGGAGCCAAATCCTTCAAAGAAGCCCTGCGCATGGGCGCGGAAGTCTTTCACAACTTGAAGAAAGTGCTCGCGGCTCAAGGGAAAAATACCGCGGTGGGCGATGAAGGCGGATTCGCGCCAGAAGTAGATTCCAATGAAGAAGGGCTGGCGATAATCGTCGACGCGATCGCGAAAGCGGGTTACAAGCCGGGCGAAGAAATCTCGCTGGCATTGGATGTCGCTTCATCCGAATTTTATGACAAAGAATCCAAAACCTATATCCTCGGTGCCGAAGCCGGGGCGAAGAAGACGGCGGCGGACATGACCGCGTTTTATGAAGAACTGTGCGACAAATACCCGATCGTTTCCATCGAAGACGGTTTGGATGAAAACGACTGGGACGGCTGGAAAATGCTAACAGAGAAAATCGGCGGTCAAGTTCAACTCGTCGGCGACGATCTTTATGTGACGAACCGCGAACGGCTCTGCCGGGGTATCGATGAAGGCATTGCCAACTCGATCCTGATCAAACTCAATCAGATCGGCAGCCTGACGGAAACGTTGGATGTCATTGAAATCGCCAAGAAAGCGAGTTTCACCAATGTGATCTCTCACCGAAGCGGTGAGACGGAAGACTCCACGATCGCGGATCTGGCCGTCGCGACAAATGCGGGACAGATCAAAACCGGCTCTCTCTGTCGAACGGACCGGATGGTGAAATACAACCAACTGCTCCGAATCGAAGAAGAACTGGGCGATTCAGCCGTCTATCTGGGAAAAAAGGTATTTAACTTCTAGTATTCTGGCAAACTAATGCTGTCGGGTAGCCAAGTCCCTCTCCCTCTGGGAGAGGTTAGGGTGAGGGAAAACAACTGGAAACACGATCCGACAAAATGAATTAAACAGACTTCTAGGGCTGGGTGATATGTTTCAGATAATCAAGGCGTTATTGCAGGATACGGCAAGTTGGGCACTGCTCGCGCTTTTGGGGGTGACCGTTGTTTTTGGATTGACCTCCTTGTTTAACCGTTACGACCGATTCGATCGATATCAATCTCGATTATACCTGATGGAATTCGATATCGTCCTTTTGGAAGCCGAATTGGACCGAAAGAAAGTCTGGTCGAAGCGTCTTGAATCGGATCCAACGGCCTGGGAGCAAGTTGCCCGGGAGAAGATGAATTACCTGGGACCGGATGAGATTTTGGTCACTTTTGTACCCGGCCGGTGAGTTTTTTCGGCTCGAACTTCCGACTCTTGCGGCCCGGAAGGCTGGAAAAAGCACTATTACGAATGAATTAGACCACTTACAAGCTCTTTTTTAGCAGAAAGTTGCGAAATTTCCTTGACAAAGAAAAGGGGATAGGTTAACGTAATAGCACCTTGGTTGCCAGTTGGGCCAAATTGTCGGTAAACCGGCAGGAATTCTTGAGTAATGACCGTGGTCACTATTGACGCGGGGTGGAGCAGTGGTAGCTCGTCGGGCTCATAACCCGGAGGTCATGGGTTCGAATCCCATCCCCGCAATTAATTATATTTAAATTAAGTAAGATGAGTATCTGTTGAGCCAAACCAATTTTTCTGTTTTTGGTTTTCGGGAGGAAAAGCCGCGTGACCAAAAAAGAGATCATTGAAATTGTATCCGATCGCACCAAACTGAAGAAAAACCACACTAAGGCTATCGTGGAATGTGTCTTCGATGTATTTATCGAAACGTTAGCCAAGGAAGGGCGGATTGAAATCCGCAATTTTGGTGTCTTTAAGGTCAAGCGTACTCCAGCGCGCGTGGGTCGGAATCCCGTAACGAAGGAATCCGCCGATGTTCCCGCCCGGAATATCGTTCAGTTTAAAGCCGGGAAATTTATGAAGGAACGCGTTTCGGTAGAGGACTAATGGCCGACGAGAATGAATTGACACCGAGTGAATTGGGAGATATCAGCGTTTCCAACGAGGTTTTCGAGACGATCGCGGCCACGTGTACCCAAAAAATCGCAGGTGTGATGGGGATAGAGAATTCGGATGGATTGGTCGACAGCCTGTCCAAAGTATGGGGCCGGAGTGACGCGCCGAAAGGGGTTAAGGTAACAACCGGAGAATCCGAAGTGACCGTGGATATGACGGTCACTGTGATAGAGGGGTATGCGATCCCTCAAGTCACCGACCGGATTCAGCGCGAGGTCAAAAGCGTTATTGAAGAGATGACCGGCCACTCGGTGAAAGCAGTCAATATCATTATCGCCGATGTTCGGCCGTTGGAAGTTGAAACCGATGTGATTCCTCCTGATGAAGGGGATCAATCGTAACACCTCCTTTCCTTGAATGGAGGGTTTTCGTATGGAAGAGTGTTTTTTTTAACTTACGGATGTTACTGTAAAGGTTATTATTAAGTTGGAAAAAGCTTTCTTTCTTTAGCGTACTGTGCTATTTTGTAAAGCAATGGCAGGGAATTTTCTTGTCTGAAATGTTATATTTCGCTTTGAGTTTAAGAATTATCAGCAGAGAATCCGTCTAAATTCGTTATAAAAGAGAGACGGCATCTATAGAGGAGGATGCATGATGTTACATAAGAAAGGGTTGTTGATTGCGGTAAAGGTCGTATCTGTCTTCATGCTGATGGCATTCGCGTTGTCCCCCCCCGCGTCCGCTCAATCCAATCTGGCTGCCAGGGTATCGATCGAAGGCTCGGATGGAGTTTTGGGCGATGTTCTGCTGGTCAAGGATAACGATGATGTCATTATTTATGGATTGGCCGGTTCCGTTCCCGCATTGGGCACGGTGACAATTACTGCCGGCAATCTCGACCCCATCACTGCCAATGCTTCGTATACGGGAAAATTCCCGATTCAGGCGAGTAATCCGATTCGAATAGTGGATGCGGCCAGTGTTGGAACCGCGACGATCGACGTCGAGAAAAACGACGGTTCGGGGACCGTATCGGGAACGATTGCCCTCGATATCACTGCAGACTCCGTCCTCCAAGCCATTAAAGATTATCAGGATGAAGCCGAGAAAGTGATCGCCGGTGAAAAAACGTCGATAGAAAAAGGCGTTCCCCCCCACCGTCTGCTTTCCGTTACCGCCACCAATGCAGCCGACCAACCCTCCGTTGGAAAAGTGCTTTTAAGCCAACGCCTGGTGGGTCAGGGAGCGGGGTCGGTGATCGTGGACGAGATCGAAGGGATTTCCGACGCAGGAATCACTCCCGAATTGCAAAGCGTTCCCGCATTCTCCAAAATCGGTGTTTACGGTGTTTCTATTGCTGACGTCAACAATCCGGATACGATGAAACGTCTCCACTTGGTTGAAACGGCTTCTTTCTTCGACGGTTCGTTTATCAGTAACGGATCGTTCTTCCCGTTTATCATTGAAAATATCAATAGCGGGAATGAAGACGAGATTGAAGCGCGGAATGCTTCGACCGACGAAATCATCGTCGTGCCTCAACCAACGGACACGATTTATCTCCGTATTCTGGTCGATGACGGGTCCGGAACGGTCTTCACAGCCTCAATTTCAAACGATATCTCCGCCGCCGTTGAAGGCGATGTGACGGTGACCAATAACAATACGAGCGGAGTGGCCGGCGCTCCCGGAGCCAATGGCCTGGCCATTCTCCAAGGAACGGCCGATCCCTACGCTCTGGTTTCTGCTTATGCGGCCGATGATTCCACTTCCGAAATTCTCGCGCAAACCAGCGCCGGTGCGGATGGAAGTTTCACCATGACCATTCCTCCCACCGCGGAATTCGACGACGCGAAGGGTGAATACGGCCGATACACTCCACGTCAGGTTGTTTACCTCGGCGTTCTGGATTTACTTGGGAATGAAAGTATCTCTCTTACCGCCGTCCAGAATATCGACACCGAATCCGTGGTTTTCGAAACCCCGGCCACAACCGTCCAAGCGGATGGTTCAGTGGTAATGGTTGGGCGTATCGAACCTCTCGCTCAGGTACTTGTAACCGGTCATACGTTGACGGGAACCCAGATTTTCTTTGCCGGCGGTGGCAAAGCGGATGCGGACGGGAATTTCTCGATCGTTGCCGATTCCTACTACGAATATAACGTGGAAGTGGTCGATCAGGCCGGGAATATTACCAATGTAACAATTCCTGGCGATCAGGTTTCCGGAAATCCGGTCGTCACTTCGATTACGGCGGTCTATCCTCAAGTTCAGATACAAGGAACAGTTGAACCCAATGCGGGAGTGATTCCGTTCGGTATCGCTATCGCCGACGCCCCGGCCGATCCACAAACGGTGGACGCACTGCCTGACGGCGCGGACGCATTTGAAGAAATCATCGCTCTTGCCGACGCCAGTGGAAATTTCAGCCTCATTCTTCCCGCCGCCGTGGGACAATTGATCTACTTGCGAGGGGTCGATCCAGCAGGGAATGGAAGCCAATACGTTCCCGTTCCTCTCGTGGACAGTGATGGCAATCCGTTGGTGACCTCGCTGGTGACATTCGATTCCATTGTCGGAACGAATTCGATACCGGGTGTGCCTGATGCTCTTTCTGGTCGAACGATCGACGCCAATACGGGGGTTGCGCTTGAAAACCTCGTCGTGGGTGCATACACCGGAATGACATCCGAAACGGATGTCGACATTCCATTCGTCGATCTGTTAAGCGATCTGGTTGATGTCGATTCCAACGGACTCTTTACGCTCACCGTACCCGACCGTTCCCCGCTGACGGACGAGTTTATCACCGACTTTTATCTGGTTGCGTTCGTTCGCAACGCCGATTTCTCACTCTCGGATGTTGGATTCATCCAGATCGATGAAGATAACGGTTTCGACCGTGTCGGTCCCGATATCCTCTTCCCGCCGCTTTCCAGCGATGTCATGCTCTACGAGCGCGGGGCAGGCAGCGACGATATGATGAACATCGGTCGAATTTATCCCGCCGGAACGGGTGCAGGCAGCTCCGAACTTCCAGCGGATGCGTTGCCTTACGTTGTGATTATTGCCGACGGTAATGACGATGACGAAATCGATGTGACATCTCCGACGATTCAAGTTCTAGGGATCTATCCACTGAACGCAATCGCATACGGCACGGGAACCTTCCCCATGCCCGGCGTGAATGGAATTAATTTAGGTGACAACCATTGGGATGCCGCCGCGCAGACGTGGGTAGGTAATGCCCAGATTTTCGTGGCGTTGATCGATGCGTCAGGAAATTTAAGCCCCGATCCTGACCCCGTCAATCTGGATGTTGTCGTGGCCGATCCGGATGCGTCCCTGGTGACAGCCCTCGGTACGGCGATCTTTGGAGATGAAGGAACTGTTGAAGCCGACTCGACGGTCGTCGTTTATGAGAATGCGGACAAAACCGGTTGGATTGGAACCGTGACTGCTTACGACAACGGTGGTTTTGCGATCACGGGACTCTCCTTGACTCAAGATGAAGTGTACATCGTTTCAATCGATACTGCCGGGAACGAAAGCAATGCGGTGAAAGTGGAAGTCACCGATCCCGACCGTGGCGCTCAGTTCCTGGTTCTGGATGGCTTCGGTGTTCTCCATACACCTACGTCGACGATCTCCTCCGGTCTTCTTCAAAACGGTATGGCCCGGTCGCTCTCTTCAGCCGATTCATCCGTTTACATGCTTCAATCCGATGGAACGATCAGCCTTCTTTCGGGGAACGGCGTTCTGCCATCCGAAGATGAACTGGTGAGTGTGAGCAACGATTACGCCCGCGATCTCGAAGTAGTCAGCGCAAATCCATTCGCCGCTTACATTCTGCTGGGGAACGGCGTCATCCTGACTTACGGAGACGTCCCGTTCTTTGGAGACATCAGCCAGCCGGATATCGACATCACGCCAACTCCCATGAACGACGGCACCGACCGTTTCTTTATCGATCAGAACGGCAACGGCGTCTGGGATACAGAAGACGAGAACGGTAACGGCGTTCTGGATTGGTCCGTCGGACTCGAAGGTGTTTTTATTACGGAAGACACCGGTATTGATGGAATGGAAGGTTCGGAAGGCAATACAATTCTCGACGAAGAAAAGATCGTGACTCCCGGAGTCGCCGATCAAGGATTCGGCTGGGATATCGCCCGCGACCTCGAATTGGTTCGGGATGCAGATGGAACCGTGAAAGGCTACGTTATCCTTGATGGCTATGGTGTGCTGTGGGCCTTCGGTTCGGATATCGGGGCGGAAAACATCCGTCCGAATTCCACGAACGGCATTGCGACATCCGATCTGTTCCGTTCACTCGAATTGATCGTCGAATCAGGCAAGATTGTCGATTTCATTTCAATGAACGGCCTGGGACAACTCTTTGCTCTACCCAGCGATCAAGGCGGTGTGCTTGGCGCGGGACCGACCAGTTCGAATGACGATCCCGATGGGGATTACGCAGGATTCCTTTCCGCCGATCAATACGGGATTACGATTTACGTCTTCGACATTGCACGTGATATCGCTCCGAATTCGGTCGATGCTAACGACGATGGAACCGTGGATTGGCAGGATGGATTCTATATCCTTAACGGTTACGGTGGAATTCAAGCCATCGGCGGCGCTCCCGAACTCGATGATGCGCCATTCCTTGGAATGGATATCGCGAGGGATTTGGAATTCTAATTTTCGAATCAACGTTTATTACATTTATCGAGAAGGGCAGGATATTCATCCTGCCCTTCTCTTATATGCACTCGCCAAAACGTATCGACAAGGATTCCAACCGTCATTTTTAATTAAAAAAAGTAAATCCCCGGCTTTGCCGGGGGACTCCCAGAGTTTGACAATTCCGGGAATATAAGGAAGGCTCCTTCTTGTGAACCGCTCAAAGTTCAAGAAGAAGGAGGTTCAAATGACATATGCGAGTTTACCGCATACTCGTTGGGATTGCAAATATCATGTGGTGTTCATCCCCAAGTATCGAAAGAAGAAACTGTTTGGTGAATTGAGGCAGTACATGGGGGAGTTGTTTCGAGAGTTGACGAGACAGAAGGAATGTCAAATTGAAGAAGGCCATTTGATGATGGATCATGTTCATAAGTTGATCTCCATCCCCCCTAAATACTCGGTGGCACAGGTGATCGGATTTATCAAAGGGTAAAAGTGCAATCCATATCGTTCGGACCTATATGGGGCGAAAAAAAATATTGTGGGTCAGAGTTTTTGGGCGCGTGGGTATTTAGTATCCACAATAGGAAGAGATGAAGATGTGATCCGAAAATACATCCAAGCGCAAGAAGGAGAGGATAAACGGTTAGATCAACTGGGGTTATTCGAATAAGGAAAAACCACCTTTAGGTAGTTCAAATAAAAACCGCTTTGAGCGGTTCACAAAATCAAGCCTCCGGATTTTCCGGAGGTATATGACTAGGTTCATAAAGACCTGCCCCATTTTTCCTGGTGAAAGGGATCATATGATATAACACTAATAACGTCAAGCGATTAGCAGTGGTCCAATTCGTGGTTGACAGGCATACCGGGTCCGATCAGGCCATAACAGGCACATATAACTTTATGGAAATCAATCCATTGTAAACTCATGATTAAAGATAAAAAAATCCCCCAAAGCATAAGGCTCCGGGGGATTTTCATTTTAATTCTGTAGGATGGGTCTTTTTTTCAACCCATCATATAATCGAATCATCAATCTTAGTGAAGCATCCAGTTCTGAACCGGGGTTACTACGCTATCCGCTGGTAATGCCCAGATATCATACAGGTTGAATCCAGGGCTGCTCGCACTTCGACTGGGATCCAATTCCAACGTGACGGAAACCAGAACTTTATCCGGATTCACAGGAGCCTTGTCTTCATTGACCGCTGGATCAAAGCGACCATCAAAAGAATTGTCCCCTGACAACCGGTTCATACCATCGATCAACAGGCGTACATCGGCAAACTGCCAAGAACTATCCGGTGGATCCCGGTACCAGTCATCCGCATGGAGTTCAGTCACTTCCGTGCTTCCGTCTTCAAAGTTGAGAGTGGTTATTAAAGCACCAAAACCATTACCAACCGTCGCGGATGAACGCAATTCTCTATACTGACCTGGAGGAACCACGTCAAACGTGAAGGGACCACGCTGTTCATCGTTGTTCATGAACTTTACGGAGTTCTTTAATCCCAGTTCAAGAGAGGCATTGTTATAGGGACCAAATACGTGGCCGTTCAAACCGCTCATACGATCCGGTGGTAAACCCCGAGCAACATTCATATCATAGATATAACCACTTACAACGAGATAGTGGTTGTTGCCATTGTCATGGCCATAACCAGTTTCGCCTGTGATCGCATCAACAACACTATCAAGGGAAATAACATCCCAAACAGGAATAGCAGGATCACGGTCTGGATTGTTGAAGGTTAAATCGACACGGCCAGCGCCAGCGGGAGGCAAAGCGGCATCCGAACTGATCCAGATATTGTCGAAGTAGGAAGAACCAGCGGTTGAACCACGGCGCAGTCTGATTTCTGCGACATCCAGGATTTCATCGTTTTTGGGGCCACCCGTGTCAGCCGCCGGGCTAGTCTGACCCACCCGGAGTCACCCGGTGTGACCCGTCA
>CAZSIZ010000154.1:0-14080 GCA_964606645.1 uncultured bacterium
GCCGGTGAAGACTATTACATCAAACGAGCTGTTACGCTCAACATGGACGCCGACTACCGGTCGGTCATGGAATATATGTACAACATCGAGTACGGCTCACGGATCAACACCGTCAACAATATCGCCATCAAGAACCAGGAAAACGACATCGTCAACGTCTTGATGGATGTTGAAAGCCACTTCCTGAGAGATGTCGAGAAAGAAGAGGAGACTGAGGCCGGCACGACATCGCCATCCGCTATCGGAATGCAGTGATGACGGCCGGTTCTTCATCCATTCGATTCAGATAAAACAGCGGAACCTTGCGGGAATCATCCCCCGCAAGGTTCTTTTTCACGATAGGCTCATTTTTGATTGATATGAACAGACTCTATTCCCGCATCATTATCTTGGTAACTGTTTGCTCGCTCTTCGTATCGACGGTGCAGGCCTCTCTCAAGCAAGACCTGAAACGCATCTTTTACGATGAAATCCCCCACGCGGCCTGGAGTGTGCTCATCGAAGAGGAAAAAACCGGGAAAACACTTTTTTCACGCAATCCAAAACGCTGCCTGATTCCCGCCTCGAATATGAAAGTGCTGGTCTGTTCGGCGGCACTGCTTCGGCTTGGTCCCGATTACACCTACCAAACCCCAATTTTCACCACCGGAAAACAGACCGGGAAAACACTTGAAGGAAGCCTTATTGTCTTCGGTTCGGGCGATCCCAGTATCGGGGGCCGCTTCTACGGCGACGACATGACTTTCATCTTCCGTCAATGGGCGGCCAAACTGAAACAGAACGGGATCACGTCGATCGATGGGAATATCATCGGCGTCGACGACGTTTTCGACGAAAACCGCCTCGGCCTCAACTGGAATCCCAATGACTATATCGAGTGGTACGCCGCCGAAGTCAGCGCGCTCTCGTTCAACGACGCCTGTATAGACCTGATCGTCCAGGGGGCGTCCAAATCCGGCGTGAAAGCCACCGTCACCATGAATCCCCCAACGCGCTACCTCAAACTGGTTCCATCCGTGCGAACCGTGAACACGCGAAGGCGGAACAACGGTATTCGCATCCAACGCGGCTCCGATTCCCGCTCGGTCGAAATCACCGGGCGCACCCGAACCCGAAAAACCACAACTCACTACGCCACGATTCCCAATCCCACCCTCTATTGCGCCACTGTCCTGAAAGAGACACTCCAAAGCGAGGGGATCAAAATCAAGGGTACGGCCAAAGATGGGGATGACGTTAAACTGCCCGGCCGGGAGACTTGGAAACGTCTTCATATCCATCACTCGCCACCACTCGCCGACCTCATTAGCGTCTGCATGAAAAACAGCCAGAACCTATACGCCGAACACCTGATCAAAACGCTTGGCTGGGTGGAATACGGCAAGGGAAGCTGGGAAACCGGAACCCTGGCGGTCAAAGACATCCTCTTTCAGCACGGTTGTAACATCGACTCGCTCTACATCGCCGACGGATCGGGACTGTCGCGTGAAAACCGTGTCAATGCGGCAGCGGTTGCAAATGTGCTGCGTGTGATGCGCCAATCGAAACACGCCCGCATTTTCAACGACGTCCTGCCCCTCGCCGGGGTGGACGGAACGCTGAAACTGCGGATGCGAAACACCGCCGCCACTGGAACCGTATCCGCGAAAACGGGAACCCTGAACGGCACACGTGCCCTTTCCGGATTCATTCGCGCTAAAAGTGGAAAGACGTATATCTTTTCGATGATCGGCAACGCCACCCGCCAAGCCGTACTTCTCAATCCACTCATGGATGAAGCCTGCGCCTTGATCGCCGCAAAAGGCTGATCGCTTTTCACTGACGGTTCGGTGAAAAGTCAGACCTTGCAGACGAAACGACAAGATATAGGTGTTCATAAGGTAATCTTTATACTATATCTTTTGGTCACTGAAAGTGTTTTCGAGTTTTTACCGTTTCGTTTTAACCGTTGACAACCATCCCGTTCATAGCAGAGAATAGCAAGGAACGGACGAGTCGGATTTAACGATCCGATTTCGCTTGAAAATCCGATTGCTTAACGACTGGGAGAAAAATCAATGAAGGGGAAATGTTCAATTCTTATACTGGCGGCATCGTTGTTGATCGGTGCCTGCGCCCATCAGCCTGCGAAGCGGATTGGAATGGTGATCCAGCTGAAGCCCGAAGAGATGGCGGAATATAAGAGAATCCATGCCGATTCGTATTACGGCGTTCGCGATCTTCTGACGAAATACCACATGGAGAATTTCTCGATCTACCTTCACAAGATCGAAGGCAAATGGTATGAATTCGGCTACTACGAATACACGGGGAAGGATTACGAGGGGGATATGGCCAAACTGTCGGCCGAACCGCGTAACATCGAATGGCTGTCGAACACCGACGCGATGCAGATTCCTCTGGATGGCGCTAAAAGTTGGACGATCATGGAAGAAGTTTTCTATAATCGATAGGGATACGGTTCATACAGTTATTGAAAGTGTTTTCGACTTTTGGCCGTTTCGTTTGGTTTATTGTTCTTCTTTCAAGAAAACGGCGATTTTATCCAGTGCCTGATGGAATATTTGGCGTACTCGTTCCCGTGTGATTCCAATGTGTTTCCCAATTTCACTTAATTTCATTTTATCCGTATTCAATCCCAGTGCGGATTTCACAACGGATAATTCTCGCTTGTCCAGAATGTTCGAGATTCTGATGACGATCTCTTCATCGCTGCATTGTTGACGCGCATCGACAATCGTGTCGTCCGGCAGGATATCCGAAAACCGGGCGCTTCCCCCTTCGTTATCATCGATGGGGGCATCGATTGAATAGATCTGATTTCGTAATACCGCAAGCGCGAACAATAAATTCTTATCGTATTTTTTCTCGTAGGCCTCATTGAATAGTTCATTCAATCCGACCTTGCTTTCCGAAAGTAGTTTTTTGATATTATTTTGCTGGAATTCGGGAACCTTGATCAATTTACCATGTTTACGGATGGCCCGTAAAATAAATCCGTTAATCACTTTCACGGCGTATGTCGAGAACTTAAAGCCTTCCGTATTGTCGAATTTCTGCACCGCCTTGATCAAACCCAAATAACCTTCCTGGATCAAATCTTCCTGCGAAAAGCCTTCGCAGTAGAAAAACTTATATCGCCGGACCACGAGAAAGACCAAATTCTCATTCAATAAAACGAATCGATCGAAGGCGTCTTTATCCCCTTCTCGAATTTGATTGAAATAATCCGATTCCTGTTCAAGAGTTAAAGTTCCAGATTTCGCCATCTCACCCAGTTATTACTCTTTCCATCGATTCGAGATTTGTCTAGTAAAGGTATTGTAGCCAATTTTTATACAAATTTCCCGTTCTGTGCTCGATGTGACACGAATTCTGAAATCATCTGGATTTTCATGAAGGTGTGTATTGAATCCTTGTGATATGAGAATGGCCGCAAAGGGGTGTGCCTTCCCGGCAGGATCGAACATTGATCCATTTGAAAAGGCCTTCGTCGATGCGCATGACATCGAAGAGCGATTTCGTCTTCCGGGATAAGTTCATAAGGACGATATCCGAATTGGTTAATTTATAAAGCATGATGAGCGACGCGAGTCCTGCTGTCGTGAAATGTTCGATCCGCTTGAGATCGACGACGATCGTACCCTCGCGAGGCCACTCAACGGTTTTCATCCATTCGAGCACTTTAGGAACCGTCTCGTTGTTCAGAGCACAATTTAATGAGACTTCGATAATGGGTTCTTTGAGGTTTTCGTCCGTCATTTCTTTTTTGCCTGCATTTTCTTCCATGAATCCCTCAACGCGACGGTTCGGTTGAAGACCGGCTTGTCCGGCACACTGTCCGAGTCTTTGCAGAAATAGCCCAGGCGCTCGAACTGGCAGCGGAATCCCGGTTCGGCTGAAGCCAAGCTGGGTTCGAGGCGGCATTCCGGCAGAACCTTCAGCGAGTCGGGATTTCGGTTGTCTTTCCAGTTTTGGCCCGCTTCGACGTCGTTGGGGTTCTCTTTCGTGAAGAGGTAATCGTAGAGCCGGACCTCGGCTTTCATCGCATGTTTTGCGGAGACCCAGTGGATCGTGCCTTTGACCTTGCGTCCGTCCGGCGCGTCGCCGCCACGGGTTTCGGGATCGTAGGTGCAGCGCAGTTCGACGATATCCCCCCGGTCGTTCTTGACGGCTTCCTGGCACGTGATGAAATATGCGTAGCGGAAGCGCACCTCGCGCCCCGGACCCATCCGGAAGAATTTCCTTGGCGGGTTTTCCATAAAATCGTCGCGTTCGATGTAGAGTTCTCGTGAGAAAGGCACTTTGCGCGTTCCCGCCGACGGGTCTTCGGGATTGTTGATCGCATCCAGTTCTTCTTCCCGGTCCACGGGGTAATTGGTGATGATGACCTTGAGCGGATTGAGCACCGCCATCACTCGCGGGGCCACTTTGTTCAAGTGTTCGCGCAGGCAGTATTCCAGGTATTGGATTTCGATGGTGCTGTCGCTTTTACTCACACCAAGGCGATTGCAGAATTCGCGAATCGATTCCGGCGTGTAGCCGCGCCGCCGCAGTCCAGAGAGCGTGGGCAGTCGCGGATCGTTCCAATCCGACACGTGCCCTTCTTCGACGAGTTCGCGCAGCCAGCGCTTGCTTAGAACCGTGTAGGTCAGGTTCAGACGCCCGAACTCGTACTGTCTGGGATGAAAGACGCCCAGCTCGTCGAGAAACCAGTCGTAGAGCGGGCGGTGATTCTCGAAACCGATGTCGCAGATGGAATGTGTGATCCCCTCGATCGAGTCGGACTGCCCGTGGGTCCAGTCGTACATGGGGTAGATACACCACTTGTCTCCGGTGCGGTAATGCTCGGTGTGCAGGATGCGGTACATGACCGGATCGCGCATGTTAAGGTTCGGGTGAGCCATGTCGATTTTGGCCCGCAGCGTCTTCGAGCCGTTGGGAAACTCACCCTCACGCATTCGTTTGAAGAAATCGAGGTTTTCCTCGACGCTGCGGTCGCGATGGGGGCTGTTCTTGCCGGGCGGAGTTTCACGGCTGCCGTCTTCACCGAAACCCGCCGTGCCTCGGTACTCGCGGATTTCGTCCTCGTTCAGATCGCAAACGTAGGCTTTTCCCTTCTTGATGAGCTCGGCCGCCCAGTCGTAGAGTTGCTCGAAATAGTCCGAGGCGTGGAACAGGCGGTCCTCCCAATCGAAACCGAGCCACTTGATGTCCTCCTGAATTGCCTCGACGTATTCCGTTTTCTCCTTGGTGGGGTTGGTGTCGTCGAAACGCAGGTTGTATTTCCCGCCGAACTCTTCCGCGATGCCGTAGGTCAAACAGATCGCCTTGGCATGGCCGATGTGGAGGTAGCCGTTCGGTTCCGGCGGGAAACGGGTGTGGACCCGTCCGTCGTTCTTTCCCTCGGCGACGTCTTTCGCGACGATCTCTCGGATAAAATGAGTGGGCTGCGTCTTTTCGGTTTCGGTCATTCATGGACTCCAATTTGAACTATCGATGAGAGGTATTATAGGTGAGGTAGAGCGGATTTCAAAAGGACGCGCTTTATGAAAAAGGATCGTTTTATAAAAACCGTATTAATTGAGCGTTTTTTGCATCCAGACGACATCGAAAAACTGACCGTTCTTTTTGCCGATATTTCGAAAACGGCCGCATTCGACAAATCCGTGTTTCTTGTGGAAATTGATACTGCCTTCGTTCTTTGACGAAATGCTGGCGAGGAGGGAGGTTACACCTCGTTCAACTGCTTTTTGTGTTAGATAATCCAATATGGAACTGCCGATTCCCTGTCCCGTGAATTCGGGCATAATAAAATACGTGATTTCCGCCGTATGAAAAAACGTTGAAATCGGATTGTAGGGCCGTAGCGTTCCAAAGCCAATTACGGTTCCATTCTTATCCTTAACGGCAACGGTCGGAAAGCCGGCTGTTGCCTGGATAAAGTGATCGAATAAATCGTAAGGTACTTGATTCTCTGGATAAGCGGCAAAATTATTCTCAATGTAATAATTGAAAATATCGATGATCGATTTGCGGTGGTCCGATGTGATCGGCTCGAAAGTGAAATCCATCAATAATCAGTCTCCAGCAACGGCGATCCGTTTTACGAAAGAAAAGGAAAGTATGGATTAAGATTACCTCAAAAAAAACACGTTCGTAAAAATTTTCTTTATACCGATCTTGTTGAGAACAGGGTTCAATCCTCAATCGGTAAATAGAGATCGAGGACCAGGTCTTCCACTGGCGCCAGAGGATTGTGGGGTTTTTCCAACTCGTGAGTCTTGCGCCAGGTATACTCGCTTGTCTTGATCCATTCCCACAGTTTCATCCAGGTGTCGCCGATGTCGGAAAGTTTCTTACAGGTCGCTACGGTGTATCGGCCGCCCTCAAATTCCTTCAGTTGAATGTCTCCATCCGGTTCGGTATCCGGATCGATTTGAATCCAGAATTCATAGCCGTATTTCTCTTTTCCCGGAGAAGGAGAGGGATTGTTGAATCCGAAAACCGAGTGCTTTTCGATGTCGTCGAGCAGGCCCAGCGGTTCGGCCCAGTCAAGCATTTTCTCCCATGCGTCGTTTTCCGGCGATTCACTGACCACCCGCACGCTGGCGATTCGCATCGGTTCCAGACTGACGATCCGCACTTTTAGATCGTTCATGAGTATTTCTCCTTTTCATGCAAATTGGAAATCCCATGATGTCGTTCAAAAGCGTGAATTCGGTCGATCTTTTAGTATTGATTGTCGTCGTTTCAAAGCATCATAGATTTCAATCCAAAAAAACGCAATCAATAATTACGAACTCCTTTTACGTATCGTCTGAGGAGGCGGGGGAATTGTTTTTCGCTTCCAGAAAACGGTCGCGGTAGACATCGCGGGCGATGAGAGCGATGTCCTTGGTCACTTTTTTATTGATGATCCCGCCCGCCACGGAACCGATGACCGGCAGAAGTTGCGCCGCCTTGCGGCTTCCCATGCGAATGCCGATCTTCTGAGCGATCTTGGAGAAACCCTGAACGAACAGCCGTTTTTTCAGCAATCCGAACGGCGTCTTGCCTTTGAGAAGCCCCGCCGCCATTCGCATTTCCTTGAGCATCCCGGCGCGATCGCTTCGGGCGGGATGCTGGTAGGCTTCGGCCAGCAGTTTGGCGGCGAAGAGTTTCTCTTCCGGCTTGGAAACGTCGAAACCATAGCAGTAACCGATCTGCTGGAGGGTGCGAAGTTGCAGCGCCAGCAGGGAGACCGCGTCGGCGGTCAGCAGCAGCGCCCCGCCGAAACCCGTGGCCGCCCCCTCGGCGGCGGAGAGCCATTGCCCCTTGGTAACGTAAGCATCGGAGGCGGTGTCTACTTGCTCGATGGAGAGCGCCCGGACATCGGCCAGGGAGTGAACCTCGGCTCCCTGCTTGCGGAATGAGGCGAACACCTTTTCGGGATTGACCATTTTGTCCCAGGCCTGCATCGATCCTTCGATAAATTTCGATAAGGTCTCGGCGATGGATCCGTATTGGCCGGTTGGTGTGCCGTGAAATTCGTCTTGCATCGAGTCGTCTCCAGGGGGTTCTGTTTCGGGTACTTCGACGATGATCGTTTCCTGCGCTTCGATATCTGGCGAAGATTCCGGTTCTTGTTTATCTTTTTCGACGATCGCCGGTTCGGATAATTCGGGATTGTAGACTGGTTGAGAGGTGTCGATATGAGTTGCGGATGAATGGCGGTAGATGCGTATGGCTTCAGCGCCGGCGATGCGGTAGATTGATGTGACAATCTTGCGCCCCACTGCTTCCGAGGCGCCTTTCAGCAATGTTTTGTTGATCCAGTAATTGGGATTGAGCGCGTTCAAGCCCTTCCAGAGACGTCCGGCGAATCGGCCTCCCTTTCGGATGCTTTTTTTCTCGACGATATCCTTGGTTCGATTGAGCAGGGCTTTGGCGTCGAGAATGGAAGCGGCCGAGAGGCGTTCAATGCTGGGGAAGGCCGCGATCAGCGTTGCGATCTCACGCGAAATCCGTTCGTTCATTTTGAGCAATTCCGTCACGGTCACTTCCAGCGCCGGATTCTTCGATTCGGGGTAATACGCCGATGCGATCTCGGTGATCAGCGACTGGCAGTCGTCGAAAAGCGCTTTGGGATCGGTCCAGGGCACGGACGAGAATGAGGTCCAGGCGTTTCGGATTCTCTGGTCGAGGATGGCCTGCGCGTCCCGGTCGGCCTGGGAGAGCAGGCGGTTGGTTTTCGCTTCCTGCTCGGCCTCGGTGGGGATTCGCCCTCCTTTCCATAGCAGTATCATCATGCGAACTGCGTCGCGGGTTTTGATAATTACCGCAATCGTTCCGCACAGCACCAGCACGCCAAGCGTTATGGCAAGCAGCCAAGGTATTTCAATCTGAATCGAGCTCATGACAATTCGTCTAATGAATCGGTATACATGAATTATACCCAACAGTGTTTATATCGGGCGGTCTTCATTCACTCCGTAGTATGGCCTGGACCGGAACCGTTCTTCGATCACCGATCCCGATTCATCCCACAAGATACCCGGCCCTAGATGACCCCATTGATAATAAGTGGCGTACAGGTTTAATACGCCGTTTTCGTGAAATGTGAAACGCACCGAAAGAGGCAGTGCGGGCTGGGCAAAATAGGTGATCGTATTCGGCGTGCCTTGGCGGTAATAAGTAATGACCGCCGACGGTGTTCCTTCCGGTGTGATTTCCCGATAGGCGGAGACGATTCCCACCGCGTAGAAATCGACCTGAATCTGCTTACCGTTTTCGCCCTCGAATTGGAGTCTTGGCGCGTAATCGTCTTCCGTAGGGTTGGAAGCGTTTTTCGTTTCGGCCAACTCGCGGTATCGGTCTCGAAGACGAATCGCGAAAGACCAGTTGGACCGAATGAATTCGCCGAACGAATCACCCAGCGCCCGCTTGACATGCGGATCGGACGGCCGATTAGGAATCCCTGGCTCGATCGTATCGGTGGAAGAAGCGATCCAGCCCCCGGAGAGTCCGAACAGGGAATCGATTGAGGATTGGACGCCAAGGGTGCTTTCGATCGTGCGTTCGACACGAATCTGCTTGAAATGCCGATTGCCGAAATACACGGCGACGACAACGGTCAGGAAGAAAGTCAGTTTGATGATGATTGCTTTTTTACGTGTCATGGATTTATATTGATGACGAAATAGGCCTTCTTAATTTGGATCGATGAACGAAGGTTCTTCGATCCAAAGTTCTCTACTATGATGTAACCATAGACGACAATGGGAGGAAATAAAATGCCGGAAGCGCCTTGTGCCATAGTCACTGGTTCGAGCCGGGGAATCGGACGCGGGATCGCGCTCGAACTGGCCCGGGCTGGATACGATATCGCCGTCAACTACGCCGGTAACCAGCAAGCGGCGGAAGCCACCGGGCAACACGTCGAAGGGCAGGGAAGACGTGCCGAAATCATCCAGGCCGACATCTCGAATGAATCCGATCGTCAGCGATTGGTCGATACGGCACTCGAACGTTTTGGCCGCCTGGACCTGTTGGTCAACAACGCGGGGATCGCCCCCAAAGTGAGGGCGGACCTGCTGGACATGCCGATGGAGAGTTACCGCGACGTGATGGACACCAACCTGACCGGTCCCTTCTTCCTGACTCAATACGCTGCGAAGAAAATGATCGAATTACGCCGCGATTCGGTGATGGAGCGTGGGCGGATCGTTTTCGTGACATCGATTTCCGCGTTTGCCGCGTCGATCAACCGGGGCGAATACTGTCTCTCGAAAGCCGGGCTGACGATGGCGGTCAAACTGTTCGCCGACCGGCTGGCGGAGGAGGATATTCTCGTTTACGAAATTCAACCCGGCGTGATCGAGACCGATATGACCGCCGTCGTGACGGAAAAATACGACCGGCTGATCGCCGATGGATTAAGCCCGCAGCGCCGCTGGGGCACGTGCGAAGACGTGGGCAAATCCGTCAGCGCCATCGCTCAAGGCTATTTCGATTTCTCGACCGGATCATGCATCGAAGTGGGGGGCGGTTTCGGAATACGACGTTTGTAGTTTGTCTTACGTTTCGATTAAAATCTAACCTGATATTGCCGGAATCAAACAAGATTGTCAATGTAGGGGCAGGCCCCTGTGCCTGCCTATGTTCAATCCATCCCGTCATTTTCTGGGGAGGGCGAATCTCCTGATGAGCCGGTTCAACTCCCATGCTAACGCGATTTTTATGACCTTTTTTCGATCAATTTTTCTGATACAGGATTAAAATCCCGCGCCGGGGCCGTGAAATGCGATATCTCCAGCGCTCATCAAACCGTTCGTCATATCGTAGGCCAATGAATAATCCCCTTGGCCGTTCGGTCCCATTGCCCGCAGTTGATAGTAATGAAAGATCTGGGGTGGTGCTGCGGTGGGATCCTTCATGACACCTTTGCGAAACAGATAATCCCGGCTGATGGCCGAGTTCAACGAATGGCTGGGGTTCTGCGCCCACAGGTAGACGTAATACGGTAAAATTTGCGGGAACCATCCATACCCCCCCGCCGCAACGCTCATGCCTTCCTGGGGCGCAAAGGGATCGATGGGAATCGTACTCATGTAGGCAACCGGTGTCGTTAAGCGGTCGAGGCCGAAATCGGTCCAATTCGCCCGCCCTTCCGGGTATTTCGAGTTGTCCACGTGATACATTTCCAGCGTGTTGGTGATGGAACGCATATCCGACATCGTTCGAGCCACCTTGGCGCGAATTTGGGCGTTCAGGAAATTGGGAACGGCGATCGCGGCTAAAATTCCAATGATTGCAACGACGATGAGTAATTCGATTAATGTAAAAGCGTTTCGTTTCATAACGTGCTCGCATCCTGAATCGTAAAAATTGTGTTATGAATTTTCTACATGATAAAGCATTGTTTGTCAACAAGGCGGCGTTCCATTTGTTTTTCTCAGCGTTCGGCCATTAACTGGAGCAGACGGTCCAGGTTTTTCCGAGCGTCTCCGTAATTCGGGTCGATTTTCAAGGCTTCGCGAAAGAGTACAATGGCTTCCTGTGGTTTCCCTATCCGGGTCAAAACAACACCCAGATTGTTACACGCATTGGCAAAGTCGGGTTTAAGCCGCAATGCCTCCTGATAGTGCGGAATGGCTTCCAGGGATTTACCGAGTGTAATCAGCGCATTGCCAAGGTTGTTATGCGCCTCGGCGTAATCCGGCTTAAGCCGTAAGGCTTCTTGATAATGCGGGATGGCTTCTTGCGATTTGCCCAGCTGGTCCAGGGTTGTCCCCAAGTTGTAATGCACTTCGGCGAATTCCGGTTTGTATCGCAAGGCTTCTTTATAATGCGGGATGGCTTCATGCGGTTTACCGATTGCGAGCAGGACATCCGCCAGGTTGTTATGCGCATCGAGGTATTCTGGTTTGAGTCGCAAGGCTTCTTGGTAATGTAAAATGGCGTCCTGCGGTTTGCCAAGTTTATTCAGCGCGATGCCCAGATTGTAATTCACCTCGGCGTTTCCCGGTTGAAGCCGCAAGGATTCTCGAAAATGCGAAATGGCTTTCTGCGTTTTGGCCTGTTTGAGCAGAGCATCCCCCAGGTTGTTATGAGCGCGTGAATTTTCGGGCTGCTTTCGAACCGTGTCACTCCAGATCGAATGCGCGCTTCGATAATCGACGTTACGTTGAAACGTCAACACACCAAGCGCGATCGCCACCACCGCCAGTAGAATCCCGCCCAGCCGGAGCGATGGTATCAATGGCAAACGATAGCGTTTGGCGATCTGCTGGATGATACCGTATCCGCCGACAACGAGTAGCACCGACACGCTAGCCAGAGGCAGATACATTCGATGCTCGAACGCGACATCCTCCAACGGCATCAGGCTGGAGGTCGGGGCCAGAATAATGAAAAAGCAGGCCGCGAGAAAACCGGAAGCACACCGCCGCCATAACGCCCAACTCGAAACCGACAGCAGAATGAGAATCACGAAGGTATAAGGAAGCGTCTCGGAGAATTCCGCGATAGGCCACCCGTAGAACAGGCAGAGCGAATCCGGCCAAACCGATAGCCGCAAGTAATGCAGGATCACCTTGGATTGGGTCAGCGCATAACCGAGGACGAGTGAGCGGGAATGCTCCACCATTCCCTGCATGGCGGCGATTCGACCGGATAGGTCGGCGACAGCTGCGACGAGTATGCCCAGCACGATCCAGCAGAACGCATAGCCTCGATACAGCCATTTCGATCGCCGATAGGTTTCTCGGACGCTCTGACAGCCTAAAACATAATCGTAAGCAAAAACGATAAATGGAGCGGTTACGATGACTTCCTTGCTTCCGATACCAAGCAGATAAGCCAAACCGGATGCGATGAACCAGGCGGTTTGCTTTGCAGGGGATTGCCAGCCGCGTATCGAGCAATAAAGCGTGAGCAGGAAAAACAAGCCCATGAGCGATTCGGATCGCTGAACGATATAGGTCACGGATTCGGTTTGCAGTGGGTGCAGCATCCATAGGAGCGTGCAGGCCAAGGCGAGCTCGGTCGAGACAGGGCCGTAACGCGCCTTCAGTTTTTCCGATAACAGCGTTTGTCTCACAATCCCAAACAGCGTCAGTGAAGCCAGAAGGTGAATGATTAGATTGAATACGTGATAGGACGTTGTGTTCAGGCCGCCGATGGCATAGTTGATCGCAAAAGTATAGTAGGTGACTGGACGTCCCGTTATATTCCAGTGACCGTCCGAGTTACGGAAAAAATCCCAAATCGGCCAGCAGCAGCGAACGAATGGATTGTTGACAATGCCCGTCTCATCGTCGAAAACGAAGGGACCGCTCAAACTATTCGAATAGGCGAGCACCCCCGCACAAACGAGGATCGAGACAGCGATCCAGCCCTTGAGGAGAGGTTTCTTATCCTCACGGACAACCGCTGCTACTGGAGTCACACTGTTTGAATGACGAGTCCGCTTTTTCTTATTCCTCTTGCCCATCGATTCCCTGTTTAGAGCAATTTTTCAAGACCGGTTCAGTCCCGGATATTGAAAAAGAGATTGACGTTCGAATGAATGAAAACAACTCTATCACAGGTTAAAGACAATTTCGATTCCAGTGAGCCGTTTTGTCAGTTCAATCGAGTCGCTGCGACAGGCGATCCACTATCAGGAAGATATCCATTCGCATAAGTTGCTGGTTCGAATTTATCTCCAGCAGAATAATCTGCCCGAAGCCATTGCCTCGCTGGAGCGGATCGTAGAACGCAATCCGGTCTTTCCCGGCCATTATCGCGAATTAGTGGATGTCCTTAAAAAGCAGGCCGAACGAACCGTATCCCCGAACTCGAACGCAACGCCGCCGAACTGGAGGCGTAACTTAAAGAAAGAGAATAAGAGAATAATCGTTGAGTTTTACCCTGAATGACTATTTCGGTGTATAATCGATCGTTACTTAAACCGGGGTCAAAATGGAAACGCGGAAAGAATTATTGAAAAAGAGATTTCATTGGAGCAATGGAACCATCTTGAACAATCAAGTTCCTCGGAGAAATCAGTCTGTAAAAAAGGGTAAATATTGAAGAGAGAGGGATAGAAAAAGGCAACCGGAAAAGTATCCTAAGAAGATGAAATAGATGGAGACTAACCATCAATCAGGAGGCCACCGGGTGCAATTAAAGACTACCCTCAATCGCGTGCATAAAATCGTGGGATTTGTGTTTAGAACCGGCTAACATTGATCCTCAAAAAAGGGCTTTTCGCAACAGAATCGAATTAGAGGCTTACCAATTCATAAAGTTCCTGTCAATTACAGCATCTTCACCCATCGCAAATATTTCCACATTATCCAAGTATACGGTTACAGGGCCACTGGCATTTTCGGGAACATACAATTGAAAAAGAACTGAAACGTTTGAGGCATTCACGGTATTATATGACATTACTATACGTTTATAATCGTCCATGAATTTCCCCGTATTAACTGGAATGTTGGTCGCAATAGATCCCTCGAAGGAGCCGTCTAAAACCGCCAATGCAAACACACCTTCATCGCCAGGGCAATCGCATGAAATTATGTAAAAATATCAACATTATCAATACATA
>CAZSIZ010000155.1:0-14074 GCA_964606645.1 uncultured bacterium
CGTTTCGATCACCTTGGCTTCACGATTCCTGCGGCGTAGCCGCTTCGTCCAATTTGCTTTTAAGGGTGGATTACTTTATTAAAATGGCTTGTTGACAAAACGGTAAATCCAATATATTCAGATGTTTATTGATTAATTATATGGTTATCGTTCCACTGGTTATAAAATTATTATATTTTCTATTGAATTTTACAAAATTCATGCTACTATTGATTCATACCATAACTTTAAGGAGAATCAAATGCTTAGCAAAGAAGATGTTACAGTAATTCTGAATCCCTATAAAAAACGTATTAACCAGTGTATTGTTGATGGGTGGCATGAAGCTAAAGAATCTTATTGTGGCGTATCGCATATTCATTCTCCAATTACTCGGCCTTCATTAATTCGGGACCATATAATACATCATCTTCGTCAAACTTTTAATGATGTAGATGGAGTTCTAATTATAGAAAAAAATAATAGTCTTTTTCTATGCATTGATTGGAAATTATTAATTCGATTTAAGAAATTTGATTCAAATCTCCACACGAGCAACAACCCGACTCATCAATCGAGAGCATTTAATCTCCAAATGACTTTGTTTGAAGGGACGTTAGGGGATGTAATTAACTTGAACGCAGGTTATATGCCAGACGAATTATGGACTGCGATAAAGGGAGTTTATATTACTTGCCCTAAAGGAGAAGAGATAGAGTGGAATATTTGTATAGATGGTAATGAATTGGTAGCATCAGACGTTTCTGAATTGTTTTCTTCTCAACATGACGAAGAGCAAGATACCGAGATCATCAGTGTAAGAGAAGAATTGCTAAGGGAGAAACACCATGAAAAGGGGACAAGAAGCTAATCGTATTTTGGTAACACTTGCCAGGGAATCTCGTGGTTTATCGCAAAAAGAATTATCTGTTTTACTTGGAATACCACAAGGCAGATTATCAAAAATTGAGCATGGATTATTAAATCTTAATGAAGAAATTCTCGAAAATCTTTCTCATCATTTGAATTATCCTATAGATTTTTTCTTTCAGGAAGAAAAAATCTATACACCAGGATACCATTTTTATAGGAAATTTAAGACTATACCTAAAAAAACACTAAATGTTATTAATGCAAACATTAATATCTGGCGTATTCATTTTCAAAAATTTTTGTCTTCCATCGAAATAAAGCAAAATATTCCCTCTATGGATATAGAAGAGTATGGAACTTCGCAGGAAATAGCGCGTTCCTTGAGATATTTCTGGAATATACCAAACGGTCCTATCGATAATGTATCTAAAGTTTTAGAACAAAATGGCATTCCTATAATTTTATGTGACTTTGGGACGAGGAAATTCGATGGTGTAAGTATGTGGTTGGATTCTGCCGAATCAAGAGAGGAGAGTTTTAAGACAAGCGAATTAGATAGCGTTGTCATATCTCCTAAAAATAATGCTCCAATTATGTTTCTAAATTCATCAACCCCTGGGGATAGATTTCGATTTACTTTGTGTCACGAATTAGCGCATATTATTATGCATCGACTTCCACGTCCAGAAATGGATGATGAAGCTAATCAATTTGCAAGCGAATTTCTGATGCCTGAACAAGAAATTATATCTTCTTTGTCCAATCTTACTCTTAATAAAGTCGCATCACTTAAGAAATATTGGAAAGTTTCGATGGCCTCAATTATTGAACGTGCGTATAGATTAGATAAAATCACAAAACGTCAGAGAACTTATTTATGGACACAGATGAGTAAATTAGGTTATAAAACGCAAGAACCCAAAGAATTAGAAATAAAGAGAGAAAATCCACTACTTCTTTCAAAAATATTTAAAGTATTTATTAATGAACTTGACTATAGCATAGACGATTTCATAGAACTGTTTTCCTATAACCGAGAAGATATTTTTCACATTTATGGATGTTATTTGCCAGAAGAAAGTGTAAATAAACTTAGAGTAGTAAAAATCGAATAAGAACAAAGCATCATTGGAAGATTTAAATGTTCTTAAATGCGGCGGCAGCGGTGTGGATGGTTCGTACTATCTCACGGTTGGTATGAGCGCTGGAGACGAACCACGCCTCATAAGCCGAGGGGGGAAGATAAACACCGCCCACCAGCATCTCCTTCCAAAACGCGGCGAAACGCTTCGTGTCCGTTTCACAGGCGGAAGCGAAATCGGTCACCGGTTTATCGGTAAAGAATACGGTCAGCATCGACCCCACCCGATTGACCTCGATCGGGATTCCCGCATCATTAGCGGCTTCGATCAGGCCGGTTTCAAGCAGCGACGCTTTGTCGTTCAGGGTGTCATAGAATCCGGTAGGTTTGAGCATCTCCAACGTCGAAATACCGCTGGCAGTGGCAATCGGATTGCCGGAAAGCGTTCCCGCCTGATACACATCTCCACACGGCGCGATGAGTTTCATGATTTCCGCCGAACCGCCGTAAGCCCCGATGGGCAGGCCGCCTCCGATGATCTTACCCAATGTCGTCAAATCGGGTTTGACTCCATAGAGTTCCTGTGCCCCGCCGTAAGCCACTCGGAAACCGGACATCACCTCGTCGAAAATAAGAAGAGATCGATTTTCGGATGCGATCGTGCGCAGCGCTTCCAGGTATCCCTTCTTCGGCGGCACAACCCCCATATTACCCGCCACCGGTTCGAGAATAATCGCGGCGATCTCGTCCGAATGGTTTTGATAGGCCGCTTTGACCGCTTCCGAGTCGTTATAAGGAACCAGGATCGTGTCCTGAACGACGGAATCGGGCACACCCGGCGTGCTGGGAATCGCCAGCGTGGCGATTCCCGAACCGGCCTGAGCCAACAGCGCGTCGTGATGCCCGTGATAGCCACCGATTGTTTTGATGATTTTGTTCCGCTTGGTGTAGGCGCGGGCGAGGCGTACGGCGCTGAGGGTCGCCTCGGTTCCGGAGTTGACCAACCGCACCATCTCGACCGACGGAACCGCGTCCACAACCATCTGAGCAAGCGTCACTTCGCGCCGATTGGGTACCCCGAAAGACGTCCCGTCTTTGATCGTATTTTCCAATGTGCTGACGACTTCGGGGTGGGCGTGACCCAGAATGAGCGGTCCCCAGGAGCAGACGTAATCGATATACGGATTCCCGTCTTCATCGATCAGCATACAGCCCTTGCCGTGTGCGGCGAAAAAAGGTTTTCCTCCAACGGCGTTCCACGCCCGAACGGGGCTGTTGACTCCACCCGGCATAAGCGCACAGGCCGTGGCATACAAATCCGATGATTTCGACATGGGCTTCCTCAATCAAAAACGGCAACCCGAGAATCCCTCTAAAGTTGCCGGAGTCATTCGAAGAATAGCGGCGCAGGGACTTGAACCCCGGACAACACGGATATGAGCCGTGTGCTCTAACCAGCTGAGCTACGCCGCCATCGTTTTAAAATCATACAACGTTTTTTAGTTTAGCATAAACTTCAAAAAACGGGAGACAATCCTCGCGTTTCCAAAACGAAACGGCAAAAAAAACGAAAATACTTTCAGTGACCACAAAATTTAGTACAAAGGATACCCTATGAATAACAATATCTTGCCGTTTCGTCTGCAAGGCCTGACTTTTTACCGGATCGTGAGTAAAGAAATCGAATTTTTATACCCGTCAGGCCGAACACAATTCATCGGGATTGAAAAACAGGTCGATTTCCCGTTCCGCGCTTTCAGGCGAATCGCTTCCGTGAACGATATTCTTCTGTAAGTTGTTGGCCAGGTCGCCTCGAATCGTACCGGGAGTGGCTTCGATGGGATTGGTATTCCCCATCATCGTTCGCAGTGCAGAGATGATTTGATCGCCTTCCCACACCATCGCCACGATCGGTCCGCTGGTGATGTTTTCCATCAAGCCGCCAAAAAACGGTTTTTCTTTATGTTCGCCGTAGTGTGTTTCGGCCAGATCGCGGGGCACTAGCATCAGTTTCATACCCACCATCGTCCAGCTCCGGCGTTCCAGGCGACAGATGATTTCTCCGGCCAGTTTTCGCTTCACACCGGACGGTTTAATCAACACTAATGTTCGTTCCATGATAGTCCCTTTCAATTCGATTCGTTATTTCGCTTTACCGGATGGAGAAAATAGCAGTGCTTCACCGCGCGATCAAGAAGCACAAACACGATTTCTCACGATTCCACTGGATCCGCTTCCAGAACCGGAGCGGTTTGCGGAATCTCCACTTCTTCGGAAATGTCCTCCGGTTCACTTCGATCCGCCCCCCCGGTAAACGATTCCTGGTCCTGCAAAATAGCTTCGATTCGCGCTTCGGGAATGGGATGAATCGATTGAACCGTGTATCGGCCCGTGTGCATCGGCAGTTCAACTTCCACGGCGTCGCCGACGTTCTTTCCCATGAAAAAACGCGCGAACGGCGCTTGATAGGAAAGCACATTGCGTTCGGGATTCGATTCCCACGGCCCCAGCATCACGTATTCTTCTACCGTTTCCGAACCGTAAGGCATGATCCCGAACAGCGTTCCGAAACCGATGCTATCGGTGGAGAATTCTTCAAAATTGAACGGTTTGGCGATATGCAGCGCCTCCTGCAATTCACTCGTCTGCGCCGACAACAGCTTATGCCGATCGCGTGCGGCGTGGTATTCCGCGTTCTCTTTCAAGTCGCCGTGTTCCCGCGCGGTTTCGATCTCGACGACGACGGTCGGCAGGTCGGTCTGGATCAAGCGCTTAAGCAGCGCCTGCTTGCGTTCGTAGGAAATTTTCAGACAGAGTAGACCTTCGGGAATGGGGGAGGCTTCTTCCGTCGGTGCCGAGAATAGGTCGGGGAAGCGGGCACGGACGAATGAGGTCAGATCGGCGGCGGTCCGGGAATCGATGCCTTCGTTGGTTTGCGCCCGCCGGTAGATCGACTGGGCCACGCTCTCGTCGGCTTCCGCGATGTGTTCCTTGAAATAGGCGTAGCGGTTTTTACGAATAATCTCGCGCGCGTACCCCGCGATTTTCCTCAGCCAGATCGATTCGTCTTTCTCGCGCCGTTTCGCCTGACTGGTCAGGTAATCGATCAGCAGCAGCAGGCGTTCAATGATCGCCGGTGGTGTGATTTTCCCTTCCAGCCATTGGCATTTGCGGGTCAACGACCGTTCGCTGAGCCAGATAAAAGTATGGGGATATTTCCGGAAATTCGTCAGCGTCTCGTCCACCACGGTGACGATCCGGCTTTCGTGTCCGCCTTCCGTCAGCATGTCCGCCAGCTCGTTGCGAATCATCACATCCGGTTTGAGCAAGAGCATCTCGAATGTTTCCGGCCACTGCTCCTCGTGAATCCGGCACAGATGCTTCGCACATCGCAATTGGTGAGTCTTGAACCGTAAGCGCTGGAGAATTTCGACTGTTTTCTTCAATTCCTTCATCGAATCGTCCAGGATTTTCTCCGGCACCGGTTCGATTCCTTCGGCGTACGTTTTGAGATCGTCGTTGGTGAACCATAATTCAACCCGTTCGGCCTTACTGCGGCGGCGGGGAGTGACGGAATGAATCTTTTGTGAAAAATGGCGGATGACGTGCTCGTGGAGATCGCTCTTTTTCGTTGTGCGCAAGTAGTTATAGATTTGATCCACTTTGGAATGCGGGGCCTTGGTTTCGTCGAAACGCTGGAGCAGTTCGTCTTCGTCGTTGGTCGCCGTGTTCCGAATGGTGTAGCGTTTGTTCACGCCGCTCGATACGGAAACGAACGGATCGCGCTTCACGGCATGGGTCGCAGCCGTCCAAAACGAATTCCATTGCCGGACATTGATGATGTGGGGAACCAGATTCTCCTTGATTTCCTTTGCAGTCAGAGAACCGCCCAGGCTCTTCAAAACGTTTTTCAAAAACTCGGCGGGCTGTTCCTGAATCTCCTTCGCCTGCGCTTCCTGGTCCATAACCCGCCGCACCCGGAAATCGTCCTTCTCCAGGAAAAACACCGCTTTGCGGGCCAAATTGACATCCATCCGATGGTTTCGTTTCCGTTGAAAATTGATCGTCACCCGCTGGGTGTCCATGTCCAACTTTTTCACCCGCCCGATCCCCCAATCCGGATGACGCACGAAGCAATCGGGCATCAGACTCTTGAACATCTCGATTTCCGCCAGCGCTTCGTCCAGGGGACGATCCGTCCGGATGCCGCTGTGATCCAGCACTCGTTCGATCTCTTCGCTGGGGATCATTTTTTGTAGCGTATCGATAAATTGTTCCCGCAGGGATTCGTCTTTCGGGGTAAATTCGAAGACGTGCTGTAAGATTCGATAACGGCCGGTCCAGTCCTGGCGGTCGTCGCAGGCCGGGATCAGCAACTGAAGCAGAACCGATGCGCGCTGATTCTGTTTGGTTCCACTCATCCGTTTGGCGGTGTTGAAAAAGAAGGTTAGATTGTCGGGCGACAGTTCGGACAATTCCATCCAGCAATCTTCGATCTGGTTGTACTGTCGCTCGTCGATCGCCGCTTCGATGGCGATCTCAAGATGACGGATCGCTTCTTCCTTTTCGCCGCGTTCGGAGTAGAACTGCGCCAGTTTCTGAGCGGTTTCGAACAAGCGGTCTTTCATCTCCAGCAGTTGGTAGAGGATGCTTTCGTATTCCTCGTTTTTCCGGTCCAAACGTTCGAGCGCCTGAATCAAGGCACGCAGCGCGAACGACGCTTCCGGGTCCTCTTGCAGATGCTCGCGCGATCTTTCGAGCAATCGCTCCCAATCTTCCGACTGCCGAATTTGGTTGAGTTCGTCCAACGAAGTCATGTTTTTGCCCTATTATCTTCGATCTATTCAAGTTATCGCCAGGATCGGCGCGCGGTTCCATACTGAAATAAGCACAGAACAATCTATTTTAGCAGTAATTTTCCGTTTAGCTAACTGTCTCGGCTCATTCAATAAAGTATTTACCTCGATTTAGAAGGTCAAGATAATCACCGTTTTAATCGCTTATTCAGAATTATCGATTGCAAAACAGCAATAACATCAGTGCTCAACTCCCTCTCCCAAAGGGCTGTTCTTTTCCCACAAGTCTGCACACCAGCCAAGAAGGATGAGTCACGCCGCACCACCCCGCCATCGTCATCGTAGGGGACAGGCCTTCTGCCAGCCCAACCATACCCGCCCAACCATTTACAATCCTTCTCTTCATAAATTTCATATCCTCCGTGCTAAGCCGAAATGATAATCCCGGTTTATCGTGATTCAAAAAAATCCGTGCCATCCGTGTTTTAAAAAATACCCCCCAACTCACTGCTATCACAAAGATTACACCACATCTCAAAAAAATAGATGCCAAAAGTTGCGGATTTTTTTCTATGAGTAAGGAGTTTAATTTTTTCAAAATCCTTTTTAAGAGGGATTGGAAACCATCGTTTTGCGATTTTCCTCATTCGTATCCATGTGATTCGACTCTTTTGACTTCTTCGATTCAGGATTTGGAGCCAGGCTTTGCATACGACATAGTAAAACCGTCCGAGAGCGTGCGAGTTTAGCGATACCCCATAGTATCGGTAGCACCCCTTAACCACTCGACACAGCCAACGACCGGTTTCAACAATCGAGTCGTGGAGGCGGAGTCTTAATTCCTTCCGAATCGATTTCAATTTCATTCGCATCCGTTTCCGGATGGTTTGCCGAACGATCTGGAATTCTCCATTACGTTTCTTACCACAGATGTGCGTGAATCCCAAGAAATCGAATGTTCCGGTTTTCTTTCGGCAAGACCAAGAATAACGGAACTTTTAGCATGAAGGACGGCATTCTGCATTGCACTGGTAAACCGAATGGCTACGTCTACACTAAGGGATCTTACAGTCGCTATACACTTGAAGCAGAACTGGCCTTTGAGCGACCAAAACGAAACGGCAAAAAGTCGAAAACACTTTCAGTGACTGCAAGATATAGTATAAAGAATGGCTGGTGAAACACAAAATCTTGCCGTGTCTGCAAGGTCTAACTTTTTACTGGATCGTGAGATAGACTTAAGAACGGCGCCGTCGTGACAACTGTCAGCGATTGCGAACGAACCGAGAGACCGATTGGTTTTCAGCGCGAAGGTTCTCTCACTCGCTGGAGAAACATTCGCATTCTAGTGAAATAGATGAAACAATCAATCGAACAAGGAGCTGAACGATGAATTCCAACACCGTAAACCGTCGTAATTTCATCCACAAGAGCCTCGTCGCCGGAGGCGGATTGATGATCCTCAACAGTGGTACGAGTTTTGGAGCCAATCGCCCGAACAACCGGTTGAATGTCGCCTTGATCGCCGCCTACGGACGTGCGAGAGCACACTACGCGACACTCAGAGATGAGAACGTCGTTGCTATTTGTGATGTCAAAAAGGATAATATTTCTCACGCACTTAAGGAATTCCCGAAGGCCAAAGTCTATGAGGATTGGCGCAAGTGCCTTGACCATCCCGGTCTTGACGCCGTGTTGTGCTGCACGACCGACTTCACCCACTCATTTATTGCGAACTGGGCGCTCAACCGGGACTACCATGTCTACATGGAAAAGCCCTTGGCCATCACGGTCAAAGAAGCGCGAACCGTGCGGGAGACTTACCTTAAACGCAAGAATAAGCTTGCCACGCAGGTGGGTATGCAGCGTCACGCTCACCCCAATTTCAACCGCATAAGCGAAGCCGTCCATGATGGCGCTATCGGCGAACTTAAGGAAGCCTGCGCCTGGGGCAACCGCCAGATTCGCCGCGACGGCTATTTGCCTGAAGAGAAACCCATTCCCTCTAACATCAATTGGGATCTCTGGCTTGGACCGGCACCCTGGCACCCGTATAATTCGAAATACGTGACGGCAAGACCTGGGGCCGGTTGTTTGCAGTGGAATATGTACTGGGATTTCGGAATCGGTCAGATGGGCGACATGGGCAGCCACACCATGGACCTCTTATGGAACGTGCTCGACGCCGACCTGCCTTTAAGTATCAAATCAAGTACACCCGAAGCCTTTAATCCAGAGGTCACTCCAGTCGAACTGACCAGCGAATTCGTCTTTCCAGCCAATAACTGGCGGGACAAAATAGATGTAACTTGGTACCAGGGCGGAGCCATGCCCAAGTCGCCGAACAACTGGATTGACCTGAATAAGATCGGCCACGGCGCCATGTTCAAGGGCGACAAGGGCGTTCTTATTTCAGACTTCAGAAATCACCTGATCATACCGAATGGTGATATCAATAACATGTCTCATTTTAAGCCACGTTCCGCAGACGAGTCACTGCCGGATGTGGGTCATTTCCAGAAGCAGTGGGTCGAGGCCTGCAAAAACGGCAAACCGGCCGATACGGCCTGCAACTTTGAATATAGCGCCAACATGATTGAGACGATGTGTCTCGGTCTCGCCGCCTTCCGAGCCGGTAAAGATCTCAAATATGACGCCAAACAAGGTGTCGTGACCAACGTCGCCAGCGCCAACCAGTATCTGACCAAGCCTTACCGCAAAGGCTGGACGATGGACGGGTAACAATGTCCACCATCAAAAAATAATCCAATATTCGTATTCCGTTCTCTGTGCGATACGGTTCAGGCAGAACCTCGTATGGTCCAAAAACTTGAACGACAAATAAACACTTGTGTTTGATGCTTTGGCAATTTTTCTGACCACAAATCCCGTCCAAAATCATTGCGGTATTATTAGTAACCGATCGACACTCACATTTTCGATCACCGTTTTCTCTTTATGCAGCCAGTGGACGGCGATATCGTCCAGCACATCGGTATCCCCAAATCCGAAATGCAGTGTTTGGCTGTTTTGTGAGAGGTAGCCTGAGCCACCATCGGCGAACCGTGTCCACTGTTTCTCTCCCTTACGCGCCACCACTCGTACGCCGAACGTTTGCGCGCTTGTCCCTTTTAGTTTCACCTTCAGCCAATGGCCTTGTGGTGTGTGATTTTCCAATAAGACAGGCGTTGAATCCACACAATTGACCAGCACATCCATATCCCCATCATTGTCGTAATCCAAGAGCGCCGTTCCCCGTCCGCTTATCGGTAGGAAATGGTTTGGTTGGATAGAATTGTTGGCTTCGACGAACCGCTTACCCGTGTTTTGATAGAACGACACACTTTGATGGTAACTGCGGCCAACTCCCAGTGAATCGATTTGAGGATAGATATGTCCGTTCGACGTGTATAAATCTAGTAAACCGTTCGCGTTGAAGTCGCAAAATCCTGATCCCCAAGTGATCAGCCATTGTGTCGGCTTGACCAATCCTGACGATCTTGTGATATCCGAAAAAATTCGCATTCCTTTATTGAAATACAGCGAATCGGGCATCTGTTCGTAAGCGGTAACGTAGATATCCAACAATCCATCGTTGTTGACATCGCCTACGCATACGCCCATGCTGCCTCCAGCCACGCCATTTTCATTGAACGCGCCTCCGGAAAGAAAACTGATATCTTCGAACGTTCCGTTCCCCCGGTTCAGCAAAACGTGATTGTAAGTCGAATCGTTGGATACATACAAGTCGAGATCCCCATCGTTATCGAGATCGAAAAACACACAACCCATCGCACGTCCATTCGATACATTGATACCCGCTTTTTTAGCCATCTCTTTGAAGGTTCCGTCCCTTTGGTTGATATAGAGCAAATCGTTTTGATGTTGAAACGCCAGTGGACCTGCAAACACGTTCAATCCGTGATACCGGTCGCGCATGTCTCCCTGTTTTTTCGGATCGAACTCGATGTAATTCCCCACGAATAAATCCAGCCAGCCGTCACCATCGACATCGCCGAACGCCGCGCAGGCCGCATAGCCGCTATCCGTCATTCCCGCTTTTTTCGTGATTTCGGCAAAGGTCCCATCTCCCCGATTCTCGTAGAGCGTGTTGTCTTGGTAATTACCCACAAACAGATCCAAATCGCCGTCGTTGTCGATATCGCCAAACGCGGCGCACATGCCGTAACCCATCTCTCCCACGCCGGCTTTTTCGGTCGCATCCACAAAACGGCCGCCTTCATTTTGAAACAAGGTATTTCGGTTTTTGGGATCGGGATCGAATACATTGGATCGTGCATTGACGAAGTAAATATCGTCGTCGCCATCGTTATCGTAATCACCCACGGCAACTCCCGATCCCATCGCATCGATAATCCAGCGCTTATCGGGATTTCCTTGCACGTGTTTGAATGAATATAATCCTGCTTTTTCGGCGACATCGGTAAACTGGAATTTTCCATCACTTTTCATTGTGTCAGGATTCGATTTTTCGACGTCTTTTATTTCACGAGATTGAAACAATTTCGCCAATGATTGCAGCTGTTTCGATCCGCTGTGTTTCTTAAGCGCCTCCGCTAAGAAGGAACGGCATTCCTCGATCCTCCCGATTCGGTAAAGCGACCACGCTTTGAAATTGGCGTAAGCCTCCGACTCGATCACCCCGGGTTGCTTCAAACGGCCGAGCATCTCCAAGCATCCCTGGTAATCGCCATCTTTATATCGCAGCTGGGAGAGCAAAAAAAGAAACGGCTCGCCCGGTTGTCCCGATTCGACGATCTTTTCCAGGAAAGTCTTCGCCAAGTCCTCCCGTTTCACCACACACAATTCGGCGGCCAGTTCATAACCGTCCTGGGTGCCGGTCTTCCCCGGATTGAAAAACGAAAATCGCAGCCGTTCTTCCTTTTGCGCATTCCAATGAGCTAGTTGATCGGCAACCGCTTTGATGTTCTCAACCTCTTTTTTTTTCTGTTGCCGGGCCAATGATATCAGCAGCGCGTTGTACGCTTCTCGAAAAAACGGATACAACCGCACCGCCTCCCGTAATTGCAATTCCGCTTCGGGGTATTCACCCGTGCGGTTTTTCAAACGTCCCAGCTCGAAACGGGCCAGGTAATGCTTTGGATTAATACCGGCCGCTTGCCGCAGCAAAGACTCCGCGCGTTCGAGTTCGTTTTCCTCCGCATCGATTCGCGCCATCAAAAACAAGGCGTCCGGATCGTTTTTTTCTTTCGAAAAAAGTAGTGCAAGCCATTCTTTCGCCTTTTCACTCCGCCCGGAAATCTGAGCGAGCGCGGCCGCTTGATACAACAACACTAAATCATCCGACGCATGTTCAACCGCCTCCCCCGCATAACGCAACGCCGGTTCGATTGCCCCCGAACGCCTGTAAATCCGGGCCAACGCCAATCTCAATCGCGCTTCCTTGGGATATCTTTCGATAAAACCTTGCATGAAAGGAATCCATGCGATTCCTAATTTTCGCCGGTGCAACTCGCCCAAAATCCGTCGAATGTCTTCACCGGACAATGGGATCGATGGAGATTCCAGCACCGCGAGAGCGTCGGACGGTTCTCCATTGGCAATTGCTTCGATCATCATATCAGCCGGTCCGGCCGGTTTTGATTCTTCGCCAAACGATTCATTCGGACCGGAAATCAATAATCCGAAAAAGACACACGTAATTCCAAATTTTTTTAACATATTGATATACTTAACCTTACGGAGTGGTTGTCCTTAACCAATTCTAGTGTAAACAATGTTCGGTTAAAAGGAAAGAATGAACGCCTTTTTTTATCTGCAATTTTCTCATCGGCCAGAATGATGGCCATTTTGATAAACTAAATAATTTTTTATTTTTTATGTTTGACTTTGATTTTAATCTATGATACATTAATTGATGATTTAGATCGACAATCGATAGTATTAATTATTTTAACTTAGGAGGAAGAGAATATGAAGAAAAGTTTTATCATTTCGGTTTTCTTAATTGGGATTATTGCAACGATGGGCTTCACTCAGGACACTTCGGTAAACGTCAATGAATTCACCATTCCCGAATTGTCCACCGTGCCCGAAATCGATGGGGATTTATCGGATGCGGCTTGGGCAAATGTCCCGGCCATTCCCATGGACCAGGACGGGGACTCCCCCGCCGGTGTTGCAGGCTCGGGCGATCTGGATATCGTTCTCAAAGTTGCCTGGGACGATGAAACCAATGCGCTGTATTTTGGGATCAACGTCATCGATGATGTATTAGTCGCCACTCGGGGAATGGGTTCCTCAGCTGGTGACGCCGGATGGAATAACGAACGCCTGGAAATTATTATGGATGGAGCGAACACCGGTGATCCCGCATCGAGCACCACTTCCGGTTGGCATCAACAGTACACTTTCGATATGCCCAACACCTGGGATGATTGGGATGCGTCCAATGATTTAGACAATCATGTCTTTATGGACGGTGGTGTGGGATATTTCAATACGGCCGGAGGGGGGATCGCGGTTTCCGCCGATTTTGTAAGAGTCCCCGTCTTCGAACGGATTGAAGGAACCTTGGGTTTGGGAGCCGCACACGCTCCGTGGAATATTTCGGATAGTTTTTTGGAATCAGCCGTTCAAATCCGGGCAACCGATCCCAATGCCGCCGAATGGATCGAAGCGTCGGTCGAATACAATTGGGAAATCAAACTCGTTCCGTTTGAATATCTCGAAGGTGCGTCTAATTTGGGTTACGATCTAGACGATCCCGCCAATATCAGTACTGGCTATCAAGATTTCTGGGAAATGGAAGATCACGTTGTGGTGGATCTTGAGGCAAACAAAGTCATCGGTTTTACCGCACAACAAAACGATGCCGATGAATGGAGTGATGCGCCTGCCCGCGAACATCAAACCAACACGACCGGTATCTCCGGCAACTGGAACAGTAGCGAAAGTTTGTCCGCTTTAATCCTCGGACCCAAAGCGGCTTCCGTATCCGATTGGTCTCTGCAATAAATTCGTCCCTATCGAAGTAAAAAGCCCCGGAGGTTTGAAAACTTCCGGGGTCTTTTTTTGAGCGCAAACTGAATCAATTCGTGCGTTGTTGTTCGATTGGTATTTCGCGGATCGAATAGAACGAAGCAGGGCTACGAATAACTTGATTATTTTCCGATGCAGAAGCGGGAGAAGATTGCCGTCATAATGTCGGGGGTGGCTTGAGTGCCATCGAGTTCGGCGATATCGGAGAGGGCGCTTCGCATATCCTCCGCGATGAGTTCCAACGGCGGGAATTTCAGTTCTGTAGAGTGGGCAGGGCAATCGCATGAAATTGTAGAAGAGTTATCCAGATAAAACTTTGAGA
>CAZSIZ010000156.1:0-14015 GCA_964606645.1 uncultured bacterium
GACCGCCTTTTTTACTCCGACTTTTCACTCCCTTTTCGACCGCCGTTTACAAAACCTATTTATCGACGCCTGGCTGGAATCATGAAGCGTTATGAAGACCTGCGCCATGCCGATTATTTCGATGAATCGGTCAAGACGAAACTGCGGCAACCGGGAAAAGAATTCACGTTGAGACGGGATGACGCCGATCGCTGGCGTTTTTATCCCCGCAATTATGACAAACACAAGATCGTCGAATCTCGAAATAACCAACATGTTTGGAGATCGAACAATCCTTTTGGTACACAGCCGCTTCAACTTCGGATCGAAGCATTGATGTCGGCCCGTGTGTATGATGTAACGGACAATCAATGCTTAGTGGATTTTTCCAAAGATATGGATTTTACGAACCGTTCGACGGCGGATCATGTCCAACTCGATTTTCGAATCGATGAAGATCTAAGCGAATTCACTCCATTCAACTGTGTTATGACCGTAAAAAACAATGGACAAAAAGATGGAAAAGGAGCATGGGCCAAAGTTGAAATACCCTTGGATCCTCCTTTCGATCTCAGCCAGCACCAGGCGTTGGGTTTATGGGTGCATGGCGACGGCAAAGGCGAGGTATTGAACGTTCAGCTTCGCAGCCCCGAACATCTGATCGGTGGATATGGAGAGCGATATATTATTGTGGATTTTACCGGTTGGCGATATTTTGAATTGATTGAAATGGAATCCGAACGCTACAGCAATTATCGCTGGCCTTATGGATCTCCGTATTCAATTTATCGAGAGAAGCTGGTATTTGACTGCGTGACAAGTGTGAACCTGTGGGTGAACGATATTCCTCTCAATGAAGAGGTTCAATGCAGGATCGGTCCAATCAAAGCGTTGCCGCTTGTGAATCGTACGATCGAGAATCCCGCTATAACCGTGGGTGGAAGAAAGATCGTCTTCCCAGTCGAACTGATATCCGGCCAGTATTTGGAATTTTATTCTCATGAAGATTGCATGCAATATGGAGCGAATGGCGAATTGATCGCCGAAATAAAACCGCTTGGAGAGATTCCCGTAATCGATAAAGGCCAAAACGAAATGATCTTCACTTGCAATGGAAAGACCGATGTCAATGCACGCGCTCGTGTAACGATCGTCACTGAAAGTGAACCGCTCTAAAGCCTGGATTGAATTCCGTACTTGCGATCCAGCACTACCCATTAGAGCGTCTATGGATACGATGATTGATGAAACGTGTTTTCACATATTCAAAATCGAATGGATAGGAAGGAAATAAACCATGAACGTCCGGCGATCGTTATTCATTCTCATTTCAACAACCATTCTCTCTTTCACTCAATCCAGCCATTGCGCGGAACGAAATGAATTATCCGTGCTGTCGGGTTGGGACTGCTGGAGCGATGCCCCGTCCTTTCTCTCACAGCATTTCAACCAGCAAGCTTTCAAGCATTTGCAAGCAAGAGAGGAAGCCATCGCGCAATTGAAAACGGAACGGGATTGGCGTTTTCGGCAACAACAAGTCAAACAACTCTTAAACCATATTTTGGGTCCTTTCCCCGAACGCACTCCTCTTCATCCACAAATAACGGGTGTGGTTCAAAAAGATGGATACCGGGTGGAAAAAATCATCTTTCAGTCTATGCCAAATTTCTATGTAACTGGTTGCCTTTTTATCCCCGATAAAAGACAGGAAAAAACACCGGCTATCTTAAATCCCATCGGCCATACGGGTATTGCGTTTCGTTCTCCTCTCTATCAGCAAGTGATTCTGAACTTAGTGAAAAAAGGATTCATCGTTTTTGCTTTCGATCCTCTCGGCCAAGGCGAACGGCTTCAATATTACGATCCGGTGCTCAAGAAATCCACGGTCGGCGGATCGACTGCCGAACACTCCCATTTCGGAAGACAGTGTTTTTTGAACGGCATATCTTCTGCCCGCTATTTCGTCTGGGACGGCATACGGGCCATTGATTATTTACTCACGCGGGATGAGGTCGATCCCGAACGTATTGCGGTAACCGGATTATCGGGTGGAGGAACTCAAACCGCTTACATTTCCGCTATGGATGACCGGGTCGCCGTCGCCGCTCCAACATGCTATATCACCAGTTTCAAACGCTTGCTGGAATCGATCGGCCCCCAGGATGCCGAACAGGATTTTGTTCGCGGTATTGCCATGGGATTGGATCATGCAGATTTTATAGAAGTCCGCGCTCCGAAACCAACTTTGATTCTGGCCACGACCCGTGATTTTTTCAGCATCCAGGGAACTAGAGAGACATACAAGGAAGCGAAACAGGCTTTCAGCGCTTTTGGGAAAGTCAAAAATTTGCAAATCGCCGAAGACGATTACACACATGGCTATACTCGAAAAACCCGTGAAGCCCTTTACGCTTTTTTGCAGAAACATCTCGCTTTTCCAGGCGATCCCTCCGATGAAGAAATCCAGCCTTTGACTCAGGAAGAACTGACCGTGACCGAAACCGGACAGATTCTCACATCGCTGGAAGGAAAACGCGTCTTCGATTACAACCTGCTGGATACTCAACGCAATAGAACAAACTTGAAAAAAAAGCGGGGAAATCCTGCACGGCATCTTAGAACGGTCAAGCGTGAAGCACCCCCCATTTCAGGTTACCAAAAACCGCCAACACGGATTCGATCCATCTTTACCGGTGGGGTACAAGAAGAGAATTACCGCATCGAAAAATATGTTTTGGACAGTGAAGGGCCGTGTATTATTCCCTTGCTGCTTTTGATACCAAAAACCGATGGGCCGCATCCATCCGTGATTTATCTTCATCCAGAGGGAAAGTATCGCGCGTATTTCGAAAACCGTTTTATCGAAAAACTCGTGAAGCGGAATTATCTGGTCGCCGTTCCCGACCTTTCAGGTATCGGTGAAACAGGGGATTCGCTTTCGGGGATCAAAGTTCCTTTTACTGGTGTGTTGATCGGCCGAAGTCTTCCAGGTTTTCATGCGGGTGAGATTGTTCGTATCGCCAATTTTGTTCGTTCATTGGACCTTTCGGACGATCGAAAAACGATTGCAATCGCACGATCGCATCTGGGACCTGCATTGCTGCACGCTGCGGCTTTCGATTCTTCCCTCACTCATATCGCTTTAGTCGATTCAGTGATTTCTTATCAATCCATCGCGGCGAACATGACGTATCAAATTCCCGGTTGGTGTCACAGTACCGGAGCGTTGTCCGTTTACGATCTTCCCGACCTTGCTGCTTGCACGGCTCCAAAGCCGTTGCTATTTGTTGCCCCAAGCGATGCTGCGATGAAACCGGTGAGTGAAGAAACGTTTTGTGAAGAATATCGTATTGCGTTTCAAGTAAATAATAACATTCTTATTCACAGCGGTTTACATAATGAATCGGAAAAACAGGCATTATTATTTGAATGGATTAAGGACATGGAATGATGAATTGATACTGATGTGACGGCAAAAAGTCGGATGGCATAGATTCGACTTTTCGCTTGTTCCTACCCCTCAGCATGTTGCGCTTGATGTTGGATACTGAGTTCGCGTCCGGAAAGTCCTCAACCTTCAACTGATGAATATCGGCTGGATGACCGGCAAAACACTTGTCAACGGAAAAGGCAAGAAACAACGAACCGTCTGGCTGAATAAAGACTTGATCGATCTGCTTTGCCGGTGGAAAGAGAATCGTCCAGAAGCCCGACAACGGTTCACCACTGGAGCATCCCAATACTCAATGAGTGGAGTAACAAGACTGGAACTTTTGCATACACGCTCAAGAGATTAATGAGAAAGCGAAATATCTCATTCATGAATTCATCAAGCATGACAACACCGAACGGCCACATCAGGAATTGGGGAATTAGCCTCTAATTCAATTGCTAATTCCACCCGGCGAGAGTGAGATTGTCTGCCAACAAAGGCCTGACGTGATTCTCAAACATTATTCACGTCAAGCGGCTTAACAGGGAAGAATTATTATGGTAACTTCATTGATACTAAATGATAAGATGGTAGTGGACCAACTTTTTGGCACACCCCCTATATTGGAGTCCCTCCGAATTATTTGAAGAAAGAAGTAAAATTTAGAGCCAGGAAATTTCTTGAATTATCAGGAACAGCGATACTCGATGAAAAATAGAAAACAACCGGTTGAAATTTCCTGAGATAGGATTCTACTGGGTAGTGGTACAAGCAGCAGTGAAATATATTCCTATATTAATTGATTTCCTCCGATTGAAACGAAAAGCATAGTCGTTAAACAAATTGGGACAATAGAGTTACGGATAGTACGGTAAACGCTTTTTTTATTGATATGATGATTTTGGTTATGTGGTGGAATACCGCATGAGGTTGCAATTCCGATATGGGTAAATGGGTTTTCATACTATTCAAGATCTATGAAGGCGAAGGAACGAAAGTATTTGCCTTCGCGCTGGCCGGTATTCTGCTCCAAACCGGCCTGGCGATCGGCTACGTCGCGGCGGACGCTCTATTTCTGACTCACGTCGGAGCGAGCCAATTATCCTACATCTACTTCATTCTGCCGGGGATCATGCTTTTAATCACCCCGGCCGTCTCCTATCTGACGGAAAAGTTAGGCGTCGACCGGTTCCAAATCGTCATCAACATCGTCCTCGCGATTGGCGGGATTGGAATCACCTTCTGTGTGTTGGCCGCCGAATCGGAAAACACCGGCTCCAACTGGCTCTATTACGTCATCAAGTTATACGCCAGTTTGTGGTTTATCACCTGTTTTACGGTTTACTGGAATTTCGTCGATGCCTATTTCGATATTCTTTGCGCCAAACGGTTGTTTCCAGTCTTAAGCGGTGCGACCGCCATCGGCTCGACTCTTGGCGGCTATCTCGTCACCGTCTTCATGGATTACGAACTGAGCGTCGCCATGCTTTTTACGGTCTGGAGTATTTTCGCTTTCCTGGCGATTTTCCCCGTGATCAAGATCGGCCGTTCTTTTTCGTACATTCACGCTGGGGATGAAGAAGAATCGTTTTCGTTCGCCAAACAGATGCGCCATCTCCGATTGGCCTTTCGCAAATCCCGATATGTTTTCTTCCTTTTCTGCGCGACTTTTACGGCGATGTTCATCACCAACATCTGCGAGTTCCAATACATGCAGGTCTTCGAGGAACGGCATTCCAGCGAAGCCGCCCTGGCAAATTTATTCGGAACACTTTTCATGACGGTCAACGTCTTCAACGTGTTCGTGACCTTCTTTGTGTTCAACCGCTTGATCTCTACCTTGGGGGTGCGGAATACGGCTGTGATCCAGCCAGCTGTCTATCTGCTCTCCTTTACCATTTTTGTCGCGCTGTACGGTCAGCCCGATCCAATGTTTTATGCTGCCATTTTTGCTTTTTTCGCGATGCAGGGTTTTCAAACGGCCATCGAAGACAACAACTGGAACTTCATGCTCAATCCCATTCCACAAAACGTAAAATCATCCGTTCGCGCATTTGCTGAAGGGATCATCGATCCATTAGGCGGGGCGTTCGCCGGACTGATTTTGATCCTCTTAAACCAATATCTGGATCTGAGCCATCTAGCTGTCTCAACGTTCGGTATCGGTCTGGCCGCTTTTTTCCTGGTCGTCGTGTTATGCACACGCTATTACTACGCCGGTTCAATGATTCAGAATTTACGAAACGAATGGCTTGATTTCTCTCGTTCCTCTTCCGATATCGCCGGTGATTTGGATCGAGAGCAGAAAGATTTGTTGGTTCGTTTGGCGCAAAGTGAGAGCATCGAAGATGCCATTACTGCCTGCCGGATCCTATGGGTAAACGACCGCCATTTAGCATCACGAAAGATAATGGATATTCTCGATCGAAGTCCCGACCGCTTCCACCGGAAGATTCTAGGCATGCTCACACGGATGCTGGCTAAATCGGATAGTGAAATCACCTGTCTTGTGGTCGGTTGGTTGTTGGATCACGACAAACTAATCAATTCCACTACCGTTCAGGCGTTGGGGCAAAGCCGTATGATTCACGACGAATTCGTCATGAACATGGTGGAATCGTTCGATCCCAAAGAACGAAGTGCAGCCACGACGGTTCTTTGGAACAGTTGGGATGTCGAAAAAGGATTTCAAGCCAAGGGAACGGTTTTAAGGCTGTTGAATGGAGAGGAAAACGAGCGGATCGCCGGAATCCAGTCGATCGGATCGACCGGCCAAAGTTCGTACGCCAATTTTCTCGTTCCTTATTTGAAAGACTCTTCTCCTCAAGTTCGGAGGGCGGCGGCGGTGGCCCTCTGCCGGTTGGTGGATGAGGATTCGACTCTTTTTCTCCCGAAAATTATTTCAATCATCCGCGACGGGGATACGGTGATCCGCAACGAAGGATTTCAAGCGCTGTCTCATATCGGCGATTCCGAATGTATCCCGCCTCTGCTCGCCATGGCGGATTCATTCTCACACTTCGAGCAGCGACGGATCGGCCAGCTGATTACCGCCATCGGCTTACGCAGCATTCCCGCCGTTGTCAGTGTGGTCCAGGATGAGCGTTATCCTTATCCCGGCCGTTCCATAGCTGCCCGTGCGATATCCTGGTTGGCTTTCCCGCAACTCCAGGCACTCGTCCCGAAACTGATCGCTCAGGAAATTCTCCGCGCCTATCAAATTCTCTACTTTCATACAGTGTTAGAAGAAGAAAAAAGCAGTTTCTCCGGACTCCGAGTTCTGTCGCGCTTTTACCGGGACGAGCAATTATCCACTATTGAGTTCGTGCTCAAAATTTTGGCCTTGGGCGGTCAAATCCCCAGCCATGAAATGATTGCCACCTCGCTCCGTTCTGCCAGCCCCAAAATGAGAGGTGATGCGATTGAAACCCTCGAACAATCCGTCGACCGGAAAACATTCAACCGGCTTCTGCCGCTGGTCGATGGCCGTCCGGTGATGAATATTATTCAGTTCTACTTCAAACAATTTAAAACCGAACGGCTCGATGTCTCTCAGGTCGTCAATTACGCATGGGCAAGCAACGTGGATTTGGAACGGGCGGCATCCGCTCAAGCGAAATGGGATTTGATCTACGCCGATGAAGACGGGGGAGAGAACGAGGAATATTATAAGATTTTCAAATCGGCCGTGTTGGATCAAATTTGCTCCGGAATCGGGGAAGCCCCTCCGTTAGTGAAGGACACGGTCTTTTCCATTCTCTTCCGCGAGGAAGGAAAACAGGTTCTCGATAACGTCATCGAACAGATCGATCTTTTTTCAAAATCGGATTTCTTCACCCCGATCAACACCCGCGACCTCGCATTGATTGCAGAAGGTGCCGTCTATGTCGAGTTCGATCGTGACGACCGAATTTTTCAGCAAGGGGATGATTCGGACAGTCTGTATCTCATCAAAGAAGGCCGTATCCGCTTGGAGAATAGCGAGGAAAGTAAAGAGCGTTCTTCAGGCGAAACGTTCGGTGAAGAGAGTTTATATGGAGCCGATGCACACAGACACAACGCCGTGGCCCGGCCGATGTCGGGTTACCGGCTGGATCGGAATTTTCTGCTCGAGTGCGCGGCGACTTCTCCGTGGGCGGCCATCGGTTTTTTGGAAAATGCCATCGGAGATCCCGCCGTTCACGGAATGGCTTCCTTTTGTGAGTGTTCCTCTGAATCCAATGATTCGACATCCTGAATGTTAGGCAACCGAATAGGAAGAAATGAACGAGAAAAAGACGGAGAAAATAGCCGTTAACTTTCGCATCCAGACGGTCTATCTACTGGTGCTGCTTCCAGTCTTGGGGATCGTAACTGTTGTGATGAGCGCGATCATCCACAACCATCTTTACCACGATATCGACCGGGGGTACGACCGGAAATTGGCCGCTATCAGTATGGCGACCGGCGCGTTTATCGATGCGGATGAAAACGAAGAACTGCTTCGTACACGGACGATTCTTGGATTGACGTATGTCGATTCCCGCTCCACCTTCTACGGAATCGATTGCGAAACCGACTGGCTTGTCACCATTAGCGAACGGCATGGAGGCCCCGAACCAGTGGGTGATACGGGAATGCCCGGAATTGTCGATCTTGCTTATGATTCCTGCAACGATGTGCTCTACGGTGTTGATGAATCGGGACACCTGGCTGCTCTGAACCTGGATACAGGTGAAGCGACGTTTACCGCCTTTGTAGACCGGCTTTGTACTGGTTTGGCGTTTCGTCCTCAAACCGAAGAACTCTTTATTTCCGGTCGAAATTTAATCCGGATGAATCCAGCGGCGGAAGCTATGCACGTGGTCTCGGCTTCCGAATGCGAACGGATCGGCGGCATGGTCTACAGCAGAGAACGCGACCGGCTTCTGGCTATCGGCAGCGAGTCGAATACGTTGCTCGCCATCGATCCCCAAACCGGCCAAACCGTTCCCATCGGATCGCTTACATACACCTGGAAAGAAGCCGCTCAAGTCGAAGGTTCCACGTCCAATGACGGAAATTCCAAAGCAGAAGCGATCGAACTTAAAATGAACCAAATCGCGGAATTCGACCGCATTCGTCATATTGCCGATCCCAAAGAAATCGCCGAACTCCGAACGCTGATCGAAGAGATCAGCGAATACACCATCACGGAAATGAACGCCGGAGACGATGAGGAAGTGGATGAGGAAGTGGATGAGGAAGAACCGGAAAATCCCGATACGGAACAACCGTTCTTTTCCGGTCTGGCCTGGAATCCCTATACGTCATCGCTATATACCGCCGCCCGACGTCTTGTCAAAATCGATCCCAGCACGGCCGCCTGCCAAGAGGTGGGTTGGTGGGACGGATTCCGCACCGAAATAGACGATACATACCTGGATTATATCCTGCCCATGCGACGGATATGGAATAAACTCAATCTCACCTATCTTTCCACGTTCCGCCGTCCAACCGGCGGCACGACGGATGACGAGATTTACATTCTTGACGTCGACTACAACAACGAACACGTTCGGATCGGTTATTTAGAAGAATTTATAGACGGTGAAGGCATTCGTGTTTACGGCAAAGTCAATATGGGTGGCGTCTATACCTCCCGTGTTGTGGATTGGGGGGAATGGGGGTTGCTCAAAACGGGTTATGCACCGATTTACAACTGGAACGGCGAAATCAAAGCCGTCCTTGGATCGGACATCAACGTTTCCATTATCAGCACCAAAACCCGTATCGCTCTCCTTAAAACGATTGGGATCGGTCTGTTGGCCTTCTTGATTGCCGTGCTGGTGGTGTACGGAATCACCATCGTCATCCTGAAACCCATCCTCCATCTCATGGAAAAAACCTTGGTTGTCGCCGCCGGGCGCTACGGAGAGAAAGTCTCCCTCCACGGTCCGACCGAACTTCGTAAACTGGGAAGCGCATTCAACAAACTCAGTCAGGCGATTAAAGACTATTTCGAACAACGAACCAACGCCGACCGCATCATGGAAGAAAAATCCAGGCGGTTGAAATTAATGCGAATCCTGGAGCGTGAGTGCGATGAGGCGATGGACTGGGACGTACAATTATGTGCGGGGAAGACGATTGGGTACGCTGGGAATTCGACCGATGTCTCCGGTTGTATCGAATACCTGCATTTTACACTCGCCTGGTCGGGAATTCACGAAGGGGATCCGTTGGAGGCCGCGAAAGAGAAACGCATCGTCGTTTTAGTGGCTGACAAACTTCTTAAACGCTATGGAGATAACTGGAAACGGATGGCGTCATGTTTACGTCCGCTGTTTCCCGATACGATTTCGAGGTTTATTTTAATGGACAACGAATCGGGAGTAACGAACGCGATCGTTCGGCAGCCGACGATTGGAATGGTGTGCGACTCCCAACAGGTGGTCCGGCAAATCCTCGTAGAGAATGCGCCTTTCACGATCCAACCCGGTCAATCCCTGATCGTCAGTTCGGCGGGCGCTGAGCGTATCACTGTAAACGAACGCCGTCTCTGCGATAGCGTGTCATCCGGGGCGAAAGCCATTCTCGAACAATTCGAGGTGGATTTGAGGGAAACGATCGATTCAAGTGAATTGTACCAAACGCAACTGATGGTGATAACGATCCCGGAGTATTAGCATGCCCCGTCGGAAGGGATGGGGAGATGGAAAAAGTGTACGGCGATTGAAAACGAGGTGATCGGATGAATCTCATTGAAAGGGTTTTCGCGCTTAAAAAAAATCCAGCCGTTCGACCGGCTGCGCGATATGGAATTGAGCCTTATCGCCAAAACGTCGAACGAGCGCCGTTACCGTCCCGGTCAAATCATCGCCAGTGCCGGGTCTGTTCTGTCGTGTCTTATCGTGGTGTTGGAAGGGCAGATCGAGTTCGAGGACGGTCGCGCGCTTCCCCCCATCATCGGGGTGACCTCGTTGCTCTATGAACATCCCTTGCCTCACAATCTAATCTCAGAGAAACAGGCGGGGGCGTTTGGCTTGATCGTCAACAAGGAACATTTTTTCACCATCGTCCATGAGTGCCCGGCCTTTATCGTTGGAATGATGAATTTATCGAGCCGAAACATTTACGTCTAATTGGTGAAGCATTTACGATGAAACTATACACCCAAAACACGTTCGCCATCTTGCCCGTTTTTTTGGGCATGATCCTCATCATGGGGGGGAGTAAATACCTCACTCAACGCGAGGAGATGATCTGGGGAGCGAAGAACGAGATCGCTTCCCTGGCCGTGTCGGTCGCCGAATTCGTGAATCCCAATGTCCTGCCTAGCCTGTCGGGAAAAGGCGATAATTCCACTGAAATCACTGAGCGATTCCAACGATCGCTCCAACGTGTATTCGACTCCGGTTATCTCCGCCATTTGGGAATCTATTCGGGGGATGGAGCGCGCGAGATCTATTCATTCGGTGAAAAACCACTCCGGCCAGTATTCCCGATGTTGAAAGAACGCTATTCCGAGTTGATAACGATTATTGATGAAACGAAACCGTTTCTTGATTCGTTCGATTACGCCGCAATGGGGGATTATCTTTCCGGTAAGAATGAAAACGAGCCGGATACGATGGTGGCGCTCGCGCCGGTCTCCAATGGACGCGGCCAGTTGGCGGCCATCGTATGGGTCGAAAAGGATGTGAGCGAAATCGCCTGGCGCTCCAGAAACATCATCGTTCAAATGATTTTCGCCGGTGTGTTGATCCTGATCGCCGGTCTCGTCACTGCGACGATCGTATCGGGCATGGTAAAGCGTCCGATTCAAGGCTTAACCAACGCTTTACTAGCCTCGGTGGGCGGCCAATGGAATCAGCAAGCCGAAACCAACCGCATCCGCGAATTTCAAGACTTCGGAAACACATACAACACGATGATTAGCGTTCTGAAAGAAGTCGAGGCCCGTCTTAACCGCAACTTGATCCAGCGTGAATTCTCTTTCTCCAAAGAGAACGTTTCGTGTTTTTTCCGGGAGGTCTTTTTCCAGCCTATTTTGATTGAAGCGGATTCGTTTTCGGCATGCGGTAGCATCCACGGTGATACGGCGATCGATTTCTTCAATCTCGCCAAACAGGAAAACAGGCTCTGGGCATTCGTTTGCCGGTTGGGACTCTCTCAAGACCAAACCACCGATGCGGTTTTCGGCGATAGCGATCTCCAGGTGGTGTTGGTTGCACCAGGTGAATGCGATCTCGATGTTGCGGTCTCTTCGGCGAGTGTGTCGTCGTTGATCCAGGATGAATTGAGCCAGGGCCATCCCAAACGCGCGTTTGAGATCGTATCCGGATTATTCGATATCGATTATTTCCACTACGTTCTCATCGATCCAGAGCGTTCCCACTATTCCGAGTGGACGCTCGATCGAGAATCGAAAACACTGGTCGAATCGAAACGGCCTTTAATCAAGAGTTCGTGTCTCGTCCTTCACACATTCACTGGGAACGAATCCGAACAGATCAACGTCTATTCGACTTTTTTCGGCAATCTCCCACCGAAAAATCTCATGAAAGAAATCTTGAACGCGCTGGGCGACGAACACAACGGCGCGATCGTTATCGCCAAATTCGACTGAATCCGTATCGATCGTATCGCGCCGGATCGTTCGTTCGATCCCATTTACTTTTCGGCGCTGACACTCACGACGATTGGATACAGCGACTACGGCTTTCGCCATGAAACTGATTCAAATGTGAGATGAGGCGGAAAGAGAATGAAGGTAAATTAACTTAGAAACGACATTTATCCATTAGTTCCAAGTTAACGAAATTCAATATGATATCGATTGCAATATATTTGCCCTATAGGCTCGTCCATAAATTAACGGATTTCTTTCGATCTCAAAGAATGATAGCTGACTACTTCTTTAAGTATTATGACGGGATCGCTCCAAGTTGCCGCAGAAGGCTGAGCACATCCGGCACGGCCCAACTTTCCGCCACCCGGCCATCCTCGTTAAAGCGCCAAATATCCACTCCTTGATAGTCCACTGATTTTCCCGTTGCCGGAATACCCAGATATTCCTCGGAATGCGTACCAGTCGATTTCCAGTAGCACCAGACCTTGTTCCCCTCAGCGGTGATATCCAGGATTTCCATTCGGCCGTCGGGAAAGGCTTTCTGCCAACCGGGAACGAACTGGGAGAAGGTGGGTTTATCGATGGGATTCTCCAGGGAAGAAATATGAAACTGGTAGTCGTCCGTGAATGAATCGGCGATGGTACTGGCAGTGATATCAGGCTGATGCCAGACGCCGTCCCAGATTGTCTTGAACGCAGCGATTAAATCATCAGACGTCATAATTTGGTCTCCTGAGCGTCATGCAAAATTCAATGTTTTGAGATTTTTCCCTCACCCTAACCCTCTCCCAGAGGGCGAGGGGATTCAAGGATCGTTCATTTTGCAAGAGGGTCTCCTGATTAAATCAACACATCGGGTCCGGGGATTTGCTGGACCTGTTCGAGTTTGGCCCGGTGGTCGTCGATCTGTTTTCCGGCGTCTCCATACTGCATCTTCTTGACCTCGAATGTCGGAATTGCGGGGCTGCCGTATTGGAGGAAATCGTTGGGATAACCCCATCGTACGATGGGCGATGACAGAGCCGGATCGCTGACGTCGTCCAATTGTTTCATCTGCTCCGGTGTCAGCGTGAAATCGAGACAACCGAGATCTTCCTGGATCTGTTCCAAGGTCCGGGCGCTGAAGACAGGGATCGTGACGCCGGGTTTTTGTTTCAGCCAATTGAGACTGACCTGAACGGTGGGTCGGCCGATCTCTTCGGCGATTTGGTTGACCTTTTCCATGATGGCCATGTTCCTCTGCTGGGTTTTGAGGAAATAATGATTGGTTTTCGGGTCGATGGCTCCCTGGAGTCGATGGGTTTGGGAGGTATCCAGTTTCCCTTTGTTGTATTTTCCCGTCGTCATCCCGCCTGAGAGCGCCGACCAGCACAACACCGCAATATCCATCTCAAGACACATGGGAATTTGTTCGCTTTCTGCCGTGCGTTCGACGATGTTGTATTCGATTTGATTGGCGACAAAGGAAGATAAACCACGAAACTCGGCGATAGTGTTCGCGCGGGAGATCACCCATGAGGGCAGGTTGGAGCACCCGATGTAAAGAATTTTCCCGGAGCGCACCAGATCGTCCAGCGCACGCATCATCTCCTCGACGGGAGTGAGGGGATCCCAGATATGGACGTAGAGCAGATCGATATAGTCCGTCTTCAGCCGTTTCAGGCTGCCTTCCACGGAACGCACCAGGTTCTTGCGATGGCTGCCGCTGCCGTTGGGATCGTCGAGTTTCATGTAGAGGTCATACAACGTGTATTTCGATCCTATGACGAAATGGTCTCGGTCCGACGCGATCAAATCGCCGACATATTCTTCCGACATCCCTTCCTGGTAGCGGTTGGAGGTGTCGATGAAATTCCCTCCCGCTTCAGCGAAGGCGTCGAAAATCTTTTGACTCTCCTGCTTGTCGGAACCGATAGGCCCCCAGTTCGATCCAAACGTGCCCGCTCCCAGGCACAGTACCGAAACCCGCAGGCCGCTTTTTCCCAAAAGTTTGTATCTCATCTGGCTCAT
>CAZSIZ010000157.1:0-13998 GCA_964606645.1 uncultured bacterium
GGGTCTGAGTCGAGTTCAGCGCTTCCCGAAGCATCCGAATCGCGCGTCGTTGGTTCGTTTCGTTTCCATCCGCCATATCGTCGAGTCCCAAAAGAAGTTCGTCGATGGCATCGCTTCCACCCAGACACACGAGACCGCCGTTTTCCATCGCCGCGATCACCCGGCCCTTACGATCGACCGCACAGCCTCCCACCAGTGCGGAACTTGGCAGCTTGTAGCGCCATAAGGGCGAACCATCCTCTGCCGACAGTGCTCCCACAAACCAATTGGGATAGAGAGAGCGGGGTTGTGGTTCTTTGTAAGCCGCCAGGACCGCATTCGGGGCCGCCGCCAGCGCCACGACATCTTTGCCTCGAAGCGTATTCGCGCGCCATTCCGGTTCGGGAAGTTTTTTCGACCGTTGTGTTTCGAGGTGATTCGTTACGACATCGGTCGTAAATGATTCGAGGACCGTGTTTCTCCCGCTTACGCAGATGAAGCGTTCGTTATTCCACGCGGGGGGGATTTTGCCCGAATTCAGTTTACGGTTGTCATTGACGCCGACGCCCTTTTCGGCCCGGTAGGCGGCGAATTGTCCAGGATTGACGACATTCTCCCCGGCGGAATAGCGCAGGCGTCCACCCGTGATGATATAGTTTTCTGCGAACCGTCCGATCTCCTCGCCCCGATTGGCGCGAGGGGTTCCGTTGTTGACCGGTGCGGCGGAATATTCACCTGTTTTCAAATCGTAAGCGGCGGGAGAGACGACGTTGCCACCGGGCATCCACAGCAGACCGTTAGCGATGGTTAAGACGCCTTGAGCCGAAACGCCTTTGCGGATTTCCTTGTCCAGGTGTCCCGACGAATCGTTGCACCAGATCAATTTGCCCGTCTTGGCATCGAGGGCGTAAACGTACGTGCCGTCGTAGTCGATGATCCCGGCGGCGGCGTAGGCCACGCCGTCCTTGACGAGCACGCCGCTGTGTACCGGCCAGGTGGAGCACAGTGAATCGTAGACCATCATCCGACGTTCGACCGGCGCGGCACGAAACCGCCAGAGCATACGGCCGGTCGCCGCTTCGAGCGCGTAGACAAAGCCGTCGCCCGATCCCACATAGAGGCGGCCATTCCAGACCGTCGGGGGCTGCTGGATCGGTCCGGCGGTCCGGTAGATCCATTTCAGCAAACCCGTCGCGGCATCGATCGCCCGTACTTTGCCGTCATCGCCCGCGATGAAGACCAGACTGCCCGCCGAGACTGGAGCCGTTGGCCGGAACGGATAATCGGGAGCAAATTGCCAGATACGGCTCGCCGATTCCGAAACGCGAACGGACGTTCCCGCGCTGCGGTCGTTGCCCCCTCGATAGGTGGGCCAATCGTTGGGCGAGAGATCGAAGGGCGTGACCCGGGAGATATTCCCATCCCCACGTTCCAGGCGTTCGTCGATTTTTACATCACGCACGAACACGAAATCCCCTGCCGAGCAGAGCGCGACTCGGCCCATGATCGAAAGATTGCAGTCACAGGCCCAGGGGCCGAGATACAGCAATCCATTGGCTCCGATAATGCCGTCGTTGCATGAGGGGCGAAACGCACCGTTGAACGAAATCTTCTTGGTCAAACGGTCATAGCGAGTGACGCCTTCATTCCAGCCCCGACAGAAAAGCGAATCCGGCGTCGCGGTCAGCCGGGCGCACGACCGTTTCTTGAATCCCAAGTCTTCCTTGATCTCGCCGGAGAGAGGATCGACAACCATCGTGTTCCCATCCGGACCGATCCCGACGAGCAGCTGGCCGTCCACGTAGATCATGTTGGGATTATTCGTCGTTTTACGGTGGCTCCACAGGCGACTGCCGTCTTTCGTTGAGACCGCGACGATATTCATGCGGGTTTGGGCTTCGTAGAACAGCACATCGGGTGTGTAGAGGCAGAAGCACATCGTTCGAAAACCGGGAGTCGAGCCTAATCCCTTACCCGGCTGTTCGATCAAGGAGCGGGTTTCGGGATCGTCGTTCGTCCATTCGATTTTGCCGTTCTTCGCATTCAGGCATCTGAGGTGCGAATCCGGGCCATATAGAAAAATCTTCCCGGCCCCCATCGCCAGCGCGCGTGAATCGGTTGATTGCTCCTCCTCGTGAGTCCACAAGACTTTCCGGCGTTTGATATCGTAGGCGAAAACGGTTTTACCGAATCCCCAGGGAACACGTTTTTGATAGTAACCCCTGCTCAATTCCTGCCAGCTCCAGTGAGTGTTTTCGCTTCGGACGACGGTCGATTCAGCCGGGTCTTTTTTCGGTCCCGCCAGCCCGTAAAGGACGCCGTCCACCATCGCCATCCATTTCCATTCGCCCCGAACGCCGGGAACAGAGATGCGGTCGAGTTCGTTTCCGGTTTTGGCGTCGAGCAGGAGACAGCGCTGTCCGTCGTCACCGATCATGTAAAAAATGTCTTCCGTGGCGACGAAGGCGGACCGGTGGGCGAGGTAGCCGTCGGGCAGTTTTCGCGTCCAGAGAATGGAACCGTTATAGCCGTTACGCGCGATGAGGGTATTGAGCCAGGGTTCCTCCCGCACGTGATGGGCGATATGTCCCATCGCGATGAAGATACGTCCACCCGCCGCCGTGGTGATCGCGGGCATGGCGATATAGAGCGGGTTGCCCAGCCATTGAGTCATGTACGGTGATTTGATTACCTCATCGGTCGAGACGGGGTTGTTATCGGGCAGATGCTCCCAATGCGTCCATTCGTCGACGCCTTCCAACGGCGGTTTGGTCAAACAAACCCACAGGCCGGAACGTTCCCTTTTTACCGAGGCGTCTTTGATTCCCGCCTCCTTGAGCCAGCGTTTGATCTGCGACGTTCGTGGCAGTTTCCCGGACTCGTCTTTGCGGAATACGAGAACGGCTTTTCCTTTCGGGCACAAAACCCGCAGCATTTCCTGGAGCGATAATTCCTCCAGCGAACTGGAATTCAACGAGGTGGATAGAATCAAATCAATGGTGTTATCCGCATAGTGCAGGGAAGAAAAATCACCTTTTTCGGCCACGGTTTTCTTTCCGTACAGTCCATCCGTATCCAAAATCGTCTGGGCCGAGCGAACCTTTGTTCGATCGGGATCGACGACGTGGACCAGGTAATTCCCCGAACGGGCGATCTCCAACGCTAACGCCGCATCATCCGCGCCAAGCACGGAAACGACCCCGCTGGGTGTATCCATGATTTCGAGTACGCGATTGACGATCGATGAATCGTCTGCAGCACACGCAGGTAAGCAAGCAGCCGTCACGCCAATGATTAACACCAGTACAAGCCAATAAGCCTTCATCCCGGTTTTCATGATTCATTCCTCCCCACGGAGAGTTATTTCGATGAGAGCACTATAAAACATGCCTTCCCCGGTTTCAAGAGAGAAGGATAGGGTTTAGGGTCTAGGGTTTATTCATTTATAAGCAAAATCGATTGCAAAACGGTAACAAAATATTTAGCATGAGAGAAATGGTATACAGGATTTATCCAGCGTCAAACGTCCTTCTTCCTCTTTGATCGTATTATCTCTGGTGGTATATTTGCCCCGTGTACTGAACTTGTAATTCCAATAACTTACTTATCATTTGGGCTATGCTGAATTTCAAAAATCCAGTTATTTATAATATTGGTATATCTCTCACAATCGCCTTACTCTGGGTTTCCTCTATCCAAGCCGCTTGGCCTTTAACGGAGAATGCGATCAACCAAGGCCAGGACGAGTCAGCGATCACGTCCGTAGCCGTACAGGGTGTTGAGGAGGTCGTCTTTGCGGTGCGTGAGCCTAAGGGGCCACACTGGTACGAGAATTTTGGTTACGATGTGAGAGACACCGGAAACAAGTCTTACGGCCGACAGGGCAGGCTGTGCAAACTCAATCTCAAAACCAGCAAAATGGAACTGCTACTGGATGATCCGGCCGGGGCCGTGCGCGATCCACAGGTGCATTACGACGGGAAGAAAATATTGTTTTCCTACCGAAAAGGCGGCACGGATTATTTCCACTTGTACGAAATCAATACCAACGGCAAGGATTTGAAACAGCTGACAGACGGCCCCTGGGACGATATAGAGCCTATCTATCTGCCGGACGGTGACATTATCTTCTGCTCCAGCCGCAGCAAGCGCTGGGTTCCCTGCTGGTACGTACAGGTGGCCACCCTGCATCGCTGTGACGCAAACGGCGACAACATCCGCATGCTTTCTTCCAACATCGAACAGGACAATACCCCCTGGATGCTGCCGGACGGCCGTGTCATGTATACTCGCTGGGAATACGTGGACCGCTCCAGGGAAGATTTTCATCAACTGTGGGTTATGAATCCGGACGGGACCAGCCAGATGACCTATTTCGGTAACATGCACCCCAGACATTTGCTGATTGATGCCAAACCAATTCCAGGCAGTAGCAAAGTCGTTGCCGTGCATTCTCCCTTTCATGGAGATAGAGAACATCAGGGATACATTACAACGATATCGCCTCAGCAAGGACCGGACGATCTGGATTCCAAAAAGATAATCACTGGCAAAGAACGATCTCAGAAAGAAACCAGGAGATACCGTGATCCCTACCCGCTCTCTCCAAACTACATTCTGGTCGCGAACGGTTCCCGTTTATATATGATGAACGGACGCGGGCAGACATCCCTGTTGTACCGGTTGCCTCCTGACCTTGCCGATTCCGGAGCCTGGATACATGAGCCACGCCCGCTTGTCCCCAGGGTCAAGGAACCCATCATTCCTCCCAAGATCGATCTGTCCGATTCAACCAGCCAGATGATCGTGCAGGACATCTACATCGGTCGAAATATGAAAGGAATCAAGCGGGGAACCATCAAGAAACTGCTCATTCTGGAAAACCTGCCCAAACCTGTTAATTTCACCGGTTCCATGGATCCCATCAGTTTCGGCGGTTCCTATACCCTGAACCGTGTGTTGGGAACCGTACCGGTTGAACCGGATGGTTCAGTCAACGCAAAAGTCCCTCCCCTCAGGAGCCTGCAACTGGTGGCCCTGGACGAAAACGATCTATCCGTCAAGCGCATGTTGAGTTTTATGACCCTGATGCCTGGAGAGGTAAACGCCTGCATTGGTTGTCATGAGGATCGCACCAAGGGGGTGTCCAATCTCCCTTTGGCGCAGGCGTCGCAACGTCCGTCAAGCGAAATCCAACCCATACCCGGTACGCCGGAAATCTTTGAATATCCCCGTGATATTCAGCCGATCTGGGACAGGCACTGCCTGGACTGCCATGATACAAACAAGTATGAAGGCCGCGTGCTCATGACCGGAGACCGGGGGCCGATGTTCACGCACAGCTATTACGACCTTTCAGCGCGGCTGCAAATGGCTGACGGCCGCGATCTGGCCCGGGGCAATTACGCCCCCTATACCATTGGGAGTTCGGCCAGTTATCTCATGAACAAAGTGGACGGAAGCCATCACGGCGTTCAGCTGGACGCCCAGGAACTGCGTATGGTCAAATTGTGGATCGATGCGTCCGCCACGTTCCCAGGAACTTATGCATCCTTGGCCAGCGGAATGATAGGCCCTTACGCGGAACTCCAGTACGGAACCAAGCCCGACATCGACACCATGAGCTGGCCCAGCATGAAAGCAGCCAAGATAGTGATGGACCAGCGCTGCGCCAACTGCCACAAAGGTGACATGTCGCTGCCCTCCACACCAGAGGACAACCTGGGACTTCGCCTGCATCACCTGGCATACGACAAAGGCAAGCCCCGGTTCTGGGATCCACCCTGGATCAGGACTTATGGTGACGGCTCTCTACGGCCGGGTTCCCAGGAGTGGCTGAAGGCTTTCGGTGATCCGCGTCTGCGGTTTTCCCGGCATAAAATCTACAATCTTTCCCGCCCGGAAAAATCCATCCAGCTGCTGGCGTCTCTGTCCAAATCGGCTGGAGGTTTTGGGATATGCGGTAACATCTTCACCAGCACCAATGACGGCGGCTATAAGAAACTGCTGGCGGCCATACAGGAAGCTAAAAAACATCTGGATAACATTACGCGCTTCGATATGCCTGATTTCCGCCCTGAGCCTGAATACATCCGGGAGATGATTCGCTTCGGAATCCTGCCCGCCGACTTTAACTGCAAAAGCGATCCCATCGATGTCTATGATACGGACCGGCGGTATTGGGAATCCTTATGGCACAACCCAGTCCCATATCGATAGATGTTTTTCTTCCCCTAACAGTGTTGTCAGTTGTCAGGTATTAGTTCTTCATCAGTAAAACATATCGATTTTATAATAGTTTTTTAAACCAATAGATCCTAAACCCTATACCCTGATTATCACTTTTTAACAACCAGGCGTTGGTTGATGGGGGGATTCTTGATGAGGCGGATTGTGCCGTCGGGCCAGCGGATTTCCACGATCTTCTTCCCTTATTCGGTTGCCTCCGGTTGGATCACTTTTACCAACCAAGGTAGCGAACAGTGGATCCATTCGTAAGGTGCCGTGGTCATTCAGGTCTTCATAGCCCAGCGCTAATCCATACACTCGTTGCGATACCAAGTCTTCTACTGTATGTTCTATCAAATCCGGATTTCAATGGTCTTAGAAACATTGACTGAACTGCTTTATGATCCCTGTGTGCTTCTCGACTTCACGCAATAAGAGACCACCTGCATCCGATGTGATTTTACCTCCATCAAAGGTTCCTTGGACATTACGCTTGTTGAGGGATTGAAATTCGTAGGTTCTTTTGCTACAGTCTATTTTCATAAGGCCGTCCTCTCTGGTATGTATTAATATGCTGAATTAATTACACTTATACCACAGTTGACGGCCTTTTTCTAGCCCTGCGGTAAGAAATCCTGGCTAGTAGTGTTTCCAGTTTTCCCTCACCCTAATCCTCTCCCATGTACCCGGTCTATACATCCGAGGGAGAGGGGACTTGGCTACCCGACACTTTTTGTTGGACAGCGCACTTGACTCCTCCCCGTAGAATCGGATGAACGGCTACCGTTTCCATTAAAAAACCAATACAATTCAGAAACGGAAACTCAAGCCTTAGACTGATTTTCAAAAATACGTTTGTAATGGCGTTTGATAAATCCCGAAAAAGCACGGGATTTATCAAGTCGTAACGCATTCAATCCGACGATACTTTTGAAAACCGCTCTAATAATTCGATCACTACTCTGACAGCCATTCGTTTTCACAGAATGAAAGCGTTACTTAAAAAGGTCTGCGGAAGCCGGAAATTGAATGATGAAAAAAATCGAAGCGATTATTAAACCGTTCAAATTGGACGATGTCAAAGACGCGCTGAACGACCTCGGCATCGTGGGATTGACCATTACAGAAGTGCGGGGTTTCGGGCGTCAAAAAGGCCATAAGGAACTATTTCGCGGGAGCGAATACGTCGTCGATCTTCTGCCCAAGATGAAAATCGAAGTAGTAGTAAAAGACGACCTCGCCCCAGAGGTCATCGACGCGATCATGAAAACCGCGCGCACCGGCAATATCGGCGATGGGAAAATATTCGTCTCCGACCTTCAGGAAACCTACCGAATTCGAACCGGTGAAGAGGGCGAAAACGCGCTCTGAATCGATACTGGATACTGCGTTCGTAATATCACCCAATACGATTATCGGATTTTGCCCAGATTGAATTTGTAACGCAGCACTTGAGAAAACGCCCGGTCCGGCAGGGAAATCGTGGGGATGGTCCGGCGTGCCCGACGGATGTAAACCAAATCGGTGGAGTTGAGCGTGGTTTTAATCTGCCCGTCGAGAATCAATACCAATTCCGCCGTCCCTTCCTGAAACCATATCCGTAATTCCCGCTCCCCATCGAAAACCAATGGGCGGTTGAAGAGCGAATGTGGAGAGACGGGTGTGATGACCAGCGCGGCGATTTGCGGTTCCAGGATCGGCCCGCCCGCCGAAAGCGAATGCCCGGTCGATCCCGTCGGGGTGGCTACGATCAAACCATCGGCGCGGTAGGACAGGGCGGAATCCTGGTTTTCTCCCAGCCACACCTTCAACGGACGTCCGGGTTGAGAAAGCGTCACAAGCGCTTCGTTGAGCGCGAGCGACCGGAAAATTTCCCGTTCTCCTTCCTCCGATGGACTGACCACTTTCGCGACCAGCAGATGACGATTCTGCACGTGATAGTTCCCGGTGATGAGATACTGAAGCGCTTCCTCCAATTCGTGAAGCGCGCTGGATGTCAAGAAACCGAAACCGCCGATATTAATCCCTAGAATCGGACGTGGCGTATCCGCGATTTTCCGTCCGACACTGAGAATGGTTCCATCCCCCCCTAAAACGAGAATCGCGCTGCTACTGGCAGCGTTGAATTGAATCGCTTCCTGCCCCTCCGGCGTGTCGGGTTGGTTTTCCATGACGATCGTTTGGACGTTCGAGGTGTTGAGAGAGAGTTCCGCTTGCCGGGCGGTGTCCAGTGCGTGAGGTTTATCGGGATTGTAAACGATCAAGACCCGGTCGAGAGAAGAGGGCTTATATTCGTCATTTTGGGGCGTTTGACTTGGCGGCATGCGCTTCCTCCACGACGGTTTGAAGCGTTTCCAGAGCGATCGGCTCCGTTTCGTTTCCTGCCGTTACGTGTACCAGAAACTCTATATTACCCGATTTTCCCTGAATCGGAGATGGGACAGCGGCCCGAATTCCCCATCCGGCTTGAATGAAGAAATCCCATAAGGTTTGCAACACATCGAGATGATCCTCCGCATTTCGCACGATCCCTTTTTTTCCGACCCGGCCCTTTCCGATTTCAAACTGGGGTTTAATTAATAATATTGCAAAGCCTTCCGGTTGAAGAATACGCGAAATTGCCGGGAAAACCGTCCGAATGCTGATGAATGAGAGATCCCCCACCACCACATCGACCGGCTCACCGAGATCGTCCACTTGAAGGTAGCGGCAATTGGTTTTGTCCAAAACGACGACGCGGGGATCGATTTGTAATGCGTATGCCAGTTGACCAAGCCCGACATCGACGGCATAGACCTTTTTCGCACCGTAGCGAAGCAGGCAATCGGTGAAACCGCCGGTGGACGCTCCAAGATCGACTGCCACCGCTCCCGAAACATCCATACCGAAACGCTCGATCGCCGCCTCCAATTTAAGGCCCCCACGTCCGGCGTAGGAGGTTTCCCGTTTGGCGACTCGGATTTCCGCCTCATCGGGAATTTTGGTCCCCGGTTTGTCGATGACCGTTTCGCGGACCAGAACCTTACCCGCCCGGATCAGACGCTGCGCTTCGTCGCGGTTTTGGGCGAAAGAGCGTTGAACCAGCAGGATATCGAGCCGGGTTTTCTTGATTGGCCGGGTTTTCGTCATGGCGTCTTGATGGTTACACCTCGTGAGAATCGGCGAATGGTATCCCGGAAGCGGCGGATTTGGCTCCACGATATTGCCCCCACACCGACGCCCAGGCGTATCGAGGCACGTTGAGGCATCCTTTGAACCATGGCCAGGAAAGATGAGGCGTTTTCAGCAAATCCTTCCAATCTCGCATCATGGACACGAGAAACGAACGCCACGCCAAGCGTCTGGAAGGGATGGTTCTCAAGGAGAAGAGTTCGTACAATTTGTAGTGATCGACGAACGTTCGCCGGTATTGATAGCGGGCGGATCGCTCGTGCGAGTGGATCACGGACGCCTCCGGTTCGTAGACGATTTTATAGCCGTTACACAACACCCGATAGGACCAATCGATGTCTTCCCCGAAAGGCGTGTGGGAAAAAGGTATCTTCTCCCATACGGAGCGGCGAATCAGACTGGCGACGTTATCGAAGACGCAATGATGGTAGCGGTCGACCTGCTCCATCGTTAAAAATGAATTTAACGGCCCTGTTTCGGCGACGCGGCTCGTTGCCGATGCGCCGATCCACGCTTCCAGATCGCGGCGAACCAGCGGGGAGGCATCTGGCCGTGGAATTTGGCGCGCGAAGAGACCGGCGGCATTCTCACGCTTCATCGATTCCAGCATTCGGCATAAGTAATCGTTATCCGATGGAAGGGCGTCTTGCGTAAACAGAAACACGAATTCTCCCTTGGTTTCCCGAATTCCTAGATTCCTCGTTTCTCCGTGATTGAACGAATGGGGATCGATGGACAAGACGCGGGCACCGAACCGCTTGGCGCATTCGGGCGTGTCGTCCGTCGAGCCGGAATCCACGACCAGTATTTCCAAATCACCATAATCCTTCTGTTGTCGAAGCATTGCTAACAGTGATTCGAATTCCGTTCCCGCATTTTTGGAAGGAATGACGACACTCAACGATGACGTGGGAAAACTAGAATTATGTTCGATGGATTTTTCGTTCATATTTTTGCCATTTCGTTTTGGCGTTCAAGTTCTTCAGTAAAAAATGCAGAAAATATTGCTATTGCTGGTTTTTGATCCACGATACCCTGCCAATCTTGCTCGTTTGCGTAATTTTCTTTCCATTTATTGCATTTTTCTACTTGAAATCAAGTATTGAAAAAGGTATACTCTAGTCAGAATGACATAAAAACAGCGATCTTGCCGTATAATAGCATGAAATTGTCAATTCAAAGTCTAATAATTGGAAATAGTATAGGTAAGGTGCAAGATACATTTCATGATTTTATTTTAGCTGATTTTATTATTATATTTGTATGAATTATAACAATACGGTAGAGGAGGCCCATCCAAATGAGAAGCAAAACAAATGATTTTGAAAATCTGAAGGGGGTTGGGATTTCAATTCTTGCCCCATCGGGAAAAACCGAGAAGAATTGGGAAGAATTGCTAGCGAAGTTCGGCTGTAAGACCTTTCACTCCGATAACCTCGATAAGCTGTTAGCCCTCGTGACGCAGAATCCGGCCAAAGCCTTGTTAATGGATATGAAATATTGCGAAGAATTCGCTGTACGATACGAAGATAATTGTATGGACCTGGAGAAACTGGGGACGGAAATCATCATCGTCACTACCCAGGGAAAAACGGACGAGGCGATGAAATGGGCGCGAAAGTTCCAGGGTTATTTCCTCACGACTCCGATCGTCGGAGAGGAAATCGCCATCATGCTGGAACGGGCATTGGACACGTGCCTGCTGAAAAAACGCCTGGCCCGTTACGAAACGCCCGAAGCGTCGATCGAGCGGTACGGTCCCGTCGTCGTGAAATCGCCGGAGATGAAAGACGTGGTCCGGCTCGCGCGAATCTTGGCCACACGGGACGACAGCATTCTCTTTTCTGGCGGGATCGGAACGGGGAAAGAACTCATGGCGCGAACGGTTCACGAAAACAGCACACGGCGTCACGGACCGTTTTATTCGATCAACTGCCGGTCGTTTTCCAGTGAGGATCTGGCTGTGGAGATCTTCGGGAAGGGAGAAGATCAAAGCCCGGAGACGCTGATCGAAATCGCCGCTGGGGGAACGCTGATGCTGGATGAAATCGGCGTGATTTCACCCAACGTTCAAGGCAAACTGCAACGTTTCCTGGAGGACAGATCATTCACCCGCGTGAATGCCCGAACCATCATGAACTCGGACGTGCGGATCATGGCTTCGACCAGCCAATCCCTCGACGAAGCGGTTGCCAAAGGAGAATTTTCGGAAGACCTCTATTTCCGGCTTAACTGCTTCACACTTCACATTCCATCGCTGCACCGCCGCGTGGAAGATATTCCCGTTTTGACGAAAGTCATTCTCCAGAGAATCGCTCAGGAAAAAGGCGATGAAATCTGCTCCGTTACGGAAGATACTCTGAAACTGCTGATGGAATATCATTGGCCGGGCAATGTTCGGGAATTGGAAAATGTGCTGGACTTCGCGTCGCTGGTGGCGAACAAGAAACCGATCGAACCCAAACACCTGCCCAAACAATTCCACGACGAAGTGGGCAGCATCTTCGTCGGCGCATCGATTGATGACCTGCCTCCCGTCAGCGAAATCGAACGGCGTTATATCCTTCGTGTGATGGAAGCCACGCGGGGTAATAAAGTGAAAGCCGCGACGATTCTCGACATCAACCGCGCTACGCTCCACCGCAAACTTCAGATTTACGAGCAGAAGAAAGTCGCCAAACTCGGTTAATTACATCAACGAAATCAACCAGCCCGATACTGTGATGGTATCGGGCTTTTTTCATTCTCTTTCACCGGTTAAACTATTTTTCAAGTCGTAACGCATTCAATCCGACGATACTTTTGAGAACCGCTCTAAACTCAGTGAGTCCCGATCCAACGGAGCCGTCATCGAGAAGGCGGAAAATCGAGGGGCTAGTGTTTTAGGATTTTTTTACTATCCCATTCGTACGTCTGAATTTTTCAACATGAAAATACTTTTCGTCAACCACACGTTTCCCCCGGACAGTTACGCGGGGTCCGAACTGTGCGTTCTGAATCTGGCCAAGGCAATGGAAAACGCCGGGCATCGGACCGGGATCTTCTACCGTGTCAACGATCCCGGCCGTGACGACTGCGATTTGCAATCCGGTTCGTTCGAAGGGCTTCCTGTTTTTACGATCAACAATACATTCCGCTTTGCCCGGACCTTTCAGTCGATCTATCTGAATTCAACCATTGCCGCCCGGTTCGGGTATCTGCTGCGGGAGTTCGAACCGGACGTCGTCCATTTTCATCACCTGACCAATCTGTCGCTGTCGCTGGTTCAGGAAGCGAAAGCCTACGGCAGCGCGGTGGTCGTGACACTGCACGATTATTGGCTGCTCTGCCAAAGGGGCCAATTGCTCAAGCGGGATATGACCCTCTGTCACGGCCCTTCGGATGAAGCGTGTCGGTCGTGTCTGGCGCTGCAATTACTGCGGGGGAACGGTCAGCGCCTGATTGCGGCTCTGTTGAAGAAAAGAGCACTTGCCGGTAAACAATCAGACCAAACGCTTGACTTGTCGAATCTTCGCAACGCCCGAATTCTCTCACCCAACCGGGATTACGTTTCCAAAACGTGCTTCGATATGGGAGAGCGTGATGGTGAAACGTTGCTCGCGCATCCACCGGCGGAAATTTCGTATCCTCTCTCGTTTCAACAATCCGCCGTGTTGGAAACTGCGATCGGGATGCATCCTTCGACCTATTTACAACCAGGATCGGGGGTGCGGTTCGAGATCGAACGCAATGCACAGGTTCTATTTTCACGAACGCTCGATCCCAAACGCGAATGGGAGCATGAAGGCTGGCAACCCGTCTCCGTGGCGTTGGAGGCGTCCCGTGGGCCGGACGACCGGCTGATTCTGCGAACCCGGGCGGAACCCGGTCCGAACAACGCTTTCTGTACGGCGGGATGGCGCGCGCCCCGGATTCGGTTGCGGCAGACGGAAGATATCTCTCCGGCCCCGTTCAACGAACGGCTGGATGAGATTTCAGCCCTCATTCATCGCGCCGGGGGATTGGTGGCCGATGCTGTGGCGGCGTTTTCTCCACGCGCCATCGAGGGGATTCAGCATCGGAAGAACTGGGTGCGTCGGGTCTGGGACGATGCGGATTTGTTTATTTCCCCTTCCCGGTTTCTAAGCAATTTTTTCATCCGCCACGGGATGAATCCAGAGAAGATTATTTTTTCCGATAACGGATTCATCGCCCCAAAACCTGGGAAACGACGAACGTCGGAAAAACCGTTGATCTTCGGTTATATCGGAACCTGGATACCCTCCAAAGGGCTGGATGTGCTGCTGCGCGCGTTTCAAACGATCGATCCGGAAGAAGCGCTTTTGATCGTGCATGGTTTTTTCCCCGGCTACGACGGGTACGATGATTACGAATCCCAACTGCGTTCGTTGGCAGGGTCTGCGGTCAAATTCGGCGGGAAATACGATCCAACCGATGTCTATTCTCTGCTTGCGGGGATGGATTGTTTCCTGATGCCTTCGATCTGGTGGGAGAACTCTCCGTTGACGATTCATGAAGCGTTCCTTGCCGGTGTTCCCGTGATCACCGCCGATGTAGGAGGGATGGCGGAGCAGGTCAGTGAAGGTGGAGGGGCAACCTTCCGACACCGCGACGCGGACG
>CAZSIZ010000158.1:0-13936 GCA_964606645.1 uncultured bacterium
GCCTGCTCCCCCTTCGCAGGACTTTCATTCCGGTCCTGCTTTGAGGAATTTTCTTATTCATCCTTTGGACGGGATTTAAAAATAATTCCTCTCTAAAAAAGGGTTTTGAAAAAATAAAACCCCCTACTAATAGAAAAAAAACCGCAACTTTTGCCATCTATCTTAGGGATTGGTGGTTTAAGGTTTGTTGTATCAGTGGGTTAGCGAATATTTTTTTGAATCACGATAAACCGGGATTACCATCCCGGCCTGGCACGAAAGACACGAAATTCACGAAGACAAGGCGTTGGGCGTTTATGGTTGGGCAGGCTCAGGGGCCTGCCCTTTACGTTTTCGATTTTTTGCCGGTTTATCTTTAATGAATGGATTTCATGGAGGCAAATGCTGCATGATGGGTGTTTCCGGTCAACGGTACTGATTGAAAGGTTTTACGATCCGGCGTAGACTGGAGACCTGTCGCGAATTGATGGTTTTAATTGAATGGGATTGGATGATTGGCTGTCTGGAGAGGCCGGGGTGTGAATCGGATTATGCAGATTATCGTACTGAAAAATTCCTCACAAGCCCCTCGATCGTTCGAGACTTGCCATGCTATCACTTTTGAAGAATTGATTCAGGAATTCAAAACGGGACGGATCATCAAACGGTTGTTTCGATACCGGGACGCCGAACTGCTGACGGCCAGGAACGACGCGGTTGTCCACCCGTTTGCGACGGCTTTCATGCTTCGCGTACTCAGCCATCGGTATTGCCGGTTTCGTGACGAACGCAACCAGTGTTTATCGATTACCTGGATGGCGCTGCTGCGTCTTTTTTTTCGATTGCTTCGCGACGCGCTTTTCAAATATCCTTTTCTTGCCCGGATCAAACGTGAAATCCGGTTTCTGTCCAACGAGTATGATACTCGGCGATCCCCCCAAAGTTTGGACCGGACTCACCGGCTGCTCTATCTGCGGTCCGATCTCTTGTTTGGCCTTCGAGCGGGAGGAAGCGTTGGACATATTGCCGGGGTTCTAAATGAATTCCATCGCCAAGGTCTGAATCCTCTTTTGTGTACGATCGACCGAATTCCGATGGTGGATTCGGCAGTCTCAACTCATTTTCTTCCGCCAGGCCGGGCGTTCTGGGATTATTTGGAACTGCCGAGTTTGCAATTCAATGACGGGATCGAAAAAACGATCGATGACATTTTTGGCGGGGAGCGGCCGTCGTTTATCTATCAGCGCTATAGCGTAAATAATTTTTCCGGCGTGAAACTCGCGAAGCGATTCGAGGTGCCGTTCGTGCTGGAATACAACGGTTCGGAAGTGTGGATGAGCCGCCATTGGGGAACGCCCTTCAAGTACGAACGGATTTCCGCATCCATCGAAGACCTGAACCTGAAAGCGGCCGATCTGATTGTCGTCGTCAGTCGAATTATGAAAGAGGAGTTGCTCAAGCAGGGGATCGATGAGAACCGTATTCTCGTCAATCCCAATGGTGTCGATCCCAGCGCGTATTCGCCGAAACTCGACGGGATTCCGATTCGGGAACGATCCGGATTTCTTGACAAAACGGTGATTGGATTTATCGGAACGTTCGGGCGCTGGCATGGGGCGGAATGGCTGGTCGAAGCGTTTGCCGATTTGCTGGATGAGAATCCCGCTTACCGGAAGAACGTTCGCCTGCTGCTCATTGGTGATGGCATGACGATGCCGTCGGTGCGCTCGATCGTTGCGAACCGTCAGTTGGATGACGTTTGTGTTTTGACGGGACTCGTTTCTCAGCGGGAAGGACCACGCTATCTGGCGGCTTGTGATATTGCCGTCTCTCCTCAGATTCCGAACCCGGACGGGTCGCCGTTTTTTGGGTCGCCCACGAAGTTATTCGAGTATATGGCGATGGGAAAAGCTGTTGTCGCTTCGCGTCTGGAGACGATTGGGGAGATCGTTGAACACGGGCGGACGGGATGGCTTGTGGAACCGGGAGATTCCGCCTCGCTGATCGACGGATTGAAGACGCTGATCGACGATCCCCCGCTTCGTGACCGGCTTGGAGAAAACGCGCGTGAAGAAGCGATTCAGCACTACACGTGGGAGATTCATGTTGGAAAGATTGTTGATGCGCTTGAGCGGATTGGGCAATAATACGGCGATTAATCCTCGTGATACGTGATGGTTCGCGTGCGAATTCGTGAAATGATTTTTTCTTCAGTCGCGGATTTTATCTCGAGGCGGGGGAGAGTTAATCGCTGCTCCGTCCAGTTTCCCAAATCGTCAAACGTGTATTCAAAGTGGCTCACGGATACGCTTTTTTGCTTGTCACGCCATACGATAGACTCTCTTTGGAGTGGCTTGCCCCAGCCATCGTAATCAGTGATATATTTGTCCCATTGTTTTTGTTCTTTTAACTGATGCTGTTCGTAACGAATCAGATTGCCTTGTTCGTCGTAGGCCTTCAGCACTTCGAAATCGTGATCGTGCGGATCGAGAGTTGTTTTTCGGATGACGCGGCCCTGACGGTTGTAATACCACCCGCTTTGGCCACTTAAAGAACCATCGGCTTTGTATACGGAGACTGCATCCATGTTTTCTTTTTCATTCCGTTGATAGATCCATTGGCGGATCAGGTTTCGATATTGATCCAAGTAGCGTTCTGTGGTTAAGCGGCCTTTTGAATCGTATTTTCGGAGGAAATAATTCTGAAGTGTTTCATTCGCATCGAAATACCGGGTTTCAACGGGCTGTCCCCAGCGGTTGTGGGCAGTGGTGCTGGATGATTTTGTTTGATCTCTGAGTCCATCCTTTGAGAAAATGATTCTTTTTATACAATCTCCTTTCCGATTATATTCCTCTTGTTTCCATTTCAGCTTCGGAAGAAGGCGTGGCGGGTCATCCTTTCCGAATTCCATTTCCTGAGTTACCCACAAAACTGTTTTTACCGTACCTTTCAAACCGTCTTTTTCGCGGTCTCTGAGAATGTCGGTTTCGGGTTTGGAACTGCATGCAAAAAGGAAAACCAGCAGGCAGAAAAGGACGGCATGGCCTGGTTTTGGAATCATTTTTTCTTCACTCCTCCGGACGACTTATCGGTTTCTTGCATTCTGTCAGTCGATCTTTTCTATGATACGATAGGACGGTTGAATGGTAACTTATTTTTACAACGATCCGTCTGTCGACGCGACGCTCATCGAGAGGGATGTGGAACGTTGTGGATCATTAGTCATGCGGTCGATTCTGCTTGCCTTGGATGATGGGGCGGGACAGAATCGGTGTTCCACGATACTATCTAATTGTGACGCTTGAAATTATGGGGGGAAAAGTCATTACTATTTCCATATTTCAACGTTACCTTCTTCGGGTATTAGCGGTAGAACCATTGTTGCCGAATGTAAAAAGCGGAAAAGACGTTTCAGCGAGGGATTTAATTTCGTGATGACCCGCCGATTTTTTCTATTGATATTTTTATTCGTTTTCGGTCTCTCTATTTTTTCATCGAATTTCGCCGTTGCCGGGGGCGCTCTGACCGTGCTTTATGGTGAGCCGGTGCTCTGGCCGGAAGACTCGATTCCCGTTACTTACAACCTCGACCTGGGGGATCTCGGCCCTATTGCGCACGATGCGGCCGTTCAACTGGTCGTGAAGGCATTCGACGCCTGGCAGAATCCAACCACGACGTCGATCCGGATCGAGCGAGGATCCGATCTGCCTGTTGACGTTGCGGGGGATAATTTTCGCCAATACCTCGATGAGAACACGGCCGGTATTCATCCGATCGTTTTCGATCACGACGGATCGATCGTTCGGGCGCTCGCTGGAAATGGAGCGGAAGACAATATCCTGGGGCTGGCGGGTCCCGTTCAGATTTTCAACGAACAGATCGCCTACAACCAAATCATCCTGAACGGGGTGATACTGGAAACTCACGGTTTTAGCCAAGACGATCTTTACCCCACATTACTTCATGAATTCGGCCATTTTCTGGGGCTGGATCATTCGCAAATCTATCGCCATATCGCTTACGATTCTGTGGGGGGGAACGATATGTACACCCCGATCATGCTGCCGGATTCGGCGGATGACGAATCGGTGCGCGACCGGCTGACGGATGAAGATATCCTTTCCATTTCCAATCTGTACCCCGCGACTGGGTTTTTCGAGGAGACCGGCACGATCGAGGGTGTCGTTCGCCGGGAGGATCAAGAACTGCCTGGGATCAATGTCATCGCCCGGCAGGTCGGCGCGGTTACGGATCGAATTTACAGCATCGTGACCGGCGCATACGAGTATAATCGGGGCACTTACAAATTCGCGGGGCTGCCGTCCGGGGAGTATCAGGTTTTCGTTGAACCGCTCGATCGAAGTTATACCGGCGTCTCTTCGGTGGGGCGGTATTCGCAATCACTGATGGGGCAATCCTTTCGCAATCCACCCCCGGCGCAATTCTACCACGAGACGGGAGAATCATCCGGGCGAAGCGTATGGACGACAATTGCGGTTGCGGAGGGTGAAACCGTTGGCGATATCGACCTGTTGGTCCAACTCGGCGACGTTCCCAGCGATGAACTGGATACGCAGCTGCTCGGTTTGAATTCCCCGGAAATCGGGGGCGTATCGGGATCGGGCAGTTCCGAGTTTCAATTTCTTCTTGCGCCGTCAGAGGATGAAGGGCGAATCGAACTGACGGTTCGGGCCGACGATCCCGACGCCGCGTTCGACGTGACGATTTCGATTGACCGATTCGTCACGTGGGCCGATCAACCGATCCGGTCGAGCGCGAACGGCATCGCAAGCGTTCTGATTGCGGCGGACGGGGATATTCCGCTGGAACCGACGCGTTATTTTATTTCTATTCACAACCAAGGCGACCGGGAAATGACATTTGTCATTACTGCATCGGCAGCCGGAACATCGACGTTATGTCCATTCAGCGTATATTGATCCTCATTGGAACGATTGGTTTGCTGACCGCCGCGCCCCGTGCACAGGCGGGCGGGCCGCTCGTCGTCAATTTCGGAGCACCGGTGGTATGGCCCACCAGCAGCGGGACGATTTACTATCAAATCGACAAAGGAAGGCTTGGTTCGTTGAGCAATTACCAGGCGTCCTCGCTTGTCAACGAATCGTTTCGGACGTGGCAGAACGTGTCGACGGCGTGGATCAAATTCAGTAAATCATCGAGATCGTTATATTACACCGACATCGATGACAGAAACTATTTTACGTTTTTAGAACAAGTAGATGATGGCGTCAATTCGATTATCTTCGACGATGACGGGGAAATTCTCGATTTAGTCCTTGGAGAAGGATCGAAAGATCATATCCTGGGTTTGACCAGTGTGATGTCGAATTCGAATGACATCGTCAGTTCGCGGGCGATCTACAACGGTTATTTCATCGAAATGTACGGACTTAGCGATGGAGAGGTCCTGACAACGATGCTGCACGAAACCGGCCACATGTTCGGACTGGATCACGCCCAGCATTCGCGTCATCTTGCTTACGATAATGTCGATCTGCTCAATGAATTCGTGCCGATTATGTTTCCGACGATGATCAGCAGCAACGATGACCGGTCGGAACTTACGGTTGACGATATACTCTCGCTTTCCAACCTTTATCCGACAACGTATCACCGGAATTCGACCGGGAAGATTTCGGGGACGGTCAGCCGGGGGGCGCTGGGGGTGCCTGGCGTGAACGTCATCGCACGGGAGGTCGACAATCCACTGGAAAACATTTCGACCACGACGACCGGCCTGTACGACCTATACCGGGGGACCTATACGCTGGAAGGGCTTTCGCCGGGGACTTATGAAATCGTGGCGGAAGCGATCGACTCGAATTTCTACGAAACGTCCAGTGTGGGGCAGTATGCGGAGTCACTGCGCCATTACTCTTTTCAGAATCCGGTCCGAACCGAATACTACAACGAAAATGATGCCGGTGACGAAGGGCGCAGCACCGCGAGTTTCGTGACGGTCTCGAATTTGAAAACGGTTGAAAATATCGATATTAACGTGGATTCGGGAAGCCAGCCTGACGACGAAAAGCAGACTTACCTGCTTGGAATCGAAACTGAAGCCGCTGGAGGAGTTTTGGGGTCTAATGGGTTTTCCGTGGATTACGTGCTCTCTCCTTTCGGGGACGAGAAGCGAATCGAGTTGGATATCGATTTTTCCCGAACGATCAGTTATATCATCAAGGTGCGGTGGGAAGAAGACGGTGGCTGGGAAGTGGATCGGTATAACAGGAGCGGCAGCCGCAGGATCGTCAGCATTGGTTCCAGTTCGATTCCTTTAAATAAAACCCGCTATTTTATCGATATTCAGAACCGCAGTTCGTTCGACGTTTCTTTTACAATCAATACGACATCATCCAATTACTCCACACCAACGAGAACACCGACATCGACAAGAACACCGACGGCGACCAAAACTCCGACACCGACCAAAACTCCAACCCGGACCCGGACTCCAACCCGGACCAAGACTCCAACCCGGACGCCCACTGCGACGAAAACGCCGACACCCATCCGGACGCCCACTCCCACACCGGAAGGGACACCGACACCGACTGCGATTCCCGCCGATGTGGGCCGGGATGGGGTGGTCGATGCGATCGATCTGTTCAAGTTCGCGCAGGACTGGCAGAAGAAGAGTTATCATCGCACGTTCCAGTCCGATCTCCGTCGAGACGAGACGGTTCAGATCGACCATTCCGATTTATTGATTTTGATTCGATCGTACGGCGAGTATCGGAAAGAACAACTGGGTGTTATCGATCCGGCGGCCGGGGCAGCATCGTCTTCAGCTCTTTCTTCTCAACCGTTCCTTTGGGAGTTTTGGGCATGGCGTCCAGAATCGAAAAATCATCCGGAACCTTGAATTCGGCGAGATGCTGACGGCAGAACTTGCGGAGATCGGAAGGGGTGATGTTCCCTTGCGCGTCTTCGGATAACGTGATGAAGGCATGGGGGATTTCGGAGCGGAGCCGGTCCGGTTTTGCGATGACCGCCGCTTCCATGACGCCTGGGCAGCGAAGTAAGGTTTCCTCGATCTCGCGGGGATAGATATTCTCTCCACCGGATACGATCATATCTTTGATGCGGCCGACGATTTTGATATGACCCTCGGTGTCCTGGCTGGCCATATCGCCTGTGCGCAGCCATCCGTCTTCGTGGAACGCCAACCGGTTTTCTTCCTCGTTTTTATAGTATCCTTTCATGACGAGATCGCCTTGCACACAGAGTTCGCCGATTTCTCCGTGGGGGAGTTTCCGGCTGCATTCATCCCGGATTTCGATGTCTACCCCAGGAAGGGGCGAACCGATCGTTCCCACTTTGACTTTCCCCGGGCGGTTGAAAGTGGCGACTGGCGACGTTTCGGTCAGACCGTAACCTTCAATAATTTCAAAATCGTATTTGGATTTGAAAAGATTCCAGACATCGATAGGCAGTGGACCGCCGCCCGACGCGATGACACGGAAATGGTGCTTTTGCGGTGCGTCTTCCGGGGCGAATCGCGCAACCATGTACAGCATCGGAGGGACGGCTGCCCAGATCACGCTCGGCTCGGACATCGCGGCCTCGATCACACCTTGGGGGGAAAACTGAGGCATCAGAAGAATCTTTCCTCCAGATAGAAATCCGCCGAATAGAATCAGGGTCATTGCGAAGGTATGATACAATGGGAGACAACAGAGTAAGGTGTCGTCGGTGTTGAAATTGAGAAGGGAAATACAGGTTTCAGCGTTGGAATAAATATTGTGATGAGAGAGAATGACGCCTTTGGGATCGCCGGTTGTGCCGGAAGTGTAGAGGATCATGGACGGATCGTCCGGGTCGATGTTCGGGGAAAGGGGAGAGGGGTTTGGATTGTCCATGTCGATCAGCTGCGGGATGGGAATCAGTTCGATATCCGCGCCAGTCTGTTGTAATGCCATTTCGGCTTTTTCGTGCAGAAGCGGATCGGTCAATAAAATTTTCGCATCGCTATGCGCGATCAACACCGACAGTTCCTCTGGATTCAACAATGGATTGAGAGGTACGGCGATATGTCCCGCGCCCAGGATTGCGAACAGGCCATCGATGAAAAGCGGTGTGTTGCCAGCGAGCAGGGCGATATTCTGCCGTGCCCCGTCCACTCGCTTCAATAGAGCGTTCCCGGCGATATTGCAGCGCTCGAACCGCTCTCGATAGGTGGTGGTCTGATTTTCCCAGCTCAGGGCCGTTCGATCCGCGTGTTTCTCAATGGATTGTTTGAAACTCGAATATAATTCCATTCATCCTTCCTCTTGTTCAATTATCGATGCGAACAATCTTTCCCGTATCATAAGTAAGATAGGATACCATAATTCAGAGAAAATTTCAAAAAGTCCTGCGACTCTATCGCGCCGGTGTTTCGGGCGTCTTGTATTCCGGGCTGAAATGGAGATCGAAGAAATTTATTTCGGGGGGGCAGCAAAAGCGGGGGCGGGTCAGCCGGCTTGCCCCGATTCCGCGAGAGGTATGAAACAGCGTGTGTCCAACCCGGTTCAGTCCACCCGCCAACGTGCGTGGTGCCTGGGTTCGTGTGATGATCGGGCCGAAAAAGGGAATACGAACCTGGCCGCCGTGGGTGTGTCCGCAGAAGACCATATCGGCTTCCCAAGCGGCCAGTTCTTTGTATGGATCGGGCGTATGCGACAGGGCCAGGCAAGGGCCGTTTTTCTGGTACTGATGAAACGTCTTATCGATATCGCTGCGGAACGTGTAGGGATCGTCAAGGCCTGCGATCGTGATGGCGGTATCGCCGATGGCGATCAACCTCCGCTCGTTGCGGAGAACCACCATCCCCAGATCGTTCAATCCCGTCATCAAGCGGTTCACATCGTTGTAAGTCATTCCTTTGTATTTCAGTGGATTGCCGGTTCGGTGAATGAGGTTTCGCCAATGGGTATGGATATAGTCGTGGTTGCCTAAAACACAGAAAATCCCATGCCGCGCGCGAATCGGGCGCAGTGTTTCCAGGCAGAGATCGATCCCGTCCGAACAGTCGATCAGATCGCCGGTGATAAAAACGAGATCGACCGGAACTTGCACGATCCGTTCAATCCATTTCTTTTTGGATGGCTGTCCCGGATAGCAGTGAAAATCGGAGAGATGAAGGATTTTGACGGGCGGCACCGGGGGGCCGGGCAAATCGATCCGCCGATGCTTGATACGAATCCATCGAGGCTCGATCAAGTAACTGTATAACGCCAAACTGCCTGCAAGCAGTGCTGTTGCTTGTAATAGCATTGATTCCTCAATTCTTAAAAACCAGGGTTTAGGGGCTAGGGTTTAGGGTTTTTTCTTATAGATATAATAGTTATTGAATAATCGATTCGTTTTTTTTATTGCCACCCTCACCCTAACCTCTCCCAGAGGGAGAGGGGATTTGTTCGCGCGATATTTATGAGTGTTTTGCGATTGATTTTTCTGGTAAAAGACTATTTCTTTTCGAAGTATAACTTGACCGGGCCGAAAAGGCCTGACGGATATTGTGTATCGGTCAACTCGTTGGCGCGTGTGTTGGTGACGCCGATGTTGATCTCGTTCGTTGCCGCTTGAATGAGATCGGAAACGTCGAAATGGAATGGACGCCAGAGCCGTGTTCCGCAAAACGTGCCGTTTACTAAGAGTTTTGCCGATTCATGCACGGTTCCCAAGTCCAAAGTGACTTTGTTGTATTTTTCGATCAACTCCGGTGAAAGATCGAGTCGAATGTTGTACCAGCCGGTCCCGGAGAAGGTTTTGCTGTGCGGATAGTCTGTCCATGATCCCAGTTTTTTCTCCGATGCGATCTTGTTGTTGATATCGAGGATCCAACCGTCTTTCGGGAAATCCGATTTGTAGGCATACCGGAAGGGATCACCCATTCTGATATTCGCCGGAGTGGCGGGTACGTCGTGAGAGAAAGCAAGAATCGTCGACTGCCGGGGGTAAAGAGAGATGGGAATTATGAGAGTGCCCTGATTCAACGCCGTTTCTTTTGAAAGCGCCATCTCGCCGGTCTCGGCATTCCAAATTTCGGGGATGGTGTTTTGGTTTGGGGAAGCAAAAACCTGGAGGAGTTTTTCCCCCTCATTCGTGAACAGGTAAAAATCGACGCCTTTTTTCAGGAAATGGAGGTAACGAAGGTCTGCCGATCCTTTGATCATGCAGCGGAAATCGAAGGGAATACACGTTTTGACGACCTGAGCCAGGGCGCTTCGATCCGTGATGGCGCGGTAGTTTTTATTTGTCGTTAACCGTTGGAGAATCTCCGGGTTCTGCTTTCCCCGCAGGGGGTGCAAAACGGCGGATTTTCCTGCCGAGATTACGGTGACTCCTTTTGAAACCATGTCCGAGAGTTTTTCAACCGTGTCCGAATGAAGAAAACCGATATCGTCGAGGATCAGCGCCCGGTATTCGCCATGACCGATGGCGATCTTCCCGTTTGCAATGGAAACGTCATCGAGAAACGAGACGTCTAAATAGTGAAAATCCACCTGGTTTTCAAACAGAATCTTCGCCGCTTGCCAGGGGGTATGGCCGGGGCGCGTCAGGATGGCGACGTGAGTGACCGGCTTGATATCGGAGAGCAGCCACGACATGCGGTTGGTGTAGGCCGAGAAGAGGGCGTAATCATCCCACCAGAGGTTGTTCCAAGCGACGCATGGGGGGCGTTCGTAGATTCGGTCTCCCTCGACGGAGTAATAGAAGGCGTGGGGAGAGAGACGGTTCGTACCACGGACGAAGAGCCAGTCGGCCAGCCACTTCATCTCGCCCATTGTCAAGCGCCAGCCGTAAGCGCCGTAACATTCGTTGAGGATCAGAGGACGCTTCATCTGATAGGCGACGCTGGTGGCGGATTTGCCCAGGGTGCTGTCTTTGCCTTCGAGGCTGGTTTTTCCCGGCAGAACCCAGCGCCAAACGACGTCCTGGCCCGGCTGCTGGAAATAGCGGATGGGATCCATGTCGCCCGAACCGGCGGGGTGACCGGTCAGCTCGATTTGGTGTTTCCGGCACCAGTCGGAGAGGGGTTTGTAATAGCGCTCGTTGAGGGCGTGGGTAGTGGCGCATTGAAAATCGTGACGGATGGCGTTCTCGATCCCGTTGTCCGCGTTGACCCAGAGCAGCGGCAGGTAAGTGGTAAAATCGTAGCCGAGAAAATCGCTGACATCGGTCAGGAAACCAGCCGTCCACGGTTTCAATCCTCTGCGGCCTCCTTTGGCGAAAAAACTCGGCTCGTCGGTGAACATGGCGCGGACGGTTTTTCCGAAATGAGGTTTCAAGGCTTGGTATTGCTTATCGTAAGCGAATTGGATGAAGCGCTCGGTGGTTTCCGGATTGAGCAGGTCGGAAGCGGGCGGGGCGTTGGGCTTGTTGGATTCCTCATCCCAATGGACGCCTCGAATGACTCCGCCGCTGGGTGTTTGTGCGAAAACGAACAGCGTCCAGTCTCCGTCGGGGATGTCCAGAGTTCCCGACGCTGACGGGGGGATGATTTTCGCTGAATCGATTTGATGAGTATTCTCTTTATCGCCTTTTTTCATTAACACGGCAGCGACGAGTTTTTCGGTTTTTTCGAGTTTGATGTCATAAGAAAACTGCTTGTCGGGGCCACGGGCCTCTTTGCGAATGACGCGCAATCCCTGAGAGGCCAGATCGGGGCGACCTTTCACCACTTCTCCATGCGCCGAACCGGAGGGATACATGCCTTCGTCGTAGAGATAGACTGTCATGCCCCGGCGTGCCGCTTCGTCGACGGCCACGCGAAGCAGGCGAAGCCACTCGTCCGTCATGTAGCCGATTTTCTTGGAGAGGCCGATGCGGCCGTGGGGGACGAAGCCGTGGACGCCTTTTTCCTCCATCATGGCGATCTGGGTTTTGATCCCTTCTTCCGTCAACTCGTCGTTCCAGAACCAGAACGGAATCTGGGTGTACTCTTTGGGAGGATCGAGGAATTCGGAGCGCAAACGGTCAAGCCCTAAATCGATTTTTACGGGCACAACTTTTTCCGCGCCGTGGACGGTTAGATTCGCCGTGAGAAAAAAAGCGGCCGCGAGAATCAGTCGTAAATGGTTTATCATGATATACTTCTCCCGATCGTTGATTGTGATTAACGATTCAAAACAAACGTGGTATCATCATTCGATGTCACTTGAATACCGTCGATTATATCATTGAACGATATGGGGTAGAGAGCGATACACCGTTCCGGTGCGAAGAAAAAACGATTTGGGATCGTGAGATTATGTGGAATGACTTGCTGCTTGGGTTGGTTTGGTATATCACGCTGACGTGCTTCGGGATCATCGTACTGCCGTTATCGGCGATTGTGTTTCGGCGTATGCCGGAAGGGGGTATCCTGCTGTCGCGTCCTTTGGGGTGGCTGCTGCTGGCGTTCGTGTCCTGGTGGGCGGCCTATCTTCATATTCTGCCCTTCTCGCGTCTTGGGATTGCGATCGTGGCGCTGGCGCTGCTGGGACTTTCCACGTTTCTGTTCTATCGACGCCGGGAATGGACCTTGAAGCGAATCCGTCTGAAATGGAGAACGGCGCTTAACGGTGAACTATTGACGGTTCTTGTCTTTCTTCTGTTTCTACTGGCCCGGCGGGAAGACCCCAGTATCAACTCGACCGAAAAGCCGATGGATATTATGATGCTCAACGCGCTGACGGTGGCGTCGGAGATACCGCCTCCCGATCCCTGGCTTGCGGGGCATACGATCAACTACCACTACGGCGGCTATCTGCTTCATTCGATCCCGGCCAAGTTGACCGGCATCCGGTGTGAGATCGTTTATAATCTGGCGGTTCCGACTGTGGCGGCACTGGGGGCGGCGATTGCGTTTGTGCTGGGGCGGGCGCTCTTCGGGCGGTGCCGGTGGGCGGTGTTGACGCCGGTGTGTATCTTTTTTATCGGAAACATCGCCAGTTTTTCGGAAATGATCTATCACTCATCGATGGGGAAAACACTCCACCATTGGCGTTTCGGGTTTCTCTGGAACTCATCCCGCGTTATCTTCGACGGGAAGGGGGAGACGATTAATGAATTCCCGTTTTTCGCGTTGCTCTGGGGAGACATCCATCCTCACTTTTCCAACATCCCGTTTCTGCTTCTGTTTATGGCGTTGAGTTACGCCGTGTTCCGGGGAATCTCTGTGTTGAATCCGATGCGTCTTTTTCGCTATGAATGGCCTTTGTTGGTGATTACGGCGATGGCGTGTGCATACATCCTTCCGACGAACGTTTTTGACTTTCCTATCAGTGCGTTATTTCTGGCGGGAGTCGTGATCTTTGCGACGATCGCCGCTTTGAAGCGATCCAATTTTAACCGGCAGAACGCACTCTTTCTTTTATGTCTTGGAATTCCGGTTGCGGGGTATCTTCTGGCGATGCCGTTCTGGCTGCATTTTAAGCCTCCCCAGCAGGAACACTTGATCCGCATCAGCGCCTATCATTCCACGCTGGTCGATTTTCTGATGGTGTTCGGGCTTCATACGGTGGCGACGATCGTGTTTTTCTTCCTGCGGCTTGAACCGATGTTCCGAGCGGGCAAAAAAGAGGAACTGGGATTCGTGATGCTGCTGGCGGGGATGCTATTCATGATTTTGTGGGGGTGGTACCGATATACGGTCTGCGCCCTGGCCCCGGTGCTGGCGCTTGGATTGTGGCTGCTGACGCTGGAATCGGCGTTGTCCGGACGGCGATCCGAAACGCGGGGTCGGAACGAACTTTTTGCGTTGATCGCCTGCGCGCTGGCGTGGTCGATGATCGCCGGGTGCGAGTTTATTTATTTGAAAGACAACTACGGCGTGGCGCGGATGAATACACTGTTCAAGATTCACTTTCCCGTGTGGTTTCTATTGGGGGTGGGATTGCCGTATTTGCTATACCGGAGTTTTAAACAAAATGAGTATAATAGAAAGTCTGTCTAAAGGCATTGAATT
>CAZSIZ010000159.1:0-13848 GCA_964606645.1 uncultured bacterium
GATGGGTAACGAGAATTATTGTGACACAGCCTGTGCGCTTTGAGCCCACCCTACTGTCCGGCTGAATTGTAAGACGGAAGCGTTTCATTTTTTTTGAAATGCGCGTGTAAATTGGGTGTTACGTGTTTTCCCGTGATGAGTGATTGACTCGATCGGGGAGACGTGAATTATTTGATTTCTCGGAGGAGAGACAATGGCAAAGAAATTATCGATCGGCTCTTGGGCTTACGCATTTGGGCCTTACGAAACCAATCCAGTGCCGTTTGACACGGTTGTTCGTACCCTTGGGGCTTACGGCCTCGACGGAATCGAAGTCGGCGCGTTTCGGCCGCACATTCATCCCGACGACTATCCCATGAAGGCGGATCGGCAGAAAGTCGTCAACCTGATCAAAGCCAACGGTTTGGAAATATCCGGAATGGCGGCGGACTTCTGGGCCTATCCGGGTCCGGGAACCGATGAGGCGCAGAAAGATAACTTCTATATCAATTTATTTAAGAAGAATCTGCAACTCTGCATGGATTTCGGCTCGCCCGCGTTGCGGGTGGATACCGTCAGCCCGCCGGATGGGATTCCCGGAGTTGACGATAAAACTGCCTGGAACCGTATCGTGGAGAACTGGCGTGCGTGTGCCCAGATCGCCGAGGACAACGGCGTCAAGATGATCTGGGAATTCGAACCGGGTTTCTATATCAATAAACCCAGCGAAGTGGTCCAGCTGGTGAAAGACGTCAATCATCCCAATTTCTCGATTCTTTTCGATACGTGCCACGCCTATATGTGCGCTGTGGAAGGATCGCGGCAAAAAGGGGCGAAAGAGACGCTTCCCGGTGGAGTCGCCGAATTCGCGGGGATGCTGAAAGGCATGATCGGACATGTCCATGTGATCGATTCCGACGGCACACTGCACAATAACGAAACCAGCACTCACCGCCCATTCGGGGAAGGCAAAATCGACTTCGACGAGGCGCTTTCCGCTATCGTCAACGATGCCGAATACACCGGGCAGTGGTACTGCATCGATCTCTGCTTCTGGCCGGAAGCGTGGGATGTGACCCGGAACGCGCAGAAATTCTTGCAACCGTTTTTGGACAAGTATTAACAAACAATTCATTCTATTCCCTCTCCTTTTGGGAGAGGCTGGCAATACAAAAGTTTATCGATTATTCGATGAATTCACATGGGCAGACACAGGGGTCTGCCCCTACAACCGTCAGGCTTTTATGCCTGAACGACGATCAATCATTGGGAGGAATTAATCATGGCTGCGACAATGGCGGCGCAAATTTTTTACGAACCCAAAAAGATGGAACTGAAATCCGTGGACGTTCCGACACCGAAGGACGACGAAATTCTCGTTCGCGTCAAATCGTGCGGGATCTGCGGTTCGGATGTCGCCTATTACTATGGGATGAGTTCCCTGGAGACGGCGGACGGGAAAGGCCCGCTCGTTCTCGGACACGAATTTTGCGGCGAAGTGGCCGATGTGGGAGCCATTCCCGAAAAACTCGGACTGTTCAAAAAGGGCGACCGGGTGGTTCTCGATCCCGTTCAATACTGCAACGCATGTGAAATATGCAAGCGGCAGATGCCCAACCTGTGTGAGAAGAAGTCTGTTCTCGGTGTCTCGGTCGATGGCGGATTCGGCGAGTATTGCATCTCGAATTATACCGGCGTGCATAAGATTCCAGACGGCGTCTCATTCGACCAGGCCGCGTTGACCGAACCTCTGGCCTGCGCGACTTATGGGGTCACCAACATGGACATCCACCTGGGCGATTTCGCCGTCGTGCTGGGTGGTGGGGTGATCGGCGCGATGATGATGCAGCTGATCAAGTCGAAAGGCGCGGGTAAAGTCGCCATCGTCGATGTCGTCGATTACCGGTTGGATATCGCGAAGGATCTGGGCGCGGATATTCAATACAATCCCGTCGAAAAAGACTCGCCCTACTATACACCGGACTTCAAGAAAGCCATCGAAGAGCAGACGGACGGCAAGTTCGCCGACGCCGCGATCTGCGCCACGGGCAATGTCGGGGCGATGGAAACGGCGCTGGATATCACCGGACGGCGCGCGCGGATCGTCTATTTCGGGTTACCGGCCGACGATGCGGTCGTGCGCGTTCCCGCGCTGGCTTCGATTCTGTGGGACAAGACCATCCGTTTCTCGTGGCTCGCTCCCGGAACCTGGCCGACGGCGCTTCAAGCCATCGCGACGGGACTGGTCAATGTCGATCCGCTCTGTTCCCATACCTATCCGCTGGGTCAATTGGCTGAAGCCATCGGGAATGTCAATGATAAAAAAGACCGGGCGATGAAGGCCGTCATCAATCCGTAACCTGATAGGGTCTAGGGTTTAGGGTCTTTTGGTCTGACGATCGAAGAATCATCGATACGCTTATGCATTGCTACCCTCACCCTTAAAAGCCATCGTGTCCACCTGTCGGTGCGACGCGATGTACTCTCCCAGAGGGAGAGGGGACTTTTCGCCGACATTTTTTTACCGTTTTGCGATCGATTTATCTGATAAGGGACTAACCCGTTCGATCGAATGATTGTGGAGACGCAATGGTGAAAGTCGGAATCAATCTTCTCCTCTGGACGGGTAATTTCTCTTCCGATGAGACCGATCTCTTCCATCGAATGGCGAAGCTGGGATTCGACGGCGTGGAGATTCCCCTGTTCGCGACGGAGGGATTCGACACGGCGCTGGTGAAAAGAGCACTGAACGATTCCGGCATGAAATGCACGATCTGCACCGTCATGCCACCGGATGGAAGTTTGATCGATCCCGATCCCGCCAACCGGCAGAACGGCGTCGATTACCTTAAACGAATTATCGACATCGCCGAAGCGATTTCCTGCGAGGTGATCTGCGGTCCCATCCACTCACCCGTAGGGAGACTGGTGGGACGCGGACGGATCGAGGTGGAGTGGAGCCATGCCGTGTTGGCATTGAAGAACGTCATGGAACACGCCGAAGCCGCTCACATGCCTATTGCGCTCGAACCGCTCAACCGGTTCGAGACGTATTTCCTGAACGTGGCCGAAGATGCCGTTAAACTGGCGGATGAGGTAGGGAGTTCTCTCATCGGCCTGCACTACGACACGTTCCATGCCAACATCGAGGAGAAAGATCCAGTCGCCGCTATCCGAAACAGCGGATCGAAACTCATTCATTTCCATTGCAGTGAGAACGACCGAGGGATTGTCGGGACCGGCCATGTGCCTTGGGACGAATCATTCGCGGCGTTGAAGGCGATCGGTTATGACAGCTGGCTGACGGTGGAATCGTTTCTCCCGGCGATCAAGGAGATCGCGGCTGCGGCGGCGATCTGGCGCGAGTTGGCTCCCAGCGCCGATATTCTTGCGAAGGAGAGCGCTGATTTTATTCGCGATCATTGGGACTGAAAGTGATCAGTTGTCAATTCTCAGAAAAAAATGGTGGGTCAAAAAGCGCGACCCACCCTACGGACTTACTTTAATGTAGCGGCCATTCCTGTACGGCTACCTTCTGGCTGACTTGTAGGTGATCTGGGGGCGGTGACATTCCATCCGGTGCTAATCCGCTGTCGGTAACGCGGAACTCGCTGATCTGCCCGTGGAAGTAATCAACCAATGATTTGTGTCTGCCGAGAATGAGGGGCGCATCGTTATCTTCGAAATCGATAAAATTTTCACCGATATTGGCGTCCGGTTGAACGCCGTCGCTTAAATCCGTGTCCATCCAAAGCGTGAGGATGCCGTTGTCATAAGTCAAACCGACATAAATCCACTGGTTGGAAGGCACTTCGACATCGGGGATATCAGTGGTCGCCCCACCCAGATAACTCGCGAAGGTTGGAATCGCCGCTTCATCCAATTCATTGGTTTGAATATACAGCAGCGAACGCCCCGTGCCGATGCCGTCGCTTTGCTGAAGAATCATATCGGTGGCACGGAAACCTTCCGCAGGTGTCTCCATCGCGCCCGCCCAGTTGATGATGCACTCCATCGTGAACGTGTTTTCAAGCGTGAGGGTGACAAAGGGGATGTTGGGAATATAGTCATCGAATCCATCCATCTGCAAAGCAACGTTATCCGTCAGACCATTCACGTCGAGCGCGTGATCGGTCAAAGCGTAAACCGGGTCGCCTGACGGATCGCCACCGGATAACGAACCTTCGGATATCCCATCCGACGCCCAATCCTGAACCGTGGTGACGACCTCTCCCGCCGTGCCTTCTTCGAACCGCCACCATACGATCGTATCCGCCGATGCCAGCGACAGGCTGAAACCGCACACCATTATAACGATCAGTAAAGAATTCGTCTTTTTCATTACGTTCCTCCCTTTCATTCAATGATAGAATTGAAGATATTTCCTCTATTCCGGGTGAGATCACCCGTAGCGTTACTCGATAAGTCTCTCATTTAAATCCGAGTCTGTCTACACTCTTTTTTAATTGAAGGTTCGTTTGTATCCCTACCATCCCTGGGCGAAATGGCTACAATCATTTTCGCAAATATTTAACCTGGGAGGGGTGTCCGAGTTGGCCGAAGGAGCACGACTGGAAATCGTGTAAACCTCAAAAGGGTTTCGTGGGTTCGAATCCCACCCCCTCCGTTCTAATTTTTCCGAAGAGCATTCGCGTTCAGATTTCCTGCCGATTTAACCATTTCTCGATCGCCCTAAACAAAAGAGCCTCATCGATAATCGGTTTTTTGACGTAATCGTTGAATCCAGCGTTCAGGAATTTTTGCCGGTCTCCATCCATCGCGTGAGCGGTCAAAGCGATGACGGGCAGATCGCGCAGGCTCTCATCCGACCGGATTCGTTCGAGGACTTCCGGCCCATCCATTTCGGGAAGGGAAATATCGAGAAGAACGAGATCGGGTTTTTCGGTTTTGAACGCTTCGAGGGCTTCGATCCCGGTTTCATACTCGAACACGTCGTATTCGTCTTCGAGAATAGCCTGGACGAGCAGACGATTGTCGGGGTTATCTTCGATGACGGCAATTTTTTTCATTCGGACAATCCTTTCTGTATTTCCAGCAGGCACTTCCGAGTTTTTTCATAGAGAGGGCGTAATTCGTTAATCAATTCTGCAATCCCTTCACATTCCTGATTTGCCGCTTTTCGTTCGATTCGATCAAGGAGATCGAACAGGGAATTCGCACCGACATTTCCCGCACTGGATTTCATTGCATGAGCGCTTTTTGCGGCGGATTCCCAATCTTCTTCCTTTTTCGCATTCTCGATGGTTTGAAGATGGTCGGGAATAAAATCTAAAAAAACGCCGATCATGCGGACGACTAGATCCGGCCCTCCTATTCGATTGATTCGTTCGATCGCTTCAGGATCGATCGGAATGGATTCAGTCACGAACAGTCCTTCCCAGGTGATACTCCAAACGGAGCGGATTGGAAGCCTGTGTTTTTTTATCATTCAATGGCATCGATACATAATATACACGAAAACTCCGAAGCTGTGGATATGGCGGATTCGTCTATTCGTTTTGTTTTCTTTACGTCGAATCGCATTCGTTCAGCAGACAGGCTAGCGATTGTGTGTTAGCATAGAACGGCTTGACAGCAAGCGTTTTTCATTATTTGATTCATGCGATCGTCTATTTGATGTTAAACCGGTAACGCAAATTATGGATGGGAGAAAGAACATGGCTGATTTGTCAGCGCTCTACGATGCGATTTTAACGGGAAAAGATAAACAAGCAGTAGAAATCACTCAGAACGCTTTGAACGAGAAGACCGATCCCAATTCGATCGTCACGGAACACATGATCCCGGCAATGGATGAAGTGGGCAGACGTTTCGAGGAGGAGGAGTATTTCATTCCCGAACTGCTGCTCGCCGCCCGCGCGATGAAAGGCGCTCTTGAATTGATCCAGCCGCTGCTGGCCGCAAGCGGGGTTGAACCGGTTGGACGTGTAGCGATCGGAACCGTTAAAGGCGATCTTCACGACATCGGCAAGAACCTCGTCGCGGCGATGCTGGAGGGAGGCGGATTCGAAGTGACCGATCTGGGTGTGGACGTTGCCCCGGAGAAATTCATCGCGGCAATCGAGGAGAAACAGGTCAACCTGGTCTGTTTGTCTACCTTGCTTACAACGACCATGCCTTCCATGAAAACGACGATCGACGCCTTGAAGGATGCGGGTGTTCGCGATCGCGTAAAAGTGATGATCGGCGGCGCACCGATCACGCCGAATTACGCCGAGGAGATCGGGGCCGATGTCTACGGGGAAAACGCCCGTGTCGCTGTCTCAAGAGCACGTGAAATGGCTGCCTCGGCCTAATCCCGCATAGTTTGGAACCAAATTGTTTTGTGGTGCAGGCTTCCAGCCTGCACCACAAAGTTTCTGAAAGACGGAAACCGATGAATCCATTAATCCAAGCATTAATCGCTGACGGCCCTTCCGTAACGGATGGCGCGTGGGGAACCCAATTGCAAGCGCAGGGGCTGGAACCCGGCGACTGTCCCGATGAATGGAACTTAAGCCATCCCGACCGGGTCGAAGCCGTCGCCCGCGCATACGCAGAAGCAGGAAGCCAGATCGTTTTGACGAACACTTTCGGTGCCAGCCGTCTGTGTCTGGAAAAATTCGGTTTGGCGGACCAGGCTGCGGATATCAATCGGGAAGGGGCGAAGATTTCCAAGCAAGCGGTCTCGGACCAGGCCAAAGTCTTCGCTTCCATTGGCCCCACGGGCAAGCTGATCGTGATGGGGCAGACGACGGAAGACGAACTGAAGGCTGTCTTTGCCGAGCAGGCCGAGGCCCTCGCCGAAGGAGGCGCGGACGCGATCGTGGTCGAAACCATGTCCGATCCGGTGGAGGCGGGAATCGCTATTGCGGCGGCGCGTGAGACGGGACTTCCGGTGGTGGGCTGTATGGTGTTCGATGCGGGGAAAAATCAAGACCGCACGATGATGGGCACAACACCGGAACAGGCGGCGGAAGCGCTGACCAGTGCGGGGGCGGATGTGATCGGCTCCAACTGCGGCCAGGGGATCGCCGGGTTCGTCGATATCTGCAAACGCCTGAAAGCCGCATCGGACCGCCCGGTCTGGATCAAAGCAAACGCGGGGATGCCCGAAATCGTCGATGGCAAGGTGATGTATCAGACACCGCCCGAGGAGTTCGCTTCCTACGTGCCCGCGTTGGTTGAGGCGGGTGCGAGTTTTATCGGCGGCTGTTGTGGAACGAATCCCGATTTTATCCGCGCCGTCCGGCAACAACTCGCTTTGTAGTATTGATTAGGCAGGATAGAACATGGGCAGGCACAGGGGCCTGCCCCTACGCGTTTCTGTTTCCCATAAAAACACGTGTGACAGAGTATTAGACCGCCATGCGTATAAAATTGATCGCTTGTGAAATCTTCTATCGTGAAATCTGCTCGGCGACGGCGCGGTCCCCGAACCGGATCGATCTCGAATTTCTCCCCAAAGGTCTGCACGACATCGGTTGTGAAAAGATGAGCGCCCGGATTCAGGAGACGTTCGCCCAGGTGGATGAATCTCAATTCGATGCGGTCGTTTTGGGTTATGGCCTGTGCAACAACGGTTTGGTGGGATTGGTCGCGCGTTCGCTCCCGGTCATCGTTCCCCGCGCCCACGATTGCATCACACTGTTTCTTGGCAGCAAGGAGCGTTATCTGGAATGCTTCAACAACAATCCCGGCACGTATTATTTGACCTCCGGCTGGATCGAACGCGGGGATGACGAATCCGAATTGAATCAACTCGCGATCCAGGAGACGTTCGGCCTGAAACAGAGTTACGAGGAGATGGTCGAGAAGTATGGCGAAGACAATGCCAAATATCTCTACGAACAACTGGGCGATCTGACCCGGCATTACGACCGGATCGCGTATATTGAAATGGGCGTTGGGCCTGACGGTTATTTTGAAGCGCAAGCCAAAGAACGGGCTACCGAACGGAATTGGACGTTCGATCGAATTCAAGGCGATTCATCCCTGATTCAGCGCCTTACCGACGGCCCTTGGGAGAACGGCGAGTTCCTGACCGTGCAACCAGGCGATCGAATCGCCCCAAGTTATAAAGACGATATTATCACCGTGGAGGGAACTGGATCGTGAACGGACGAGAACGGATTCTTGCTTTTCTAAACGGCGAATCGATCGACCGCGTACCGTTGATGCCGATCACTATGATGTTCGCCGTGGATCGAATCGGGAGGAAATACGGTGAGTACGCCCGCGATTACCGCGTGCTGGTCGAAGGGCAGATTCGGACGGCGGAGGAATTCGATTTCGATTACGTTTCCGTTATTTCCGATCCCGCGCGCGAAGCGGCCGATTTGGGTTCGGCGATCGAATATTTCGAAGATCAGCCCCCTGCCATCGACGATAACAACGCCTTGCTTGCGGATAAAACCGTGCTGAATGATTTGAAAATTCCCGATCCGCTCGGAGGCGGCCGCCTGCACGATCGGGTGAAAGCAATCGCGCTATTCAAAGAGAAATTAAACGGGGAGAAACTCATTGAAGGCTGGGTTGAAGGGCCTTGTGCGCAGGGCGCCGATCTTCGGGGCATCAACACGCTGATGCTTGATTTTTACGACGATCCGGTATTCATCCGCGATCTGTTTGAATTCGTTATCGACATGGAATTGGAATCCGCCCGCGCACAGATCGAGGCGGGCGCGGATCTGATCGGGATCGGCGACGCGGCCGCTTCGCTGGTCGGGCCGAACTTATACGACGAATTCGTCTGGCCTTATGAAAAGAAACTGGTTGACGGTTTGCGTGAAATGGGGACGTTGATCCGTCTGCATATCTGTGGCAAAACGCATCCTCTGTATGAAGGCATTGGAAAACTGGGCTGTGATATCGTCGATTTGGATTGGATGAATCCCATGGCAGACGCGCGGCAGATCATGGGGCCGGATCAAGTTCTGCTCGGTAATCTCGATCCGGTGACGGTTATTCGCAACGGAACACCGGACGATGTTCTGGGCGGTGTTACTCAGTGTCACCGCGATTCCGGCGTTCGATACATCGTCGGAGCCGGATGTGAGATTCCGCGCGACGCACCGGATGAAAACGTGCGCGTCTTGACAGAATACGCCCGGTCCCATCAACCCGAATCGATCCTTTCTTCCTGACAAGTTATGACGAACGACCGCATCCGAATCGAGCTGCATCCCCTGGGGCGAACTATCGACGCCGATCGTGGCGCGCCACTGAGCGACGTGCTTTTCAATTACGGCGTGGAGTTTCCCTGTGGTGGAAAAGGTCTATGCCGGGGATGCCGTGTGCGCGTTCTGAGCGGAAATCTTCCCGTCACTCCCGAACAGGAACAGGTTCTCTCCAAAGATGAATTATCCGCCGGTTGGCGTCTGGCGTGTTTGTTGCGTGCCGATGAAGACCTTGCGCTCGAGCTGGCCCAATGGGATGTCTCCATTCTCTCCGACGATACGGTTTTTACATTCACTCCCTGCGAAGGATTGGGTGTAGCGATCGATTTAGGCACGACGACTCTCGTCGCGCAGTTGATCGATCGGGAGACGGGACAGGTGCGCGGGGTGGAGACGGCACTCAATCCACAAGCGAAATACGGGGCGGACCTGATGTCCCGCGTTCAGTATGCCGTTTCTGAAAACGGGCGGGATCGGCTGACGGAACTGATCCGGGATGAAATCGGGCGGTTGATCGTTCGCTTACGATCGGGCAGTGACGGCGACGCTCCCCTGTCGAATATCACCCTTGTCGGCAACACCGTTATGCACCATCTGTTCTCCGGGATCGATCCAGAGCCGATGGCGAATTATCCCTTCGAGCCGGAACAGAAAGACTGGGGCCGGTTTCGGGCCAGCGAGCTGGGCTGGACGCTGAAAGACGATCCTTCAGTCAATTTCTTGCCTTGCCTGGGGGGATTCGTGGGAAGCGATATCCTGGCTGGGATCGTTGCCACCCGGCTTCATGAAAACGAAAAACTAACCGCGCTGGTCGATCTGGGCACGAACGGTGAAATCGTGATCGGAAATCGAGAAGGGATTCTCTGCGCGTCCACCGCGGCGGGACCGGCGTTTGAAGGCGGACGGATTTCGAGAGGGATGCGAGCATCGACCGGCGCGATCTCGTCGGTCCAGGCACTCGGCGGGGAATTCTCCTGCCAGACGATAGGACACGTGGCCCCTCGCGGCATTTGCGGCAGCGGATTGGTGGATGCAGTGGCGGTGGGACTTGAACTGGGTTTGATTGAAAGCAGCGGAAGGCTGGCTCACGGAAAAGAGAGCCTGCCATTGTGCGAATCGATTTCACTATCCCAAAACGATATCCGGCAGCTGCAGTTGGCGAAGGGGGCGATTGCGGCGGGGATGCGTATCCTGCTGGAACGCCTCGACGCTTCCTATTCCGATCTGGATCGCATCTGCCTGGCGGGGGCGTTCGGCAATTATATCAACCTCGACAGCGCCAACCGGATCGGCTTGTTCGGGCCGACTTTCGATTGTGTGGTTCCGGCGGGGAATACGGCAATGCTGGGTGCGAAAATGGCGTTGTTCGATAGTGAGTTCGGCGATAATTTATGGGAATCGGTCTGTTCGATGGTGGGGCATGTTACGCTCAGCGCCGATCGTCGTTTTCAGGACGTTTATGTGAACGAGATGGGTTTTCCTGACTTGAAAGAATGAATCACCACTTCATAGGCTTTATGTTCCGCCAGTTTGTCATAAATTTTATGGCAATCAATCCATTGTAAACTCTTGATTAGGGCGGTTTTCAAAAATATGTTCGGATTGAACGCGTTACGATTTGAAAAATCCAGTACTTTCTCGGGATTTTTGGGGCCGCATTTACGAAACGATCTTTGAAAAGCAGTATAAAGATAAAAAAATCCCCCAAAGCATAAGGCTCCGGGGGATTTTCATTTTAATTCTGTAGGATGGGTCTTTTTTTCAACCCATCATATAATCGAATCATCAATCTTAGTGAAGCATCCAGTTCTGAACCGGGGTTACTACGCTATCCGCTGGTAATGCCCAGATATCATACAGGTTGAATCCAGGGCTGCTCGCACTTCGACTGGGATCCAATTCCAACGTGACGGAAACCAGAACTTTATCCGGATTCACAGGAGCCTTGTCTTCATTGACCGCTGGATCAAAGCGACCATCAAAAGAATTGTCCCCTGACAACCGGTTCATACCATCGATCAACAGGCGTACATCGGCAAACTGCCAAGAACTATCCGGTGGATCCCGGTACCAGTCATCCGCATGGAGTTCAGTCACTTCCGTGCTTCCGTCTTCAAAGTTGAGAGTGGTTATTAAAGCACCAAAACCATTACCAACCGTCGCGGATGAACGCAATTCTCTATACTGACCTGGAGGAACCACGTCAAACGTGAAGGGACCACGCTGTTCATCGTTGTTCATGAACTTTACGGAGTTCTTTAATCCCAGTTCAAGAGAGGCATTGTTATAGGGACCAAATACGTGGCCGTTCAAACCGCTCATACGATCCGGTGGTAAACCCCGAGCAACATTCATATCATAGATATAACCACTTACAACGAGATAGTGGTTGTTGCCATTGTCATGGCCATAACCAGTTTCGCCTGTGATCGCATCAACAACACTATCAAGGGAAATAACATCCCAAACAGGAATAGCAGGATCACGGTCTGGATTGTTGAAGGTTAAATCGACACGGCCAGCGCCAGCGGGAGGCAAAGCGGCATCCGAACTGATCCAGATATTGTCGAAGTAGGAAGAACCAGCCGCTCCACCACGACGCAGTCTGATTTCTGCGACATCCAGGATCTCATCGTTTTTGGAACCACCCGCATCATAAGTATCCATGCGGTCTGTTTCGTCGGGATTGATCCACAGGTAGACGCTATCGTTTTGACCTGGATTTGGATCCATGTCGATACGAACGAGATAATGATTGGGAACGGTATAATCGACATCGGTTAGGCTGTCGCCATCAGGAAGGTTGCCGATACCGGCGGTTGCCGCATTGTACGGTTTACCGATAAAACTGGATTCGGAGCCATCCGATGCAAAGATTGTCAAACCGGACCAATGATCCGCCGCAGGTCCTTCTTCCTGGAAGACGAAGGAGATCCAGATATCACCAGCGGCTTCGGGTGCTATTGTGCGTCCCATACCATTACCCGCATCTCCAGTGATCTTCGCGGAATAACCACCTACGTTGAATTCCGGATCGGGCTGATTGACAACAAGACCTGCTTCGAGAGCTGCCTCATCCAGTGCGCTGGGAGAATTCGCGCCGGAAGCGGTCCAGTCACTGGTCCAACCAGTACCACCGTTGGCAGAAAGCGCATCCAGTCCTGTACCTGGATCATCATCTGGATAGGAGAAGGTTTCATAGGTGTTGAAGGAACGGAATTCGATACCTACATTCCGCCAGTAAGCGGTTGAGGTTTGACCGTCTTCATGGGAAGTAACCGCCATACCAACGTATACAGGGTCTTGCATACCGGGAACTGTATGGCTTTCTACAAGCACCTGTTCACCGGTTTCAATCGATACGTAATAGTAACTAAATGTGTTACCGCGGCGTTCCAATGATATGGTGTAAGTAACGTCTTCACCCCAATATTCTTGCACTTCAGCGGCTGGAACGATGATACTGTCACCGGTCCATGACGCGTCTGCGTCCTGTTCGTCACGCCACTGCGGCATGAAGTCCATGTTCGAACGAAACATGGCATAGGCATACGGGGAACCAGGAGTCAGGTTATCACGGACCATGAGACCCGTTTTGGCCCAATCTGCATTGCCTGAACCCACTTCAATATCCGTGCGGCCGTAAATAGTGAAATCGCCTTCTGCTTCCATATAGACGTAATGGAATTCGTCTGCCGTTCCCCAGATATCCGCGCCACTGGCTTGGATCACGTACTCATACTGAGCCGCGCCAAAATCCCCGGATCCTTCACCAATATCCTCAGCCGTAGCCGAACCGGCTGCGCCAACATCGCCGATATCCATACTGCTATCGAAAGCGCCAATTTGCGCAATCGCGGGAGTCGTGGCCATGCACAACGTCACAGCCAAGATAAGGGATGTTAATAAAAAGTTTTTCATTGTAACTCTTCCTTTCATTCCTCTGAATTGTTTGATTTTTCCCAAAAAATTACAAAAAAGAACAACTTTCCTTCGCTTTAGCGAAGAGATTGATAAGAACTAATTTCTCTCCTTTCATTTCGTAAAGTATGAAAACCGTAAAGCGCGCCTAGTATTGCATGGCAATACTAGGCGGTTGCTACCCGTTGAATTGAATCGGGATTCCCCATTTAGAATGAGAAATTATCCCATTCTCAGATTTTCTATTGGATTTTCTCATGTTAGAAGGTATCATGTCAAGAGGACTTCATGGAAAAACCACGGATAAATCAGTCAGTTCTGTCCAAAAATCCATCGAAATAGACGCGCTTTCCCTACAGCTATCTTGAATTATCCTTTTTCAGTGCACCCAATCAAACCGTCATACTAGTATCGGTTTAAGTTTATGAATATTTTTGAGAATTCTTTCAAAAAGTTCTCTTGGCACCGCTACTTCTGTCATCTGGAACGTGAAATATCTCGCATGAGATACCATCTTCGCCCCGATCTTGATCCGTTTCTCCCGTTGGGTTGTCAGCGACCAATCCTTCATCGCTTTGAGAAGAGCAAAACATCGAACGAAATTCGCTAGATTATAGGCCAAAACAAACAATTGGAGACGAACCTCATTGGGCCGAAAATCGCTGCAAGATAACCGAGTCCATTTGATGGCGTTCTTGCCTTCCATGATGTTATATATGAAGTGTACCCCATTGTCAAGACAAATTTTCACCTATTTTAAGGTAGGTTA
>CAZSIZ010000160.1:0-13704 GCA_964606645.1 uncultured bacterium
GGTCGAAGAGAACATCATGCTGCCCTTGTACTATCTCGGCTGGGATCAGGAACGCAGCGCTCAGCGGGCGCATGAGATTGCCCGCCGGGTTGGTTTGGAGGATCGTCTTCAACACCGGCCAACCGAACTATCGGGCGGCCAGCAGCAGCGCGTGGCGATCGCCCGCTCCCTGGCGAACGATCCCGAAATCCTGCTGGCGGACGAACCGACCGGCAACCTCGATTCCATCACCGGGGTTAAAATCATGAAATTGCTGGCTGAACTTAACGAAGAAGGCAAAACCATCATCATGGTGACGCATGAACGCATCATCGCGGATTTCGCCAGAAAACGGCTCTATATGTTGGATGGCGTTATCGAACGGATCGAAGGCGAGACGAAATGAACCTTTCAAAATACATTCGCGAAATCAATCTCGGCGTAAACAATCTCTTGCTGCACAAACTTCGCTCTTTGCTAACGATGCTGGGTGTGGTGTTCGGCGTGGGCAGCGTCATCGCGATGCTCGCCGTCGGTGAAGGTGCCAGTAAAGACGCCTTGGACCGCATCGGCAAGTTGGGCAGCCATAACATCATCATCACCTCGGCAAAACCGATGGAAGAGGAAAACGCCACGAACGTACGCATCATGATGAGCGTTTACGGATTGCTGTACGAAGACGAAATTCGACTCGCTGAAAGTTTCCCCAGTATTCGCCGGACCGTTCCCGCAAAGATCATTCGCAAAGAGGGCCGTTTAGGGGCGCGCAGCATGGAACTTCGCATTGTCGGCACGACCCCCAGCTGGTTCGAACTGGTTAAACGCAATGTTGTGGCAGGCCGGGTTATCGTCGATCGGGATATAAACGCCAGCGCCAACGTCGTCGTGCTCACCGAACACGGCGTTCGCCGTCTTTTGGCGGGGAAAAACACCATCGGCCAAGCGCTTCGGCTTGGGAAAGAATATTTCGAAGTGATCGGAATCGTTCAGAACGCGGGCAATATCGGCGGCGATCTTCAAACACCCGACCAGGAAATCGACGCCTACATTCCCATTCGAGTTGCCCGCGAACGTTATGGCGATATATTCATGAAAAACACCGCAGGTACGTTTACGCGGGAAAGAGTCGAGCTTCATCAGATCATCGCCGAAGTGGATTCCACCGACCGGGTCGAGGCCGCCTCCGCCGGTATCGAAGCCATGATGAAAAAATTCCACAAAAAAGTCGACTACCGCATTAGCGTTCCCCTGGCGCTGCTTCGGCAGGCAGAGGCCACCAAGCGGACCTTCAATATCGTGTTAGGCTCGATCGCCGGGATCAGCCTACTCGTCGGGGGAATCGGTATCATGAATATCATGCTGGCCTCGGTCACCGAACGCACCCGTGAGATCGGTATCCGGCGGGCCATCGGCGCCAAGAAAAAACAGATCATCATCCAATTCCTGATTGAGACCGTCGTTCTTTCTACAGTGGGCGGGATGATCGGTATGGCGATCGGGCTGCTGATCCCCTGGTTGATCACCGTCTTCGCCGGTATGCCCACACTCGTCACCGCGTATAGTCTGATCCTATCCCTAGGAATCAGTATGGGGATCGGTATCGTTTTCGGTATTTATCCCGCTGTTCGCGCTTCCAATCTCGATCCCATCGAAGCCCTGCGGCATGAGTGATCCCGATCGAATGTTTTATCAAGCCGACAAAACTGCATTCATTAATTAATCGTGGTTAATTCAATGAACGTCTTCAAATTTTTTATCATTCTCGCGGTCATTGCAAATGTGAGTTCTGTAATAAACGCCGGGAATCAAATCGGTATTCGCTTCCGACCCGTCGGACATATCCCCCCAATATCGGAGATTTGCTGGATTACGCCGACCATCTCTTTTTCAATAAACCGCTGGATTCCGAATTTAGGAAATTGCCATATCCGGTAGATAAAAGCGCATTTCAATGGGTGATTCCAAAGTAAGTGCCAATACAGTCGATAATTGAAACATTCTTAGTACAAAAAAGGGGATGACAATGGTAGAACGAAAACAAGTTCAAAAACTGACAAACAGACGTGAATTCATGACAACGACGGCAGCGCTGACCGCTTTCTCAATTGTACCACGACACGTTCTGGCACAATCAGGACAGCAAGCGCCGAGCGAGAAGATGAACGTCGGCTGTGTCGGCGTTGGTGGCATGCAGGGAGGCAACGACGTTAGAAGCGTCAGTAGCGAAAACCTCTATGCATTCTGCGACGTGGATGAGAATTTCCTGAATCGAGCGGGAGAGCGATACTCCGTTACCAAGCGGTATAGGGATTTCCGTAAGATGCTGGACAAAGAGCAAAAGAACCTCGACGGAATAACAGTCACAATTCCTGACCATATGCACGCCACAGTGGCGCTGTATGCAATGGAGCGAGGCCTGGGCGTTTATTGCCAGAAGCCGCTTACCCAGAGCGTCTGGGAAGCCCGCCTGCTGACCAAGGCTGCGCAAAAGTACAAAGTAGCGACCCAGATGGGCAACCAGGGATACTCTGCGATAGCGACGCGAATAGCCTGTGAAGTCATCTGGAACGGTGATCTCGGTGACATAACCGAGGTCCACTCGATGAGCCGTGGAGGCTTTTCACGCGGTATAACGGAATGGCCGGCCATTGAGGAAATACCCGAGACGCTTGACTGGGATCTATGGACAGGCCGCGCCGCAGAACACACATACAGTTCCGATATACATCCGAAAAACTGGCGGGGATTCCTGGAGTATGGCACGCAAATGATTGGAGACTGGGGCATCCACATGTTAGGGCCAGCCAACTGGGCCTTACAACTCGGAAGTCCCACCAGCGTTGAATGCACAGCGGTTGATGGAGTGAATCCTGTTACATACCCTCACTATTCGTGCAAGATGGAATTTCCTGAACGTCCACATAAGTATGTACCATCCGGTAAAATGCCTCCGCTAACCATCTATTGGTATGAAGGCAACATGACGGGGAATTTCAAGACACCGAAAGGTTTAACCGATCAGGATGTACAAGGTTACAACGAAATATTCATTGGGACAAAAGGTTTTATGGGAACCAGCGGACGTGGCGAGAGTGTCCACCTGATTCCGGAATCTAAAATGCCGGACTACAAGAATCCAGAGAAAGTGCTGGAGCGTTCACCAGGACATTTTAAGGACTGGATAAGGGCTTGCAAAGGAGGTAAGTCATCGTGCTCTAACTTCAGCATCGCCGGACCATACACGGAATGGATGCTGCTCGGAGCCATATCTTGGCGTTTCCCGAATGAAAAACTCCTGTGGGATGGCAAGAATCTGCGTTTCACAAACAATGAGAAAGCCAACGAGTATGTTAAACCCAACTTCCGCAAAGGCTGGGAACTCAAAGATATCACACTGTAGGGTAACCAGAAAATAGAGTTCAGGAACGACAAGATAAGCAAGGTGGAATGAAATAGGGACGTAACTAGTTCCTATTATAGAAAGGTCAATATCATGAAGAAATGCGCAGTCTCAATCATCGTAATGTTGGCGATATTGTCATTCTCATGGACGGCATTCGGGCAGCGTTCTAACCGAGGTCCCGGCCTCGAGGTTCGTGAAGATCCCAGCCTGGACCGATCCCGAGGTGGCCGCGGCGGCCCAAGGGGTGCCCGGGGTAGTCGATTAGATATTGAATCGACTAATAGAGCTGTCGAGGAGATCGAAAAGCAGCTGGCAGCCATCAAGAAAGCTATGGAAGGCATAGAAACACCTGGCGGTCGTGAAGGAAGAGGCAGAGGTCCCAATTCCGGGGGTGATTTTCGTGCCATGATGGAACAGATGCGCCAAAGAACTGATGCAGTTCAAACGGCGGCGGCGGTGATTGCCGAACAGGTTCTGGTGCTCAAAGGCCGCCAAGCGGGAGTGGAATTTGAGGAGGGTATTGCCGAGTTTCAATCGATTGCAGACTCGGCAACGGCAGAGAAAGCAATGAAAACCGCGAAATTGGTGCAAGGCATCATTGACACTCGCAATAAAACATTCCAAGAGACGGTTGAAAGATTACGCATCCCCGTTCGCGGCAGACGTGGTGACCGCGGTGGCCCTGACGGTAGACCCGGACGGTAGGCCAGGCGGATTTATCCGATGCGAAATTCACCGACATTAAAAGGCAAGGACGCTGGAAAAATGACGCAACCGTCCGGGGATATATGCAACGGTCCAACCTCTTCCAATCAAACGCGGCGGCAAGATTAGGACTCTAACCAAGGTGTCTACCTTCCAAATAAAGGTGCTCAAACACAGGCGATTGCCATCATGCCGGAAGACATGAGACCTGTAACACTCCAATGATAGATTCGGATCAAGAAGGTGGGCGAAAGCCCCCTTGCTACTTCCGAGAAAAGGAAAACCAACACTCGCCGTAGATTCCCCTTCGGAGTCTACGGCTCCTTTTTGTTTCGGCCTCTATCCTGGTTTGATTTATACGTGAAACATGCCGATCTACCGGTGAATAAAACACTTTTTTTTGAAATATTGCTAATTCTCTATGATGGTATTTACAAATCGATTAGAATGTAATATAATTATATTGCAATTAGAATGTACATGAGGTGAATAAGCATGAGTCGTTTAGAAGAACAAACCGTTTTCAGGCTGCCAGAAGGAACCTCGAAGAGAGCGGAAAACCTTATCCCCGCATTGTCTGATGATCCCAAGTTTTTTGGTATTGGGAAGGTTTCAAAGTCAATGGTGCTGAGGCTTGCCCTATTGGAAGGCCTTGAAAAAATGGAAAAACGGTATAAATCCAAGATTAAGACCAAACGGTGAGGGGATATCATGGCAGCGATCTATCGGCGTGGTGGAAAGCGAAATAAAAAGGGGACCTACTATATGCGTATTTCGATGAGAATGGGATACGGCGTACTCAACGAGGTTGCAAGGATAAAGAATCAACCGATTATCTTGCCCGTAAAATCGAATCAGACGTAATGCTCCGTAAGCATGGGATCATCGACTCAAAGCAGGATCGATATGCTTCAGAGGGGCTTAAACCAATCAAACAACATTTAGATGATTGGGAAGAGAACCTTCGTTCTCGTGGGGTATCGGAAAAACAGGTTCAACTAGTTGTTGGAAGAGCAACCCGTGTTCTTGAACGAGCCGGAATAAGCGGGTTGAAGGATATCAGAGAATCCCATCGAACATCTTCGTGGGTCTAATACGGAGATAGATAGGCGGTATGATCGAAGAGCATTAACGGATGAAGAAATCAAGCGGCTTCTTATCGTTGCCGTAAGAGGTAAAACGCTTCAGGGTTGTACGGGGATGAAAAGAAGGTTGCAAAGAACGTAATCCATGCAACAGGAACTCATGGAGAAAGCGGCAAACCAACCATGAAAGAAAAAGCGTCGACACTTGTCGGCACTAGCGTCGGCAGTCAGGCGGCTTTTCCTGACAATCCACGTCATAGTGTGTCACAGGGGAAAGAGAAAAAGACTTTCGATAACCACAATAAAATAAGGACATCAAACGTTGTTTGTCTACAAAAGTCGCAGTATGTCATAGGGGGGAAAATAAAGCAGGAGACGGGACTCGAACCCGCGGCCTTCTCGTTGGCAACGAGAAGCTCTACCAACTGAGCTACTCCTGCATCGATCGGCTGTCAACGTTGTTTATTGTATTGGATCGGTTCATCCTGTCAAGGATGTGAGTTTGCTAAGACCACAAAAAGATTGAAGAAAACCTCTGATTCACCCATACAACGGGCCGCCCACGAGTTCTTCGCCCCGCTGTTCCCAGGTCGCGTATTCTTCCACCCAGGCCATGATTTGTTCGTGAAACGCCTGATCTAAACCGAGCGCCGGACGGATCGCTTCGATCGCTTCCCGTTCTTCCGTGCTGATTTTACGGTCGGCCATGAGCAGCAGAAGACATTGCTGGTAGAGAAATTTCTGTTGCGACTCCTCCTCGAAACGCTTCAACCGGGTTTGAATACCGCCGATATCCTCGAAATCTTCCGCCAGGGCTTCGTCGATTTTGTTGACGTGAAGGTCCATTTTCAAGCCGATCATGCGAATGCGCGCCGCTTCGGCTTGATTGAAATTCCAGTCCAGAGACGCCAGGTTTCGCAGAATACGGATCACGTCGTATTTTTGTGATTCGGATAACTTGATCACTGGTCTAGTTTCCTTTCTAAACAGATTGTTTTTATCGTCTCTATCTTACCACAAATCACAACCGGACCAACAGTCTGGGGCAGGTTCCGTTCGAGTCACGGGAATTATCTTACATCGCGGTTATAATAAAAATCATTATGAGGAATGAGGTCATGGCGAAAAAGCGCGTTCTTTTATTGATGAGCGGAGGGGTGGACAGCAGCGTCTCGGCGGCATTGCTGCTCCGGCAAGGGTATGAGGTTGTGGGGATCACCATGAACCAGATCGACTCGATGCCCACGACGGAGTCGACGGGCTGCTGCTCTCGCCAATCGATCCTCGATGCCCGCGCCGTGGCGGATCGGCTGGGATTCCCGCATTGCGCCGTCAACACCATGAAGGAATTCCACGACAAGGTGATCGTCCCATTTATCCGAAGCTACGAATCCGGATTGACGCCCAACCCTTGCGCCTATTGCAATAGTTTCGTTCGATTCGAGGAGGCCTTCGATCTGGCGAAAGAACGGGATTGCGGTTACGTCGCCACCGGCCATTACGCGCGGTCGCAGATCGGCGATCGCGATGAACCGCGCCTGCGCCGGGCGGTCTATCGTGAAAAAGACCAGAGTTATTTCCTCTACGGAGTACGCCGAGAGTTGCTGCGCCGGATCGTGTTTCCGCTGGGTGATAAAACGAAAGACGAGGCCCGCGCACTCGCCCGCGAACTGGGCCTGGTCACAGCGGATAAACCCGACAGCCAAGAAATCTGCTTCACCCAGGGACGACCTTACAACGAATTTCTGGCCCCGTATATTGCATCCCGTGAAGGCCCCATTCTGGATCGTGAAGGCAACGTTCTGGGAACTCATCGCGGAGTCACCCACTACACCGTGGGTCAACGGAAAGGAATCGGTCTGACCGGTGGCCCCTTTTTCGTGCTTCGAATCGATCCAAAACGAAACGCCATTATCGTCGGGCGGAAACACGAACTGGAACGCACGGCGGTACAAGCCAATCTCCCCCGATGGATTTCAGCGCCCAAGGAAGGCGATCGCGTCTTCGCGCAAATCCGCTCGCGCCACACTCCCGCCCAAGCGACTGTCACGCACGTATCGGAAAACACATTCGGAATCGAATTCGATGTCCCGCAATCCGCCGTGGCTCCCGGACAGGCGTTGGTGCTATCAATCGAAGACGAAATCCTGGGCGGCGGGACCATTCTTCCAGATTGAGTCAGTTGTCAGTTGTTTTGTGGTATGGGCTTCCAGCCTGCAATATTTCTTAATGAAACAGGCTGGAAGCATGCACCACAATTTTTATGACCGTTTTGCAATTGATTTTGCTGATAAGAGACTAAACCTTAAACCCTGAACCCTAAACCCTCGATTTATGACGGTTTCGCGTACCGGGTTGGGTCGGGAATATTTGCTTCTACAAAACCCTTTTTTCGCAGAAGGCAGCTGTCACAGCGACCGCAGGCCGATCCATCGGGGGTGGGATCGTAGCAGGAGTGAGTGAGCGAATAATCGACGCCCAGAGCGATTCCCGCTTGGATGATTTCCGCTTTGGTCATAAGAATCAGAGGGGTATGAATCGTCACCGGATTTCCTTCCACCCCGGCTTTGGTTGCCAGTCGGGCCATTTTTTCGAAGGCGTGGATGAATTCCGGGCGGCAGTCGGGATAGCCGGAATAATCGAGCGCGTTGACGCCGATAAAGATATCGTGGGCGTTCAGCACTTCTGCCCAGCCCAGCGCGTACGAGAGAAAGATCGTGTTTCGCGCGGGAACGTACGTGACGGGAATTTCGTCCGGAATTCGGTCTGAATCGCGGTCTTTTGGCACATCGATTCCGTCTGTCAGCGCCGATCCCCCGAAAGCGCGAAGATCGATTTCGATCGTCCGGTGTTCCTTGGCATTCATGGAACGGGCAATCGCACTCGCTGCCTGCAACTCGATTTCGTGTCGTTGTCCGTAAGAAAACGACAGCCCGTAACAGTCGAATCCTTCGCTTTGCGCCATCGCTAAAACGGTGGATGAGTCCAACCCGCCGCTGAGGAGAACGACCGCCTTTTTGTTTTCCATACCATCACCGTTTCTTTAAAACGATTCGTTTGGATTCTACAGCCCAAGTTTAGGTGAGATTCGATTTCGTTCAATCCGCTGAATGGGCCAATGATAATTTGTTAGGATTGCCTCCCCAAAACTGGTTTTATTCTGGTACAATGGAGCAAGGTATCGTGGTCTGAAATCTGCTGGAAAGGAAACCTATGTCTATGAAATGGATCGTTTCTCTTTCAATTACAATAATAGTCGCCGTTATCCTATTGATCCCTTCAAACGCCATATCGAGTGAAGAGTTAGAACTCGGTAATCTCAAGTCGATTCGAGTGGTCGGATTGAAAGGCGAACTCGATCACGTGCAGGGGATCGATGTGGACGACGAGCGCGTCTGGGTGACGTCGGTCAACCGCAAAGCCAAAACCGGCCATCTCCACGTATTCAACGCCATGAACGGCAAACTAATCAACCAGGCACAGATTCACGAAGGGGAACGCTATCACCCCGGCGGCCTGATGGCAGACGGGTCCGCGTTGTGGATTCCCGTTGCCACTTATACACGCCAGGGAAATTCCACGATCGAGCGCCGCGACAAGAAAACGCTGAAACTGCTCAACCGCTTTTTCGTCGACGATCACATCGGTTGCGTCGCCGTCGATGGAGACCGGCTGATCGGCGGCAACTGGGACGCGCGCGATATCTATGTCTGGGATAAAACCGGGAAGCAGATCAAACGCATGAAGAATCCCTCCAGGGCACGCTACCAGGATATGAAATTCGCTGGAGGTTTCCTGATCGCGTCCGGGCTGCTGGAAGTACGGGGAACGATCGACTGGCTTCGGCTGGATTCGCTCGAACTCGCGCGCCGCATCCAGGGAGACAAAACGGACCGGGGCGTCTGCTATATGAACGAAGGCATGGCCACGCGCGCCGGGAAACTCTATCTTCTGCCCGAAGACGGTCCTAGCCGACTTTTCGTTTTCCAACTCGATTTGCCAGACGATTGATTTAATTGTGGTGCAAGCTTCCAGCCTGCTTCTCTTCACTGAGCAGGCTGGAAGTCTGCACCACAATTTCGTGAAATCACTGGCGGTTATCTTATTCGGTTTTTATCGCCTCGCCGATTTTTTTGAGGAATGTGTCGTAGGTTTTGTCGGAAATCGCTCGGTCACGTTGATCGAGTCCAAGACGAACGACGACCATGTTCCATTCGGGTATTACGAACAGATCGTTGTTGTTGTAGCCGCTGGCGGAGTAGGTTCCTAGCGGCACGTCCGGCCATTTCCGTTTGCCGTCCGGTTTGATACCGTTGGTCCACCAGTTGAATCCATAGGTTCCAGTGCCCTCGATTCCGCTTTCCGAATGGCCTGAAGGTACGGTTCGAGGCACGTGAATCTCATGGACCGTATCGACCCAGGAAGAACCGATCAGCTGTTTCTCATTCCATCGCCCACGGTTAAGGAAGAGGTGTCCGAAACGGGCCAACTCGCGGGCGCTGATAAAGACATGATTGTTGTTGTTTCCCGATCCTCCGTTCACGGTTATGCCGTCGATTTTTCCGAAATCTCCCCAGCGCCACTTGTCGGATTTCATACCGATCGGATCGGCGATTCGACGCTTGAATAACTCCATCAGCGGCTCACCGGCAATACGGGTCAACACGTTGGCAAACTGATTCATCGCCGAATCCCAGTAAGCGTATTTCGAGCCGGGCGGTGTGAAGAGCGGAATCCCCGGCGTAAAGGGCGTTTTGCTTGGACCGTGGGTGTAACTGCCGCGCGGATCGTCTCCCACAGCACGATAGCCGGAAGTCATGGTCGTGAAATGGCGAAGGGTCAGATCGGGGAAACGCTCGGCCATATCGGGCAGGATATCTTTCGCCAAAGTATCGAGCGTGGCTTTCTTGTCGTCGATAAGCAAACCCAGCGCCGTGCTCGTAAACGATTTAGTCAGCGACCAGACACCGTGAACCTTATCGATGTTCGATCCCTTCCAAATCAGATACCCATTACGAACGACAACCAGTTCTTTAACCCCATCCTTCCCGGAATTCCGTTTTAAATAGCCGATCGCTTTTTGGAGTTTAGCCGAATCCAGCCCTTGCGATTCGGGCGTTGCTTCCTTCCAATTGGCTTCGGGGAAGATCATTGGTTCAGGCGAAGTCAGTCTCTTCAAAGTGGCGTAGACGGCGAAATCATCGCGGCAGCCCTCGAATTGGAATGGAGCGTATTGATTGACCTCTTTGTTCATGTATCCCCACGAAGCCCCGTTCTCGACGCTGAGTTCCGCCGCTCTCGCGCCCTCTTCGCCAATTTTGTCGTCCTCGTTGCAGACGATGGGCTTGCCGAAAGATTTGAGTTGTTGGATTCGATCGGGAATATTCTTAAGCGATGTTCCGTTGTAATGAATCAGGATGAAATCGGCTGCTTCCGCAACCTGCGCCGACTTTTTTCCGTCGCCTAAACCACTCGTGGAAACGAGCAAACCCGGAGCGGATCGTTTGGCGAGACGAATCAACTCCACCTGGCCTTCCGGTTTTTTCAGTATCGAACGATCGAAGCCATTGTGAGGAAACTCATTTGCGATTTCGAGTACGATATTTGTAAATCCTTTGGATTGAATCCACTGCACCGCTTCAACCACTCCACGCCGAACGGCGTCATTATCTTGCAGGATTTGATCCTGGCGCTGGTAGTAGCAGCCGAGAATCACGACGCAGCCCTGATGGTCACACGCTTCGATCACTCGCTCGATCCGTTCGAGATACGTCGGACGCAGGGTTCCATCCGGATTGAAGGCGGAATTGACCGCACCCTCGTATCCCGGCATCCCGCCCTGAAGGTTGAGCGTGAACGCGCGGACGCCGTTTATCACGTAAGCCGGGATTGTCTCGATGAAATGCCATGTGTTCGCATCGGAATCGAATTCCGGTTTGCGGCGGTCTTTAAACGTAGAATTCACCGCGCGGACGTTCATCAAAAGACCTTCGGCTTGTGTACCGGGATAGGTTTTTTTTCCGTTGATTCGCCACTGGTCTTTTTGGATGGAGACACGTGTTTTTCTGGTGTTCGATGTTCGCTTATTCGTTGTCGTGAATACCACTTTCCTTACGGAAAAACAATCGTCGCCGGAAAACGTTAAATACGCGGTGCGTCCGTCTTCGCTCATCCACTTCGTGGGCAGGGAACTCGTTTCGCCCGGACCGACATCCCACTCTTCCGAAAAGAAAACCGTCGTCCACGATCCCCAGGGACTGGGGGCATCGTAGATTCCAAAACCACCCTTGAATCGCGGCGAACCGCCGGGCAGCGTTTGACACCAGAGATAACGCTTCAATCCAGGATTGTAGGTGATTCCCGAACGGTAACATCGCCCGGCGTGGTTGAAGACGCCGCCTCGCTCCCCGATCTCTTTCGTCCAGACCTGTTCGCCCTGGGGATTCAACGCTTTGAAAAACTCGTAGGCGTTCCGGTCTTCGATCCGATCCTGGGGAACGCGCGCCATGACCATCCGGTCCGCCGGTTCGTAGGCACTGTCGCTGTCGTGCGAGTAGACGTAGACAAAGTTATCGCGCGCGCCTTCGTAATTCCTGCCGAAATTCAAAAACGTGGGGCAGCCGAAACTTTTCGTGAATTTCCAATCGCTCCATGTCCAGGTTTTTCCTCGATCGTCCGACCAGGCCAGTTGCGAATTGCCCGCGTTTCGCGCCCACATATAAAGCCTGCCGTTCACCACAAGCAGGCCACTGACTTTTTTACCTTTATTTCCATCGCCGTAGTGCTCGCCGGATTGGGAGCGGATATTTTCGCCTCGAATATCGGGTGGCGTTCCCGACACCTTCGCGAAACCCATACTCAGTTTCTTGGAGATGAATGGCTTAAAACCGTTCCCGTCGCCGTAAGCGGTGTAAAGGTGGCCGTCGTCCGCCCAGGTCAGAGGCCAGTTGTCGCTTCCCTTGGCCTGGCGAATAATTTGGGATGGCGGATCCCATTCGACTTTTGCAATAACTGGACTTGGAGGGTACGGGGGTTCGGCGGTGTGCAGTGTCGCGCCGGATGAGACTAGAAGAAGCGTAAGAATGACACCATATCGAATTCGTTGAAAGCAATCGTTACCGTTCATCGTATTTTCCCCTCAATACGGTGCTATTCGCCGTTTCCTGTCCATTCCAATACCGCCAGCACCGGTTGGTGATCGGACGCTACCCGCTCGTCGATGGTCTTGAATTCCACCACACGCCAGGGATCGCTTGGACGAAGCAGGATGTAGTCGATTCTGGAGATTTTCTCCGTCGCGTCGATCCAGCGTTCGTTCAAGAGTTCCTTCATCGTGGTGCTACCTTTCCGAGCGTTCAGGTCACCCGTCAGGATAATCGGTGGACCGCCTTTTTCCGGAAGCAGTCCGTTGATTTTCCTGGCTTGATCCGTTCGCAGTTCTTCGCTTTGGTGGCAGAGATGCGTTCCGGCCAGTAGAAATTCCGGCAGACCGTTATCGGGCTGAATACGCGCCACCAGCACCGTTCGAGGCTCGCGTTCGGACGTGAACGGCAGGGGATGAGCTTTCGCTTCGGCAATCGGGAAGCGGGAAAGAATCGCTTCGCCATACTCGCCGCCGGAGTAGTACATCGCCCGGCCATAAGCGGATTTCATGTTTGTCAGTTTCCCCAGCAATTCCGCTTGATCGATACCGTCGGCCCGCTGCGTCTTCCGGTCCACTTCCTGCAAGGCGACGACATCGGGTTTGATGGCGGTGATAATCTTCGCCAGGCGTTCGTAGTCGAATTTCCGGTCCATTCCCTCGCCGTGGTGAATGTTATAGGTGAGCACTCGCAGGCGGGGCGGATCGGATTCCGCTGCAAACGTGACCGTGAAAATCGAAACAACCAATAATGCGATAAATATCGTTCGTCGTGTCATCCTAATGCTCCAGTACCGTGTGAAATGGAATTTCAGACTCGCTGAGTGGCCAAGTCCGAGATGATTGCTTAGCCCGTTTTACCGGATAGTGATTATCTTCCTGAAATGAACCAGCCGTGTCAAGTTATCGCGCGGATTGAGGGCTGGCTTTCCTTCATTCCCTTATCATATAGGAAATCTTGGATTGGATAGTGAAAATTGAATGAAGAGATAGAGAAATGGTATGCCAATATTCGCCAAGCCTATTCCTTCGCACCCGCTTCAAGCAGCAGTTTTTCAATTTCAAAATTCTTACCATTCTGGTTTGTGATTTTCAATACCGTGCTGCCGTTTACATCTTTGAGAGTCAGGTCGGCCTTTTGATCGATCAGGAACTTGACGGTATCGACATCATCGCGAAGCACGGTGAAGAGCAACAGAGTCAAACCGTTTGAATCGTCCCGTCAGGCCTCGTAACTCATACCTGAAACCTCCTTCCTGTTTCAAGTATCGTCATTATGGCTCACGAGGGTGACATTTCCCCTTTGCCGTTAGACCCTGACATTTCTGCTTTGCGGTAACAAATAGATAGGGGTTTTTGTGTCGCTTGCCGACATGAAAACCCTATTGGAT
>CAZSIZ010000161.1:0-13603 GCA_964606645.1 uncultured bacterium
TCAAGATGTCCAAAAAAATGGGTCGATTTAGGAGTGGATTTGCGAGGTCTGTAAATAATCCTTCTTCAGGAATCATCTCCCTTTTTCTTCATAAAAAAATGAAATATTTCTCCCATCACTGGATAGATACTGGATAGAACATTGAGACGAATCGGATGTCGATCGGGGAGAGACAGAGATCGTGTACAGACGATGGAGAGCGAAACGCAGTGAGAGGGACCATGAAATCGGCCATCACACAGACGGGATACCGAGGTGGAGACCACACCAGCGCCACTTGACGACAACGTCGCGGCTGGATTTCAACGGGGAGAACGTTGGGCGTTCGATGCGGCGGCCAGGGACTATTTCACGCCGTTGGTCAATTTCATCACCCATCTTCTTCACGACAGGGATCGTGCGCTCGAATTAGCCCAGGAAGCGTTCTTTCTCGCTTGCCGGGCGCACCACAAAGTCGATCCGGACCGTCCTCTCGCCCCCTGGCTCTATCAGATCGCTCGAAACGTCGCCTATAAGGACTACAACAAGCGGAAAAAAAGCCCCGAAGTATCATTGGATGGAATCATGGAAAACAGCGAGTGGACGCCATCTTCCAGTGATTCAAGCCCACGCCGGGAAACGGTTCGTAAAGAAATCTGGGAGAAAATCGATTGCGCCATCAAACGTATGAAACCCAAATACCGCGACATCCTCATTCTCCGCGTCATCCAGGGACTTCCCAGCGAACGGGTTTCCGAAATGCTCGGTATCCCGGTTTCGACCGTCAATACCCAAACACACCGGGCGATTCAGATTTTACGGCGAATGGCCAGGCAAGAAGGACTGAAAGAAAACGAGCTGTTTGTTTAAGCGAACATCGGACAACTTTGCTTGACCGGGCAGGCACAGGGGCCTGCCCCTACATTACCTGATTGGCTTATAACTGATTACTTGAAAAGAAGAACACGCGATGAAATGTTCGGCCATCCATAAAGAGTTTCTAACATGGTCCATCGACCATCGGGGCGAGGATATTCCCAAACGCTACCGGACCCATTTAGAGGAATGCGAATCGTGCCGAACGGAATTCGGCTCAATTCATCAATGGGTCCGCGTACTTCAGCCTCAAGTCGAGTGGACCCCGGAAGAAGGGTTTTACGACCGGCTGGTCGAAGGCGCGATGCGGGAAAAACGCCGCGCCGCCATCACCGAATCCACACGCCGCGACTTGGCGCTCGATACAACCGGCTTCTTTTCGATTTTCCAGCGTTCCGGTTTGCGTTTCGCACCGGTGGCGATCGTTTTGCTGCTCGTTCTGACACCGTTGACGTTATACATCAATAATTCCATTTCAACCATCGGCGAATTCAAATACACATCCGGCCATGTCATCGCCCAGGCGAACGCCCCGCTCCAAACCCGGAAAGACGATCCCATCCGTAAAGGGACCACGCTCCATACCCCCATCGACACTGAAAGCGTCGTTCTGCTTGAAAGCGGGGCGGAAGTCTGTGTCGCACCGCGTTCACGCCTGACGTTTATCGGCAAGCGCACGGTCCGGGTTGAATTGGGACGCGCCTATTTCGATATGCCGAAGCAAAAACACGGTTTCGATGTGCTCCTGCCCAACGGAACCGTGCGCGTCTTGGGAACGGCGTTTGCCGTGGAGGTAACAAAAGACGAGACCGTTGTCACCGTTACACGCGGATTGGTTGAAGTCGACAACGAACGGGCCAAAGTGAGTGTCCGTTCGGGTAATAAAAGTGTGTTGAAACCGAATCAAACACCGACGATGGAACAAGCGAAACGAATCCGTCAAACCATACGCTGGGTCACGGCGTTACGGGAAAAGCGCAACCAGGAAGAGTTGCGAACCTACTACCCTTCCCTCGCCGCCCCCACACCGAAGGGTAGCCGTCCATGAAACGAAACGCATTTACGTTGATTGAACTGCTGATCGTCGTGGCGATTATCGGGATTCTGGCGTCGATTGCAGTTCCTGTCTATCAAGATGCCACGATCAAAAGCCGTGTCGCACAAGTCAAAATGGAACTGCGCAGCTTGGGCAGCGCGCTGGAGACCTACCGCATCGACCACAACCGCTATCCCCGCAAGCAGAGCGATATGATGTTCTTCGCGCAGTATCTGCTTCCCGACCTGACCTCACCCATCGCCTATTTGACCCCCGTTCGCATCAAAGACCCATTCGGTCCGGTAGCGGAATACGAACCGCCCCAGATGGAGTCGGTTTTTGGCGAAGAAGCCGATCTGATGAGAAGTATGCCGTTAACGAAAAATTCCTACACCTACGTTCCTTACGTCAATTTTGCGATGATTCATTGGAACCGTTCGCTCCAGCGCAAGAGTTTTGCCGTCACCAGCGTCGGTCCGGACCGGATGGATTCCTATATCGTGGATATCCCGTTCCCGGAGTTTTACCGCTACCCGGCCAATACCGTGCGCGCCTCCATTTACGATCCCAGCAACGGCGTCGTCAGCCTCGGCGACATCGCCTATTTCGGCGGAGACATCCCCCGATCCGGCCTCGTCGGCGGATAGTAGGAATTATCACGCAAGAATTCACCTTTCTACCCACATTCCCGCCGACTCCAATTTGCCCTAAACTAAATCATTCTTGATTCCGATTCCTGAATGCGTTGATGCTCATGGCCTGTAAAATCAAAATATGCGGTTTAACCAACCGGGATGACATGGACTTGGTGGCGAATTCCGGCGCGGATTACGGCGGTGTGCTGGTCGAGATCGACTCGGTTCGAGCGCTTTCACTGGAAGACGCGAAAACGTTATGCCTCGATCCGCCGCTGCCGATCGTAATCGTCACGCTCGACCGGGATGAAAGCAAAAACCGGCAAATCACCGAAGCCATCGATCCCACTGCCCTTCAACTCCACGGCGCGGAATCCCCCGAACTCGTCAAAGCGTTAAAGCAGCAAATTCCCTGCGAAATCTGGAAAGTGATCCATCTCCCCAGCGGAGAGAGCGGCGAGGGGGTGGATACCGAAGCGCTGCTCGCCCGCATGAATGAATACACCGAAGCGGGAGCGGATCGCATCCTTGTCGACGCCACCATCATGAAACAAGGCAAACGTCACCTGGGCGGAACGGGAAAGACAGTCGATTGGGAAACCGCCCGAATCCTGTGCGAACGCTCGAACGTACCGTTCATCGTCGCCGGGGGCCTTCATCCAGGCAACGTCGCCGAGGCAGTCACTCGTGTCCACCCTTATGCTGTCGATCTATCGTCAGGAGTCGAGGCGGAAAAAGGCAAAAAATCCCCACAAAAAGTGATAGAATTGATTGACCGTGTCAGGAAAGTGGAGTCTCTTTAGAGGGAATGGTGGGCTGCGAACTCCCTCACCCTAGCCCTCTCCCAGAGGGAGAGGGGATTGATAACTGACATCTGATATCTGACATCTAAAAACGGATAACTGCAAACTGGGAAAAGACCGATGCCGGAAACGAACCGTCTTGGACTCTGTATCATTTCTCCCGCGATCTATCCCTTGTTCAATCCCCAGATCCATTCGCCTTTCGACGATGCGGAGATACAGCTCTACGAGTTGGCCCGCTACTTTGGAAACGACGAGCGAATCGATGTCAGCATCGTGACAGGAGATTATGGCCAGCAGGAAATCGAAAATTATTCCGGGACGATGGTCTACCGCTCTCATTTCGATGTGTCGAGCCGTTTTCTCCAACGGCTTTTCAAGCGTGGAAACGCTTTGACACACCTGCTTGAAAAAATCGACGCCCAGACGTACCTCATGGCCGGGGCTAGCAGCCTAACCAAAGAAGTGGCGGAATTCTGCAAAGCCAAACGGAAAGGATTCGTCTTCCGAACCGCGCACCAGCGTGACTGCGACGGAACCTTCGTCCACGCCGGTGGTGAAGATGGAGAAAAATACCGCTGGGCGCTCCACCGCGCCCACACCATTCTCTGCCAGACAGAAAAGCAGAAAGAACTCCTACATCGAACGGAACAACTCAATGCCTTGGTTCTTCCGAATGTGCTTCCCCAGGAATCGAAGCCTGGCGGTGAGCAACAGGAAGCGCTCTGGATCGGCGAAGCGGTCGAGTGGAGACAGCCGGAACTCTTTTTCCGCCTGGCGCTCACGCTGCCCAATCACACCTTCACGATGATCGCCCGTCCCCGCGACGAAGCCTATTTCGAGCGCCTGGTCTCCAAAACCCGCGACGTACCGAACCTGGGTTTCGAGAATTCCGTGCCCTGCCAGGAGTGGCCATCCTATTTCAACCGCGCCAAGCTGCTGGTCAATACATCCCGTTTCGAGGGTTTTCCGTTCACGTTCTCGCAAGCCCTCAGTCATGGCGTTCCCATCGCCAGCCTCAACGTCAATCCGGACAGTATTCTCGATAAGAAGCAGTTGGGATTTTGCGCAAACGGCTCGGAAGTCCGTCTCGCGCAGGGCGTCCTCGACCTGCTGAGTTACGACCGCCAATGGTCGAGAATGAGCGAAAACGCCCTGAACTATTCCCTGGACAATCAGGACATCGAAAGCCAGTCCCAGGAATACCGCAAACTCTTCATCCGATGCGCCAACAAGTCAAAACGCCGCCGAATCGGCCTACCCAAAAGGAAATGAAGTATTATCAGGAAATTTGAAATCAGGATTTTTGGAAATCGGATACCGTTGGTGGTGATCCCAATTTGAATCGCGTCCGTTCTCAACACCATCCAAATCCTTACAATCCACGCTCAACATAATCCGGTAAAAAGCGTGGTTTCTGGTTGCAGATGACTGGAATATTCCCCTTCCCCGATTATCTGAATGGCCAGTTCGATTTTTGGACGTACGCACCGTAACTTTTCTTACAATCAGGTTTGCAGTGCTTTGTTGATGCGCACCATGCTGTCATCCAGTTCTTCGGGGCTGAGCATCCCGATGGTCATGGCGTCGACCAGGTTGTTGCCCAGGACGTAATTGAGCGAGGCGTCTTTCTGTTCGGGTTTGACCAGTTTGCCTTCGCCGAAGATTTTCATTCCGAGCAGCGCTTTGCCGTTGGCGCGGGCGGTTTTTAATACAGCCGATACGGCTTCCGGTGTGCTGTCCATTTTGGTTCCCACATTATTGATTCGTGCGAGGATGAAATCGGCCCAGGGATTCTCCGAGGCGACTTTCAGCGCATCGAAATTGTGGAACGAACAGCCGATCGCCTTCACGATTCCCTTCTCTTTCAACTCGGACAGTTCGTCGCAAATTCGTTTGTGCTTGTCCGGCCATTTGGGATCGGCAACGCAGTGGAGAAGACAGATATCTAGGTGATCCGTGCCGAGTTCTTTCAGGTATTGGGTCACTTCCTCTTTCGCGCCTCCGGACGGATCGATCACCCGGTTCCTGCGATACCAGATTTTCGACATCAGCACGTATTGATCCCGTGGAATGCCGTCCAGGGCTTTTTTCATGAAGGGGTGAGAGCCGTAGAGGTCGGCCATATCGAAGAAATTAAGCCCGTTGTCGAATCCACGCCGCATCAGCTCGGTGAATTTCTTCTGACCCAGTTTGGTATGATCGGAGGAGCGGTTCGTCCCATGCATCCCGGTTCCCATCGCCAGCCGGGAGACCATGATCCCGGTCCGGCCCAGTTCCACCCGGTCGCTGACGCTTCGAGTTTTCCCGGAAGTTTCGGTTTTCTCGTTTTGACTCGCGCAGCCTGATAAAGCCAACGTCCCCGCTCCCGCCAGCGACCGCTCGATGAAATGACGCCTGTTCAGTTCGCTCATAATCACAACAACTCCTTTATCAGCCGATAATGTTCCTGCTGTCGATCATCGATTTCTCTCTATAAATTGTCTCTCTTTTTCCGTTTTAGAGTAAGTGGTTTCGGCCAAGATTTTGATGGTGCAGCAGGTGAAATGGGAATTAAAATCCCGTATAATACCAACCATCGTATCAGAGAAATAACCATGAAATGAATTCTTCCAAACATTCGGAAGGGGAGTGATGATGGGTAATAAAGGTATAACACGCCGCCAGTTCTTAGCCGGAACCGCCGCATCGATGGCTTTATCAGGCTGCGCGGGCGGTTACAAAGTCCGAAAGACGACGCTGACCAAAAGCCGTTACCAATCGCCGAACGAGAAATTGAACGTGGCGGCAATCGGTGCCGGGGGCAAGGGACATAGCGATATCGACAACTGCCGCAGTGAGAATATCGTGGCGTTGTGCGACGTCGATTGGAAAACCGCCGCCGGGGCGTTTCGCAAATTTCCCGACGCCAAAAAGTACCGGGATTTCCGCAAGATGCTCGACGAATGCCCGGAGATCGACGCGCTCACCATCTCCACGCCGGACCATCTACACGCCATCGCCGCCATGCGCTGTATGGAACGGGGCAAACACGTCTACGTTCAGAAACCGCTGACTCACACAGTCTTCGAAGCACGGGTCTTACGCGAAACCGCCCGCAAGTACAGCGTCGCGACCCAAATGGGCAACCAGGGCGCGGCTACGGAAATGCACCGGGAACTGTGCGAAATGATTTGGGCGGGCACGATCGGCCAGGTTCGCGAAGTTCATTCCTGGACCGACCGTCCGATCTGGCCCCAGGGCATTCCGGGACCACTTCCCGAACAACCCATTCCCGATCACGTCAACTGGGATCTCTGGCTCGGCCCCGCACCCGAACGGCCTTACAATTCCGGTTACTGCCCCTTCAGATGGCGCGGCTGGTGGGATTTCGGTAGCGGGGCGCTAGGCGATATCGCCTGTCATAGTTTGAGTCCCGTCGTGAAGGCGTTGAACTTGGAGTATCCCGTCAGCGTGAAATGCACTCATCAAAAAGACGTCAACGAACAGACGTTTCCCATCGAATCGATCATCAAATACCAGTTCCCCAAACGGAAAGGATTCGGTGAAGTGGACCTCTATTGGTATGACGGCGGGCTGAAACCTAAACTGCCTGCGGGTGTGAGTGATAATCTCGGTCTGCTGAAGGAGAAGGGGGGAACGATGTTTGTCGGAGATGAAGGTTTGATCGTCATGAAAGGCCGCACCGAAGAGAACGTCTTGGTGATCGACGGGAATATCGTCAACAATTTCAAACACCCCGATAAAGTCATCCCCCGGCTTCCGCACATCCCCGGTTCAGGGGACACTAAACAGAATTCCGATCTCATGCACCGGCGCGACTGGATTTATTCCTGCAAGACCGGATCGAAGTCATGCTCCAATTTCGACCACGCCGGTCCCTTGACCGAGTGGGTTCAGATGGGCAACCTATCCCTGAAATTTCCCAACCGCACGCTGGAGTGGGACGGCCCGAAAATGCGCTTCACAAATTGCCCGGAAGCCAATCAGTACGTCACAAAGAAATATCGCAAGGGCTGGGAACTAATCTGATCGGTTCTTCGACTAAATTATAATGAGTTTTTTTACTGTAATCACAGAAAGGAAAAATCAATGAAATCGTATCGCAATGGTTTGTGTATTTTCATCACGCTGTTTCTTCTATTACCTCTGGTAACGGTTGCTCAGGAAAAAGTGGAATGGAGAGTCGTTTCTCAGGGAAAGCCGGAGATTCAATTCCCCGACATTCCCGGCTACATCACGCTGGTCGGTGATTTTCACACGCACACCGTCTTCTCGGACGGGATGGTCTGGCCGACAGTACGCCTGGACGAGGCGGTGCGGGAAGGGCTGGACGCGCTCGCGATCTCCGATCATATCGAGTACCAGCCTCATAAAGACGATATTCCAACGAAGCATAACCGGCCTTACGAACTCGTGAACAATTCGGCCAAATATATCAACATGCTATTCCCCAGAGGCACGGAAATTACGAAAGACACGCCTCCCGGACATTTCAATGCCATTTTCTTGAAAGATGTCGATCCGGTCGATACGAAAGACATAACAGATGCGTGCCGAATCGCCACCGAACAGGGAGCCTTCGTGTTCTGGAATCATCCCGGCTGGCAAGGACTCGAGCGGGGCCGTTGGCGTGAGGTTCATACGACCATGAATGAAAATCGATGGCTGCATGGAATCGAAGTGGCCAATGGAGGGACGTATTACCCCGAAGCCCATCAGTGGGCGCTGGATAAGAACTTGACCATGATGGGCAGTTCCGACATTCATAGTCCCGCCCTCGATCGTCCACGCACTCCGGAAAACCATCGCACAACGACGCTGGTTTTCGTACGCGAGAGATCGCTCCAGGCCTTAAAAGAAGCCCTTTTCGCTGGCCGCACGGTCGCCTGGTACAAAAACCAGTTGATCGGCCGGGAGAAATATCTCAACGCGATCTTCTATAACGCCGTCACCGTCAGCAAACCCCATCATAAAAACGAGACGACAGCCTGGATGGAAATCCAGAATCGTAGCGAACTCAATCTGGAGTTAAAGAGAACGGGAACGCACGGTCCGGCAACGTTGGCTTTACCCGCCAAGAAAACCATCGTCCTCAGAATGAAATCCAAAGAGGCGCTCGAAGATGTAAAACTGACTTATGAAGTCACGAATTTCTTAGTCGCTCCCGAAAAAGGACTGCCCGTGGAGTTCACAATTTCATTGGAATAGAACGCTTCTGAAACACCGTGAATGGAAAGCAGGTGGATGATGAAACCGATGGATCGGCGTGACTTTTTGAAACTCGCGGGATGCGGTTTGTCCACATTGACTCTGACCGTCGATTCTCATGCCCGTGCGGGAAAACGTCCGCCCAATTTCGTTTTCTTCCTGGTGGACGATCTGGGCTGGAAAGATTTGGGCTGTTACGGCAGCACGTTCTACGAAACGCCCAACCTGGACGCATTGGCAGCGTCCGGGATGCGTTTCACCGACGCGTATGCTTCGTGCCCGGTCTGTTCTCCGACCCGCGCCTCCATCATGACCGGCAAGTATCCCGCCCGGTTGAACATCACCGACTGGATTCCCGGCCAGAATCCCAAAAACCGCAAACTGCTGGGAACGCAGGATAAGCACCAACTCCCGCTCGAAGAGATTACGATCGCCGAGGCGTTGAAGAAACGCGGCTACAAGACGTTTTTCTCCGGGAAATGGCATCTGGGCGATCGAGGATTCTTCCCGGAAGATCAGGGGTTCGACATCAACAAGGGCGGTCATCATAAAGGTTCCCCTCCCGGCGGGTATTACGCGCCATACAAGAATCCCAAACTGAGCGACGGCCCGGAAGGCGAATACCTGACCGACCGGCTGGCGAATGAGTCGAACCGATTTCTCGAAGCGAACCGGGACCATCCGTTTCTACTCTATCTGTCGTTTTATACCGTCCACACCCCGATCCAGGCCTGCAAACGACATCTGGAGAAATTCAAAGCCAAAGCCGCCGCACTGCCCGAACTCGACGGCCCCAAAGAGACTCGAGAACACGATGGCATCACCAAGCAACGGCAGGACAACCCCGAGTACGCCTCGATGGTCTATGCGATGGATGAAAACGTCGGGCGAGTGTTGAAGAAACTCGACGAACTTGAGCTGACCGATAACACGGTGATTGTGTTCACATCCGATAACGGCGGACTTTCGACGCTGAAAAACAGGGGCTATCCCACATCGAACCTGCCGCTGCGGGCGGGAAAAGGCTGGTGCTACGAAGGTGGAATCCGCGAACCGCTTCTAATCCGCGCCCCCGGTGTGACAAAGCCTGGAAGTCTCTGCCAAACGCCGGTCACCAGCACGGATTACTATCCGACGATGCTCGAATTGGCCGGGATCGATCCCATGCCCGCTCAGCACCGCGACGGTCTGAGCCTGGTTTCATTGCTTAAAGGCGGTCAAACGCTGGACCGGGACGCAATCTATTGGCATTACCCCCACTACCACGGCAGCACCTGGACCCCCGGAGCCGCCGTGCGCGCGGGTGATTGGAAACTGATCGAGTTCTACGACAAAGAGAAGATCGAACTCTACAACCTGAAGGACGACATCGGCGAACGTCACGACTGCTCGAAAAAATTGCCTGATAAAACACGCCAACTCGCCGCCATGCTCCATCGTTGGCAAAAAGAGACGGGCGCGCTCATGCCAAAACCCAATCCAAATTACAAACCATCGAATTGATCTTAAAACCAAACCGGATAAGTGGTAATCGAAATGAATGACCTTAGAACTATTTCGCGGCGAAATTTTTTATTGACCAGCGGATCGAGTTTGCTGCTGCCCGTATCGGAGTGTTTCCCAGATCAAGCGCCTAGCAATAGTAAGAAACCGCTCTGTATGGGATTGATATCCGACTTGCATCACGGTCTCGAAAAGACCGCGTTACCGCGGTTGGAAACTTTTTTAACCGCAGCGAAGGATCGCAAGGTTGATTGTATCGCTCAACTTGGCGATTTTAATTATGGGGGTAGCCGGGGGCGGGAGTGTATCGACTTGTGGAACGGTTTCTCTGGCGATTCATTTCATGTATTGGGAAATCACGATATGGACGTACTTGCAAAGGATGACATCCTTTCCGATTGGGAGATGGCGGGCCGGTATTATTCATTCGATCGCGGTGGATTTCATTTCGTCGTGCTGGATCGGAATAACTTAAAAACACCGGATGGATACGTTCCCTACGCGCGCGCAAATTATTTTGTTGATTCCAACATGCGTGGCTACGCCGACCCGGAGCAGTTAGAATGGCTCCGGAACGACTTGGAAGCGGCACAGCGGCCGATCGTGATTTTCATGCACCAAGGTTTGGGCATGCAAAACGATGCGTACGATCCCGGCGATCCACGCGGGATAATCGAAACGATCTTAGAACAGGCGAATCGAAAATCCGATCGATCGAAGGTCGTCGCCTGTTTTTGTGGCCACCATCATATCGATTGCTACAATTGCAAAAACGGAATCCATTACGTATGGATGAATAGCGCATCCTATTATTGGGTTGGTGATCGTTACGGGCGAATGGCTCCTTACCGGGATTCGTTATTCGCATTCATTCAATTTCATCCAGATGGGTGGATTGAAATCGAAGGGCGCAATAGCCAGTGGGTATCGCCGACACCTGCCGAGCGGGGATATCCGGGGGCGGAAAAATTGACGACGAATATCTCAAACCGCCACCTCGCTATTTCGACATGACGGAAAAATAGATTGAGACAAATTGAAAAGCGAGATTTGCGATCGGTAATCAACGATGATGGAACTGACTCCAAAAGAACGGCTTCTTAGAACGCTTCGACGCGAACCGGTAGACCGGGTTCCTATCTCCACCTACGAACTGCTCCCATTCGGAGCCGATCCCTGGTACGAAACGCAGCCCAGTTACAGTGACCTGTTGAAATTTATCGCAGACAACACGGATAACCTCTCCCTCTGGGATCAACCAGCGAAGAATCGATGCGCCTGGGATGAAGCAACCGAGCGCTGGAGCGAAGGACAAACCCACTACGAACGATACACAATCCACGCCCCAAAACGCGACCTCTCCCGCGTAACCCGCCGCGACGACAACGTGAATACCACCTGGACGGTCGAGCCGTTATTCAAATCGCTCGATGACGCCGAGGCCTATTACGCCCTGCCGTGGGAGAATGGCGGCGTCGATATGAGCCGGTTTCATCAAGGGCTTGAGCGCATGGGCGAACGCGGCATCATGCTGTGCGACACCCTGGACCCGGTCTGCGCCTTGGCTTACGGCCTGGGGATGGAACGCTTTCTGATTCTCGCCTGGGAAGAGCGGACGAGAATTAAAAAACTGATGGACGTCGTCCTGGAACGCCTGCTGATCGAAATTCGCGAAAAACTGGATCAAGGCGCTGGGCCGCTCTGGCGAATCTACGGCCCGGAATACGTCAGCCCTCCCTATTTCCCGCCACGTGTTTTCAAGGAATTAGTCGTCGCCTACGACAAGCCGATCGTCGATCTGATTCATGAATACGGCGGATACGCCCGCGTTCACTCACACGGGCGGGTGAATAAGCTGTTGGACCTGTTCGTAGAAATGGGAGCCGATGCCACCGATCCGCTCGAACCGCCTCCCCAGGGTGACGTGGACCTCGCCGAGGTCAAAAAACGCTATGGAGACCGATTGATACTTTTCGGAAATATCGAATTTTCTTTTATGGAGCATTGGTCGCCGGATGAGATCGAAACGCTGGTCAAACGGTCTATCGATGCGGCTGCGGAAGGGGGAGGGTATGTCATCATGCCGTCCGCCGCGCCGATCAACGCCCCGCTCTGGGAGAAAACCGCGAAAAACTACTATCGTTTTATTGAAACGGCTTTGGAATACGGACGGTATACTTGAACGTATCTCCTGGAAGTAGGGGCAACCCCCTATGGTTGCCCTGCACAAAAGTACGGATGGAATAGAAAGAGCGTAAACATACGTAGCACTTATTCGTCTCTACCCAATGATGCCGCTTGCCGGTCGAACGGCGGTCAGGCGTCCAGTGGCTTGGTTGGGTGTCCAGTGGCCGCTGTCGTCCAGAGCGACAGAATTCCACGTACCACAAACAGAGCAGTAGGCCATCGATTCATGTTTCGTACATATCAGTTTGGACTGGCAACGGCTGCAATTCACGAAAATATGAGTGGGGTGAGGAATGGGCTTCATCATAATCTCCAAGTATCCAGAATAAATATCCTCTACTAATTATACTAGCGAGAAGCCGTTTTGTAACACTAATTCAAAAAAAATAAATAATATTGATGGTTATTTGTCCAAAAACAAAAACCTAATCCCGAAGACGGTTTCTAATTCAACCAAATTAAGCATAGGAAAGTCAGATAGTTATAGATTCAATAGAAAACCAAGAATATTGTTTCGTCAGGATGACTGTGGCAGGTGATCGAGCCGGTTTAAACTTCGGCTCGTTTGGCTCCCTGTTTCGTATAAAAAGGAAAATCGCGCTTCGATGCGAATTGATCCGAAGCGCAGCCGATACACGGCGCGTTCGCTTTGATGCAGGTATTGACGCCCCCGTTCCAATGGCGCAGCGTGCAGTCCGCGTAAGTGATCGGACCGAGGCAGCCGAGTTGAAAAAGGCAGCCGTCTTGGCCGAAAGTTGAGGCGAAACGTTCTTGCTCGTAATCGGCAAAACGGGGACACTGCCAGTGGATCGGTTTGGAATAATACATTTTAGGCCGCGCCATCGCATCCAACTCGGGAAGCCCGAAACTGAGTATATGCGCCAGGGTTCCCACCATCCAATCCGGATGGCAGGGACAGCCGGGCAGCCGGATACACGGTGTGGCGATACCCTGGTTTTCCAGATAATCGGGCACGCTGACCGCGCCGGTCGGATTGTTTTCCGCCGCAGGGATTCCGCCGAACGCAGCGCAGGCTCCGATCGCAATCACGGCTTTCGCTTTTTGGGCCGCTCTGGATACCCACTCGGTAATCGGCCGTTCCCCCATCACGCAGGCTTTGGGCATCTTGGCGGGTATACTTCCCTCGACAACGAGAAAGTAACCGCCATGTCCAATCGCACGATCGACGATTTTCATACTCGGTTCACCCGTGGCGGAAGAGAGTGTGGGATGGAACAGCAGCGAGATATATTGGGTTAATAATTCCGCCGGACCGGGCGCGGTCGTGTTGAGGAAGGATATCGAACATCCCGCACAACTTACAGACCTCGCAAATCCACTCCTAAATCGACCCATTTTTTTGGACATCTTGA
>CAZSIZ010000162.1:0-13587 GCA_964606645.1 uncultured bacterium
GCTTCGAGGTTTCCCACCTTAAATCACTGTCCGAATTTTGGGGTACATTATACATCGCGTGGATCGGAACGCGCGCAGATTCAAGCGGGCCACAACGTTTAAGGTCTATTTAACCAATCCTTCTATGCGAAGCGCACTTTATTCGATGGTCTCTCCCGATGATGAAGCCATCGGTTCAATGGTTGAAACCGCATTATTTTCTCAATTATTTCATATTCCCGATAACAAATCACTTCATTACGCCCGTTGGAAACAAGGCGAAATTGATATTGTTGATTTGAACGAAGAACAAAAAGTTACAAATGCAATGGAAATCAAATGGTCGGACAGATATTTCCAAAACACTCAAGAACTCAATCATTTAATCGACTTTTGTCATACTCATAGTCTTTCTAAGGTTCTTATTACATCCCGAACGGACCAGGGAACGAAAACTCGAAAAAATGTTAATCTAATTTTCGCACCATCAAGCCGATGTTGTTATAGACTTGGGAAAAATATTATTTTGGGGAGAATAAAAGAATTTCTTGATGCAAATGCTTTTGGGGAAGCATTTAAAGAATAGATATGATAAAAACGGATTGTTGCGCCCGGTCTATTCACTACCGGGTATTTTTTATTGAAGATTTCAAGTGTTTTTCTGAGAAAACAATAAAATAATTACAATTACCTATTGACAGATTGAATTATTTAATAATAATATTGAAATATTCAATGTTTCTGAGACATTTGTTATGGTAAAAAAAGTCATTTCCGTCTGCCCGATCTGCGGGGATCACCTCTGTATCAGCCGTTTGAGCTGCCCGGAATGCGAGACTCAGATCGACTCGTCTCTACCCATCCCGGCGTTTTTCCGGCTGCCGGAGGACTTGCAGGAATTCGTGCTGGTCTTTCTGCGCTGCCGGGGTAACATCCGGGAAGTGGAGAAGGAACTGGGGATCTCGTACCCGACGGTGTGCAAGAAACTCGATCTGGTGAACGAACTGCTGGGCAACCGGCCGAACTTCCCCAGCCGGAAACAGATTCTCGAACGGCTTGAAAAAGGCGAAATCTCCGCCACCGAAGCGGCGGAATTACTCAAAAGGAGATAAGCACATGCAACAGACGTTCGTTACGACCCAAGTGGCTTGGTTTGGACTCATACCAGCCATATTTCTTTTATCGATATTGGCGATCTATCCCATCAAACGTTATTTAGACATTTCTTTCTTGAAGGCTGTCGGGATATGGTTCATTTCAGTTGTTGCGGGTGCTGCTTTCATCGTGTATAGGATGTATCAAGTCGAACGGATGCGCGGACTTCCTTATAATCTGAAAGAGGACATGATGATCGGTGCCATCTTCGGCGGCGTGATGTTTTTATTCCTAGTCCCATTGGCGATCAAACTGTACCGAAAGTGGATCGGCGGTGTGTTGAGTGAAACCGAGAAGCAGGCGGATATGGACGGCGTTCGGGCGTGGCTGACCGTGGGCAATCTGATCTGCTGCGCGGGGATTTCGGTTTGCAGCGGGATGGCTTTCCCGGTTTCGGGGTGGGGCATCCTGTTCCTGACGGTGGGAGCAGTTCTGGCGTATCCCTTAATCAATCTATTTTCCCAATCCAGCCAGCGTTCAACATCGCCCCCCGCTCCCCCGGTTCATGATGAAAATTCCAAAGAACGGGAAAAAATCCTCTCGCTGATGGAAGAAGGGAAAATCACACCGGAAGAGAGCGCCGAGCTGCTCAACGCCCTGGCCGCGCCTCTACCCGCATCTTCCCAGCCCACACCGAATATCCGGAACCTGCTCGCCATCGGCGGCACGCTGGTGCTGATCGGTTTTTTCCTGCCCTGGTTCAGCGTCGATGTCGGCCAGGAAATGAATAAGGCAATGACGGAGGTCTCGAAGATGATGCCGAAAAACATGCCTGCCCCGCCTCAAGGGAATTTCTTTACCCAAAATATCAATATGAAAAATGTCGCTTCCGGGGCCGATATGGGGGGAATTGCGTTTGGGGCGATGCTGCTTGGTCTCTGCGTGGCGGTGCTTCCGTTCTTGGCGCTGAATCTGGACCCGTCTTCACGGCAGACGCTGATGCTGATCGGCTTGGCGGGTGGTTCGGCGATTCTTCTTTACCTGTTGTCTCGAAATTTCCGGTTTATCAGTTACGGTTTTCTTCTCGTGCTTGCCGGATACGTCTGCGAGTGGCTGGCGCTCTTCTTCGAGCGCCAGGAGGCGTAAATCATCCATAAACAGTTTCTTTAAAAGGAGATTGGAACAATGAATAGCGACCCTCAGTTAACCAACCTTTGGAAAAACACAACTATCGATCCATACATATTTTTCCCTTACATTGCTTTGATCATTTGTGTTCTTATTCTAATGGTCTTTCTATATTTGAAATTTCGGAATTGCTTGTGGAAACCTGACAGACCTGTCGTTTACGAGGATTTGTCGAAGGATCGGGAGAAAATTCTATCCCTGCTCGAAGCCGGGAAGATCACCGCCGAAGAATGTGTCGAACTGATCAACGCGCTGGCTGGGTCTTCCTCTAAACCGCAGCAGACACAACCGTAACACAGACGCATAAAACAATCATGAAAGGATCGATGGAATCATGAAAAACGCTCAAGTTCCGATCACTGTGATATTCGCGATTATCCTGGGTTTTCTCCTTGGCCGGACCACGCTCTTCCCGAATTCTCCGGCGCTGCCTCAACCCGTATTATTGGCGGAAGGGATTATCTGGTCGGTCGAATTTCACGGTCCGGACGGAAAAACGAACGGCTTGGCGCGGGGAAGCGATGCGATCATGGTTCCCGGCGGCAACGGCAGTTGGAATATGGATATCTACGGACGCTTGTACGAAACGCACCTGGAAATCACCTATCTCAACCAACCCAATTCCGGTCTCGATGCGAAAATCGTTCCGTTCAGCCAAATCGTTCGCATCCAGTTCGGTGACGGCGGCAGAAAAACCGTTTCCCAAAATTGAACCTCGAATCGAACGCCACCCCACTCTCCGAAACCATTCACCGAAGCGTTTCCGACCGATCGAAAGACGGGCGTTTCCCACCTCACTCCGTCCAATGGACAATACGATCTTTTCCATTTGTCCGAAGCAACCTTGGTATTCCCTTGGGATGAAATATACTATCTTCTGTGCATTCTTAAACGCCAATGCGCGCGTCATGTTGAATGTTGATATTAGATACTCATTACCTTAGGGGAAAAAACGATGAAAAACTGGGCGCTTCTTGTTGTGGGTATTCTTCTCTGCGGATTCCTGGGCAGTTCCGCGTTGGCGATGGAGGCGGACGATCGTTCGGGACAGGCATCCACTATCGCTCAAGAAAACGACGGGCATGGCGGAGGACATGGACCGGATTTAGGCGTCTCTCTGCCACTTTGGAGTTGCATTCCGTTTCTAGGGATTTTGCTCTCGATCGCACTCTTCCCTCTATTCGCGCCTCATTTCTGGCACCATCATTTCCCGAAAATTTCCGCGATATGGGCCGCATTACTGGCGATCCCGTTTTTGTTCGTCTTTAAAGGAGACGCGGTTTACGAAATTCTTCATATTTATCTGCTCGATTACATTCCCTTTATCATTCTGCTGTGGGCGTTGTATACCGTGTCGGGAGGGATTCTGCTGCGCGGAACCCTGGTGGGCACACCGCTCGTCAATACGATCATGATCGCCATCGGCACGCTGCTGGCGTCGTGGATGGGAACCACGGGCGCAGCCATGCTGCTGATCCGGCCTTTCCTGCGTGCCAACAAGTTCCGGAAAAATCGCACCTTCATGGTCTGTTTTTTCATCTTCCTGGTGGCCAACATCGGCGGTTCGCTGACACCGCTGGGTGATCCCCCGCTGTTCCTGGGCTTCCTGCACAGCGTGCCGTTCTTCTGGACGTTCAGTCTTCTTCCACACATGCTGGTCTGCGTCGCTCTGCTGCTAGTGATGTACTACATTATGGATTTAATCATGTACAAAAGGGAAGGCGTTCAGCCGCCCAGCGAGGAAAAAGTTCCTCTTAAAATGGAAGGTTCGTATAATTTCATCTTCCTGGGAGGCGTCATTGGAGCCGTTCTGATGAGCGGTTTGGCTGACTGGGGAGAAATGAATGTCTTGGGGATTCACGAGCCTATTCAAGGGATGGCGCGCGATGGGATTCTCGTCCTGATGGGAATTCTGTCCCTGATCGCCACACCCAGGAAACTTCGCGAGGAGAACGAATTTACCTGGTTCCCCATTCAGGAAGTCGCTTACCTGTTCGCCGGAATCTTTATGACCATGATTCCTTGCCTGCTTATTCTCAAGGCAGGCGAAAACGGCGCGGCGGCGGCGCTGGTTATGGGCGTGAAGGAACCGGTTCATTTCTTCTGGATCACTGGGATTCTCTCCAGTTTCCTGGATAACGCTCCGACCTACCTGACCTTCTTTACCACCGCGTTGGGCCGCTTCTATCCGGGGATGCCCGAAGCGGACGCCGTCGCTCAATTGATTGCCGACAATCCCATATTCCTACAGGCGATTTCCGCCGGGGCGGTCTTCTTCGGCGCGATGACCTATATCGGAAACGCCCCCAACTTCATGGTTCGCTCCATCGCGGAAGAGGCGGGAACACCCATGCCCAGTTTCTTCGGTTTTATGTTCAAATACTCCTGCATCTTTCTGCTTCCCATTTTTGTTATCGTCACCTTGGTCTTTTTCTGGTGGGTTTGATTCTTTTACCATCGCTTTGAATGGATGAAACGCGGGCCGGGGACTATCTCTCCGGCCTGCTTTTATTGAGTTCCATTGACAAGCGATTCCACTATGCCGCATACTTCATTCAATCGGATTTTTAAACATGGAAGGAGATCGAATCATGACACGAGTGGGAGTCGTTTTAGCCGGATGCGGAGTTTACGACGGAGCGGAAATTCAAGAAGCGGTGCTGACGCTGCTGTACCTGGATCAGGCCGGGGCGGAGGTTCGATGTTACGCGCCCGATAAACCCCAGATGCACGTCGTCGACCATATCGCGGGTCAGCCGGTGGAGGGTGAGACGCGAAACGTGCTGACCGAATCGGCCCGGATCGTACGGGGAGAGATCGAACCGCTGACTGCACTCAATGTGGATCAATTGGACGCGGTGGTCATTCCGGGAGGCTTCGGCGCGGCCAAGAACCTGTGTACCTTCGCCACCGAAGGGGACGCGTGTTCGATCGATCCGGATATTGCCAACGTGATTCAGGACGCTGTGGCGAAAAAGAAAGTCGTCGGCGCGCTCTGTATTTCGCCGGTACTCGTGGCACGCGCCCTGAAGGATGTGGACGGTGTCAGCCCCACCTTGACCATCGGGACCGACGCCGCCACCGCCGGGGCCATACGCGCGATGGGCGCGGAAAATCAACCGGCGGCGGTCAGCGAGATCGTCGTGGACGAAGCCAATCGCATCGTCAGTACTCCCGCCTATATGCTCGGACCGAAAATTTCCAACGTCGCCCAGGGCATCGAGGCCCTCGTGAAAAAAGTGCTGGAAATGGCTTAAACCTACACCGACAGAGCCGGAACTAAACAAGGTTTTCAGTTGTTTTGTGGTGCGGGCTTCCAACCTGCAAAATTTTTTACGAAGCAGGCTGGTAGTCTGCACCACAAGTTTTCAGAGAAAGGGCAATACGAAACCATGAAAAAGATCGGCTTTATCGGTTTGGGGATCATGGGGAATCCCATGGCGAAAAACCTTCTGAACGCGGGTTATCCATTGATGGTTTACGATATCGTCCAGGAGAAAATCGACGATCTCGTCCAAGCCGGTGCGCAAGCAGGAACATCCAGCAAAGCGGTCTCCGCTCAAAGTGAAATCGTCATCACCATGCTTCCCAATTCGCCGGAGGTGAAAGAAGCCGTTCTGGGCAAAGACGGTGTTCTGGACGGCGCGAAGCCTGGGACGATCTTGATCGATATGAGTTCGATCGCCCCATTGGCCAGCCGGGAAATTTCAGAAAAAGCCATCGAGAAAGACGTCGTGCTGCTGGACGCTCCCGTCAGCGGAGGCGAACCGAAAGCCATCGAAGGAACCCTGGCGATTATGGCCGGCGGCCCCGAAGAGACGTTTGACGCCGTAAAAGAACTCTTAAGCGTGATGGGCGCGTCCGTGATCCGGGTCGGTGACATCGGCAGCGGCAACACGGCAAAATTGGCGAATCAAATCATCGTCGCGCTGAATATCGCCGCCTTCTCCGAAGCGATGGTTCTTGCAGCCAAAGCGGGCGTCGATCCCGAAAAAGTGTTCCATGCGATCCGAGGCGGTCTGGCGGGCAGCGCGATTTTAGACGCCAAGATGCCGCACGTGTTGGAGGGGAATTTCAAACCCGGTTTCCGCACCGAACTGCATATCAAAGACTTGCAAAACGCTTTGGATACCGCCCGCGAAATCGACGTTCCCGTTCCATTGTCGAGCGGGGTGATGGAGATCATGCAGGCGATGATAGCGGAAGGCAAAGCGTCGGACGATCATAGCAGCATGATTCAATATTATGAAAAACGGGCGAAAACCGAAGTGAGAAAAACGAAACGGTAATAAGTTGAACATAGGAAAAAGGGCTTCTTTGAATCAACCGTTCGTCTACTATAAAGTCTTATCATTTAACCTTGAGCCTCCCTTATGTAAGATTATCGAATACGCTGAATCAGCTATCACATCATTGAATAGTGAGGAATCATCTGAAATGGATCGAAAAAAGCAATCAATTTCCAGACGGGATTTCGTGAAACGCAGCGCCATCACATCAACGGCACTGCTGAGCGTTTCATCTGACGTTCTTGGACGGGAAGGCCGTAAACCTCCAAGCGATAAGCTGAATATCGCGGTCGTGGGGATTGGCGGCCGGGGAGGCCATAACCTTGGCAAGTGTGACAAGGAAAACATCGTGGCGCTTTGCGATGTGGATGACGAAAGAGCAAAGAAATCTTTCAATAAATATGAAGAGAAACCAAAATATCGTGACTTTCGCGTGATGCTCGATAAGCAGAACGATATCGACGCCGTCATCGTGAGCACTCCGGACCACACGCATACCGTGGCGGCGATGGCGGCGATCGAGCGGGGGAAGCATGTTTACGTCGAAAAACCCTTGGCTCATACGATTTACGAAGTGCGCGCCCTGATGAAAGCGGCACGCGAGAATCACGTTCAAACGCAACTGGGCAATCAGGGGCATTCCTATGGCGATATCCGAAATATTTGCGAATGGATTCAGGATGGAGCAATCGGTCCCGTGAAGGAAGTTCATGCCTGGTTTACCAGACCGTATGGAAATGGCCGCGAGCGGTCGAAAGAGACGCCCCCCGTTCCAGAGACACTGGATTGGGATTTATGGCTCGGTCCGGCCGCTTACCGCCCCTATCATCCCAGCTATCTGCCCGGCAAATGGAGAAGCTGGGCGGATTTTGGGACCGGTGTGCTTGGGGATTGGGTCTGTCACATTCTCGATCCGGCGTTCTGGGCCTTGAAATTAGCGGCTCCAACCCATATCACCGCAACGAATGAGGGGGAATATTCACCCGAACGGTTCCCCCTGCGATCCACGATCGAATACGATTTTCCCGCCAGAAAAACGATGCCGCCGGTCAAGGTAACGTGGACGTATGGAAAACCGTTTCAGCACCCTCTACTGGAAAAGGTCGAGATGGATGATTGGAATTCAAAGGCAGGAGCGATATTGATCGGTGAAAAGGGCGCGATCGTTCATGGTTCACACGGTGGCGGCGGAGCCAGGATCGTTCCTGAATCGAGAGCGAAGGACATTAAAAAGCCTCCGGAAATCATTCCAAGAGTAAAAGGCGGACACCATCAGGACTGGATTCGCGCTTGCAAGGATGGGAAACCGGCGGGATCGAATTTCGAGTACGGCGGCCCCTTGACCGAACTGGCTTTGCTGGGTGTCATCGCAACGGTTTTTGACGGGGAAACGCTTGAATGGGATTCCAAAAAAACCAAAATCACGAACAATCGGAAAGCGAATCGTTATATCGAACAACCTTACCGCAAGGGATGGTCGTTGTAGTTTATTTTTGGGGAGCAAAACCATGAAAAAGAAAGAGCACCTAACAATAGTAAAAAATCCCGTCGATGAAATATCCATATTGCTGAATTCATTCTGTGCCCAGCATCTGAATGAGGCCTATTTGAATTATTCTCTAAACCTGATTAAGCGAGTGAAAAGACGAAAATCCCTCTCGTTGAATCGTGGTAAGAAGGAAATCTGGGCGGCAGCGATTGTCTATGTTATTGCCCGCCAGAATTTTTTGTTCGATAAGGCGAATGATTATTTTCTCACAGCCGATACGATTTGTGATTTTTTCGGGACGAAGAAATCAACCTCCTCAAATAAGGCCTCTGAAATAGAGAAAGTATGTAAAATTCATTTTGGGGAGGAAGGTTTATGCGATCAAAGAATCGTCGATTCTCTCACTTTCGTCCAATTGGAAAATGGAATCATCATTCCCCAAAGTATGTTAACGAATAATGAAATCGTTCCGAATACCGCAACGGGAAAGAACACCGGGGAAGCCGATCGTTACATGGAGGAACGACGCCGTAAGAGAGAACAAAAAGAAACAGAGAGAATAAGAGAAAAAAAGGAAAAACGGGAGGAGATCAACCGTAAAATCGCCGAAGAAAAGAAGGAGAAAGAGGAGCGTTACCAACCAAACCTGTTTGATGAATAATGATTCCACTTGTTTCTGCAAATTTGCTGTGCTGAAATTCGTGTATGAAGAACTCCATCATTCGAGCCGTGATTGAATGTGGGGAGTATCGAAGCGGAAGACAAAATTTTTCGAGGAAAGAGTGAATTTTTAAAAGAATAATCAATCATGCATACAAAAAACAGACGGGCTTTTACACTGATCGAATTACTGATCGTGGTCGCGATCATTGGAATACTCGCGGCTATTGCGGTTCCCAACTTCATCAACGCGCAGATTCGGGCCAAGGTTTCCCGCTCGCTGGCCGACCTTCGCGGCATACGATCCGCCATCGACATGTATCGTCTCGATAACAATTCTGTGATCCCCGATCCCACTCAGATAGGTGTGACGGGCGGAACCGGCAACGGACTTCGCGTCTGGAAATATCTCACGACCCCGGTTGCCTACATCAATGGCGGGGCGTTTTCCGATCCCTTTGTACCGAAGACAAACGAATTCAGCGGCGCGGCCTGGGAAGCGGTCAAAGTGGGTGTCTATCACTACCGGAATATCGACCAGATGCGCGAAAAAGGGGCGTCCAACATCGATAATACCGCCAGTTTCGTTTCCCGCAGCCCCGGCCCGGATCGTTGGTATATCGTCAATCCTCAACGTCTTGCCTTTTGGATGGCGTACGATTCCACCAACGGACTGGTGAGTGTCGGCGATGTCGTCGTGACCGACAAAGGTATCCTCGGCCAGAATTTCATTGGCAATGAAACTTCTGTTTCTTATTAGAGCGGTTTCCAAAAGTAACGTCGGATTGAATGCCTTACAACTTGTAAAATCCCGTGCTTTTTCGGGATTTTACAAACGCCATTAAGAACGTATTTTAAATAATCAGTCTAAAGTTTGTTTTATTTGCTGAACGACTTTTTTAAGGCCCGAATCAGTCGATCGAAATAGGGAAGTTGTGTGGTGAACGTCTGGAAGAAGTTTTGATATTTGGAAAGCCTTAACTCCACCTGCTCCGGGCGTTCTTTCTGGATGAAAAAATAGACGGCCTGAAAAAGCGCCTGTTCGAGCGCTATCTTGATCGTTTCGGATTCGTAGATTCTTGAAAAGCAATCTTCCACCTCGATCCACGAGTCGGCCTGTCGAAGCGAAACGCCTTCTTGAATCCGGGACGACAGACGGGCGGAGGTTTCCGTTCCTTTATCCGCGTCGTGTTTTGCATTCTGCAAGCCAGCCAATACCCGTTCAAGTTCCTCATTCAGCCGGTCCAGATTTCGTTCGGGATACTTGAAATCATCGAAGACGCTCTGGATGTTCTTCGTGCCGGAAGCGAAACGCTCGATTACCTGGGCGAAAGGGAGAATGTCTGTTCCCTGCAACAGCGCCCCCCCTTCCGTCGCGTCGATGACAGTTGCCTGGGTATTGGCGATCTCTTCGTTGAATTGATGGATGTAGAGAGCCATGATCGTCGAGGTCGGGACAGACTGACCGAAAACGCCTGGAACCCAGACGAGCTTTTCCTGCATGGCTTCCGCCTGAAATCGGGGGCCGAGCATCGTGCTTTCCGTACCGCTGTCGATCCCGCCGTGTTTGCGGTGAAGCGACGAACCGGCGGTATGCGTCGCGCCGCCCTCCGGATCGAAAGCCAAATCCAGCCCCATAAAGACGATCGGGTCCGCACCCAGCTCGCGCGCCAGATAGAACGCCGTATGTCCCACCGAACCGCCCTTGGGTAAATATCCCAACGGCCCGCAGACGGTTTCCAGCCAGCGCGTCATCGCCGTTTTTTCCAGATTCAGGTAGAGACACGGAGAAGGCCACTGGTTGGGAATGACGTGATAGACCTCAGGATCGAAAGCGAGAATCGTGGTAGATGCGGGCTGCAGGTTATCGAAATGTTTGAGATTGAGTTCCGTCGGATCGGTGGTTACGACGATGTGCGGTTCGATACCGTGGTTTTTCAGTGTCCTGTAGGCCGTATCGACCGCGATCAGCGCGAATGAATCTTGAACGTCTCGTAAAAGATGAACGTTTTTATCCAGTGAGGGACCGGCGGCGATCACGATAGCGGGTTTCCCCCGCAAGGAATACCTGACCCGGTCCAGGCCAAACGAGCGAACGATGGGCGGGAGATTGAGCCACATATTTTCCTGAATCCGTGGCCCTGACCGGATCATCAGATCGAATTCCGCGCGGGTCAATTGAATCCGCTGGCTGAGGATGTCTAACGCGGTTTCATAAAAGGAGTCGCCTGTGCGTTGAGACGGGGTATGGGGGACGATCTGCAAGGTGCTGCTTGTGATGGCAGGCAGGAGCGATTTCACGAGTTCCGGCCATGCGCTCAGATCGGGGCCGATATGGAAATAGGTTCTGGGATTGGAAATGATATCGTCCAGCCGGTTTATTTTCAGCGCCAGCCGGAAAATCTGTGGATCGCGTTCCAGAATGACGAGATCGAAAAAGTCTTCACGACATCGATCCCATAACATCCGGAGCGAATACCCTAATCCGATCCCGGCGATCAGGGGAACGAATATCCTGGAACGGTCCAGGGAAGAGATGTCCCGTTCGACTTCACGCACCGGATCGTAACGGCTGTGCCACAACACCTGCTTGCCGGATTCATCGATCCACTCAAGCGAAGGACGTCCGCTGCGGGTTTCGATGAGGTGATAGCGTTCATCATCAGGCAGCGATTCCACCAAATCGGCGAGATCGGGCCGGGAACGTCGCAAGGCGGTGAGATTGAGTTCGAATACATCCATAAAGATCGATCCGTTTGCCGATTGAATCCAACAATAAGAAATAGTAAAACGGGAATACCAAAAGGTACAGATGTCAATCACACGGCCGTTTTCCCCAAACCAACGCCGCGCCTCCGATCAAGCGGGGCCGGAACGTGAAGCCGGTCTCATCGAAACCTGCCCGTTCGAAGGATTGGCAGAGTTCGTGTGGTGTGGAAAAGGCGGCGGCGGACACGGTGAGGTATGAGTACATCTCTTTCGAGCCAGCCAGCCATTTTCCCAATACGGGCACGATCCAATTCATCTGAAACGCGTATAACGGGGCGAACGCTTTGATCTCTGATCCCGCCGTGTCTAGGCTGACGAACGTGCCGCCCGGTTTAATCACCCGTATCACTTCGTCCAGTGTTTTTTCGATAGAGGTTACGTTTCGCAACCCAAAACCGACCATCGCGCCATCGAAAGTTCGATCGGCAAAGGGCAGTTTGCCCGCGTCCCCGCACAGCCAGGACACACACGAAGCCCTCTCTTGATCCCGGCTGGATGCCCGTTGCTGTCCAACACGCATCATCTCGCGGGAAAAATCCAATGCGACGGCGTGGCCCCGGCCGCTTAGGGTTCGGACGGCGCGGAATGCCAGATCGCCCGTCCCCGCGCAGAGGTCGAGTACAAGACCGTCAGGTGGAAGACTGAGCCGGGTGGCCGCTTCACGTTTCCAGCGGCGGTGTAGACCGGCGGTCATCAGGTCATTGAGAAGATCGTACCGTTTCGCGATCGAATCGAAGCCCCGCCGGATGTAATCCGCCTTGGACTCTCGATCGGGTAACGGTGAAGACGTTTGATTCATCGAATTGAGTCATACCAATAATGAATTCCAGTTCTAAATGATTCAAGCCACTTTTTACATTTCGGTCAAAGGTAAACTGATTTATGTCTCGTCGATGTGCGAGACCGAATCCAGGGCGGAGAGGTCCAGCTGGAAGGGGCCGATTTTCCCTTGCAGAAACGACGGGGGATCCACCCGCTCCTTTCGATGGTAATGGAAATAGGAAGGCGAGGACTCCAAACCCGATGTGAGATGTAACTTAGTGTTCACCGTTTCATGCGAGTAAACGAGTTCACGCATTTTGACCCGGAAGATCAGATTATCCGGCAACAATGAGTAATTGTCGATCGAAAGCTGCACGGTCTCTCCCGGCGCGATGGTTTCACCCGTCCCGGCGAGATCGATATGGTGTTCGTAATGGGGGCGGGTCATTTGATCGATAATCGCACGCTGCAAGTTGGAAAAGGAGTCGTACGACGAGATGGGCCGGGCGTAAACCCGAATCGAGCCGATTTCCGAAATACCAGCAATCTCCGGGATGACGATCCAATTATCGTAGGTCGATCCCCCGTTGATTCCGCCTTGGACTTCGATTTCCGAATGCAGGTCTTCGTTCGTTTCCCACAGGTTAAGGGTATCGGTGTTTTTATCCAGAATGAGTTCGTGATCGGGATTCGTCGAAGGAAGGCGAAACGACAGTGACGAATTTTCCCGCACGTCCCACAGACAATTCCCGGCCAGTTTGGCGAGCAGATCGATTGCCGCGAAGAGTGGTGCTTTGAAAAATTCCAACCGGCTGAACACGGTGTCGCAATCGAACGATCCGGTGCGAGTGAGTCCCGAACCGGACAAGACGCTGTCCAGCATCGTGGGGATGGTTTGGTTGACGAACACTTTTCGAGCAACGATTTGGAACTCGCGATCCGGATCCCATTCGGCAAAGACGGACAGATAGTCATCCACACAATCGATACGCCGTTGGAGGATTCGTCCCCGGAAGCAGGACGTTTCGTTAATCCATATTTCAATCACCGTTCCCAAGTCTGCGGGGGCGTCCAAATCGTCGTTATAGAATTCCAGCCAGCACCGCCTTTTTTGAGCACCGAAGCCGGATTTGATCGTGATTTTCCGGGGCTGGGTGATCGAGCCGAGTAACGTGAGATCATCGCGCTTGTAAAACCGAATGATAATTTCTGGACGGGAAGCCATTTGGGGGTTCTCCTTCATCTCGTATCGTTGATAAAAATCCCTCTATTAGAAGGTTTTTCTGTAAAAAATCCTCTACTAATAGATAGGGGTTTTTGTGTCGCTTGCCGACATGAAAACCCTATTGGATGAAG
>CAZSIZ010000163.1:0-13549 GCA_964606645.1 uncultured bacterium
GTAACCTACCTTAAAATAGGTGAAAATTTGTCTTGACAATGGGGTACACTTCAATACACGTTTTCGTAAGGTAAAAAATTCGACCCGTGTCCTAGATGCTTGGGATTACGGATATAAGGCATGGGTATTTCTTGTTCGTGCTTAACTGAAATTAGGTTGAGGGAAGGGTGGCCGCCCTTCCCTCTAAACCTGATAGTACATAGTACATTAACCTCCCACTTTTATTGCCACCTCTATTCGAGTCCAAACATAAATTATTCAAAAGTAAATTATTTTCTTAGTGATGGTAAAAAGAGAATCGAGAGTTTATAATATTATAATATTTTCTGTGGTATGTTTTGGGGATGATCCATAGGGTAGCACGGTTTAAGTATATAAATTTCAACGAGTTGGTTTCAAGAAGCGGACCATACGCTATTCCAAATTCGCGGTGATATCCTTCATCAATCGAGGAACGTAATTTCTCATGCGTGAGTGAACGCCTTCGGCTTTTTGCGGGAGGGCGGCGATCGTATCTTTTGCGCCTTTGGCTTTATCGACCATCGCATCGATCGCGTTCAATGCCAGCATGGAGACATACACCCCGTTCTTATCCATCGGCGCTAATTTCAGTAAGACCTTCAGCGCTTTGTCCGCGTCTTCCGGCGTCCCATACTGGCCGAGCGCCTGAGCGGCAATGATGCAAACGCTCGGAGAATCGTCCGAGAGCGCTTTCAACAGTTCTTTTTTGGCCGCATTCACGCCATCCTTCTCCCGCATCAAAATCCCCATCGCCGCCCAATAGCGAACGGCGCTGTCGTCGTCCTGAAACGCCTGGATCAATTCGGGAACAGCGTCCTTCTTCAGGGAAGACGCCTTTTCGGCCGTGGCCACGATCTTTCTGATGGGGTAACGTTTGCGGTCGTGTCCCATCTCGTAGGGCGTCGAACCTTCGGACCGGCGGTGAATTTCATCTTCCGGCAGAAAACCGGCGTCGCAAATCTTAATGGCTAAATCCTTCTGCGCTTTTCGCATTTTCCGGAGAATCTTTTTGTGATCGGGAGAATCGGCCAGATTGTTTACTTCATCCGGATCGTTCTGCAAGTCGTACAATTCTTCCGGCGGCTTCGTTTCCCAGAAATAGGTCTTCGGCGGTTCGAGTTTGCCTTCGTCGTACAACTTTTTCCAAACCTGCGTGGTCGGTGTCTGGAACATGTAATCGATGTGCTGGCCGTAGATTTTGTGCGGCATAAAATTACGGATGTAGATGTAACGCTTGTCGCGCAAGGAGCGCACCAAATCGTAGCGTTCGTCCATCCGACCCCGGAATCCATACCCGAAAGACGGTTCGGACGTTTCGTATTTCCCCGAAAACGCAAGCCCCTGCATGTGCGCGGGCGGTTCGATCCCCGCAAGGCTCAGCACGGTCGGAGCCAGATCGATAAATCCAACGATGCGGCCGCTCTGACCGTCCGGAGCGTATCCCTTCGGTGCGAGATGTTTGTACTTTTCAGGAAAGTGAACGATCATGGGCACGTGAAGTCCCGAATTATACGGCCAGCGTTTGCTGCGTGGCATTCCGGATCCGTGGTCGCCGTAATAGAAAACAATGGTGTTCTCGGCCAATCCGTCTTCTTTCAACTGCGCCAGAATCTGTCCGACCTGAGTGTCCATCTCGGTGATTTTGTCGTAATACTGCGCCCAGTCCCGGCGCACTTCCGGCGTATCCGGATGATAGGCCGGTACACGAACCTTGGCGGGATCGTGCACGGGCGTATGAGGCCGCTTGCGCAGCTGACTTTCGTGGCTGACCGTGAAATTGAACACGGAGAAAAACGGCTGGCCCGGTTTGCGCTTTCTCCAGTGGCTTTTTCGGCTGGATTCGTCCCACACCTGGCCGGTTTTCTCCAGGTTGTAATCCTCTTTGCTGTTATTCGTGCAGTAGTAACCGGCGTCGCGTAAGTAGCACGGAAACATCTTCATGTTGGAGGGAAGCCGGGTCATACTTCGCATATGTTCCGCCCCCAGGCAGGGAGGATACATTCCGGAAATGATCGTCGTTCTGGCCGGGGCGCAGACGGGCGCAGTCGATAAGGCGTTGAGGTAGATCATCCCTTTGGCAGCGAGTCCATCGATGTTGGGCGTATCGGCGTAATCATCCCCATAGGCGCCAAGTTGTGGTCCGTTGTCTTCGCTGGTGATCCAAAGGATGTTCGGCTTTTCGTCTGATTTCGCCATCGCGGTTCCACTGAATAACGCGCTGGCTGTGACAGCGGATGTGGCGGTCAAGAAATCCCGCCGATCGATTGTTTTACTCATCGTTCAATACTCCCCGTTCTCGGTAATTCGATCGTTCGTAGAAATCAAAGCATGAATCGAATGATTCAATCTTACTGCGATGCTTTCAATTGTTGAAGCATCCCTTTGGCCATTGGATGGTCCGGCGCGTGTTCCAGAAATTTTTCTAAATGCTCGATGGCTTTATCATTCTCGCCTTTCCGCATGTAATACATCCCGAAAAAGAATTTCGCTTCAAGGTTATCTGGGTCTTTCTCGATCACAAACTGAAAATCTTCCAGCGCGCCTTTCGGATCGCCGCCCATCGCTTCCGGGATGAAGAAACGAAGCATACCACGCCCGACATGTCCTCCGATATTGTCCGGATCGAGTTCGAGCACTTTATCGAACGTTTTTCCCAACGCCATCCCGTATTTCATCTTATCCATCATGTCACCGATTTCGGTCAGTTGCCCCATGATCTGGCCTTTCTCAAGATACAGATCGGCGTTGTTGGGATCGGCTTCGATTTTCGCTTCGATTTCCTCAAGTTTGGCTTTCAATTCTTTTTTCTTAGCTCTCGTCTCTTCATTGTCCGGAGGAATAGGAGGCATTTGAGGCATCCCCGCACCGCCCGGACCACCGATACCGCCCGGTCCACCGGGTCCGCCAGGACCACCCGGTCCGGGGGGACGTCCAGGACCGCCGCCAGGCCCTCTTGGACCGCCAGGACCAGGACCACCAGGACCCATAGCGAATCGATCGAACTTGTACCCTTCCTTTTCACGAATCAACTGCGCCTTGACGGAAGCGGCACGTTCCCAGACAAAAGGTTTAAGACCGATGATTCCGCCGCTGAATATGGGCATCAGTGGTTTGACCGTCTCGCCAATGCTTTTCTCGAACGATCCTTCCGGAAAGATTCTTTCCGTGTCGGCATTGGCCGCTTTCTGAATATGTCCGTGCCAGCGGTCGATTTCGGCGTGAAAAATTTCCGGATCGAAAACGTTATTGACGAATTGAACCAGATAACCGGTATAGAGCGCTTTATATCTCTCCACGGCCAGCAAACGGCGGATGAGCACTTTCTCTCCGACATAAGGCCGGTGAATATCGAAGTCGATCATCTGTTGAGGTTTGCCGTTGATTTGGAGATTGCCGAAAGCTTCGTTCACGTCCCAGGGGATATACTCGAAGCGTTTCGTGTCCGTGTTGTAATAGAGATACCAGTTGTGTCCCAATCCGGCGAAACTGTCTAAATCCGAAAGCAGCGCATTCATCGCCAGCCACCGTAAAAACCGGTCGGTATTGAGATAACGATCGATCCCGGTGGCGAATTCCTCATCGGACGCTTCGAAAACGAATTGAATAAATTTGATTAAAAGGGATGTGTCCGAATCTTTGTTGGATTTCAGTTCGTAATCGTGAGCGTATTTCTCCCACTCATCGCCACGGTATTCAAGATCATTCATAATTTCGCCTTTGATCAGAAGACCGTCCGAATTTCCAAAACTGTGCTTCAGAAAAACTTTATCGACCTGCTCGATCACGGCGTAGAAACCGAGGAACTCGCGTTGCCCTCCTTCGACTGTGAGATAGAGGTGGGCGTACGTCGCGTGGGGGGCGGGAACGCCAACCCGGCGCATGAGATCGTAAGACAATTTATCCCGGAGCATGGAGGGATCTCGGAAGCAGTTGATGAAATTCAGTTTTTTGAATCCATGAAACGTCTGGCCTTCCTTAAACCGGTCGAAATCAAGTTTGTAGGGTTTCTTGCCACCGGATGGAATCATCACCATCGATGCGTTTCCCCGATGCCGGATTCCAACGCCGGTGTAAACTTCATCGTTGCATGTCACGGTCGCTTCGGCGTAGTTGAATTTCATCCCGAACATACTGCGCGAACTCATCTTGTCTGGATTGCCGCCACCGAACATCATCCCTTTTCGTTCGGGCTTGATTTTCTCGAACGCGGCTTCGCTCATCGCGATATCGAACGTGAGGATGTCCGGATTATTGTAGACATAGCCATATTTCGGCCCGGACGATCGATCATTTTCTTCTTTCGAGACAGCCGTCAGCGAACCGGCGATCACGATTAAGCCTAAGAAACACTGGATACCCATTCTTAAAATCATCGTTCTATTCTCCCTATTTATTATGTAACTATCTATACGGTTGAAAACGTGAGAAATTTTAATTCAATGCAGACTTACCCGTTATTTTCTTATCAACGTCCATTCCCAGCCGTTCGTTTCAACTTTTTCCATCCAAGAACAGATCGCCCAAACATCTCATTAAACCATAAATAATCCATTGTTTTCAGGATAACGGACCATCCGTCACTCACTCCCTGCCATTTTCATCACGATACTTAGAAGACCAACATTGTTCATTGGGCAAGGTTAGGTATAATATGTAGTTCGGTTCTCAATTTTATCACCTATCCGAAGAAAGTCATTCAATCATGCGATACTTGGAATTTGAAAAACCGCTTCGCGAAGTCGAAACCAAAATCGAGCAGCTCGAGGTCTATGCCGCTTCAAGGGAAGTCGACCTGACCGACGAGATTCAGCCCCTCAAAGTCAAATTAAATACGATGCTCGAAGAGATTTATTCCCAGTTAACCCCTTGGCAGCAGGTTCAGCTGGCCCGACATCCGGACCGCCCCTACTGCCTGGACTACATCAAATTCATCGCGGATGATTTCATCGAGCTGCATGGCGATCGCTGTATTCGCGACGACGAAGCCATCGTCGGCGGTTTCTGCTCCATCGATGGACGTTCCGTCGCTATCGTCGGTCATCAAAAAGGCCGGGACACCGACGAAAATATCCGCCGCAATTTCGGAATGTCGCATCCCGAAGGATTCCGGAAAGCCAGGCGAATCATGGACGCGGCCAGCCGCTTTCACCTGCCGATCGTCACGTTTATCGATTCGCCGGGAGCCTACCCCGGAATCTCTGCCGAAGAGCGGGGCCAACACGAAATCATCGCCGAAAACCTTGAAGCGATGTCCCAGTTCAGCGTTCCGATCATATGTGTCGTTATCGGTGAAGGGGGAAGCGGCGGCGCTCTGGCGATCGGGATTGGCAACCGCGTCGTTATGTTGGAAAACGCTTATTACGCCGTTTGCACGCCGGAAGCCTGTGCCGCCATCATCTTGAGAGACCGCACCCAGGCCTCGACCGTCGCGGGAACCATGCGCATCGTTCCGTCGGATTTGAAACGATTGGGCCTGATCGATGAAATTATCTCCGAACCCCTGGGTGGAGCACACCGCAATCCCAAACAAACGGCTAAAAACGTGAAAGAAGGCATCTTGCGGCATCTCTCCGATTTCGATTCCCTCGATACCGACGCGGTGGTGGAAGACCGCTACAAACGCTTCCGCGAAATGGGCGTCTTCTACGAGGTCGATACACCGGGGATCGCGCCAGTCACTTAACGATATCCTGAAGACATACAATAACAGTACGATAAAAGAGAATATTCCTATCGAGTTTCTATTATGAACGAAAAAAATACAAGCAATCTCGCGCCCAAGCCCAAATCACGATCGAAGAAAAAGGCCCCACTCGTCCCACGTGAGGAAGATATTAAAAACTTGGCCCCGCAGTATCCATTGCTTCCTCTGCGCGATGTCGTGATCTACCCCGGCATGATTATTCCCCTTTTTGTCGGACGGGATAAATCCATCTCCGCGCTCGATGCGGCCATGGACGGGGATAAAAATTTAGTCCTCGTCGCCCAAAAACGTATGGAAGTCGACGAACCCTCGAAATCGGATTTGTACTCCGTGGGAACGTTGGTCAACATCCTTCAGCTGCTGAAACTCCCCGACGGATCCATCAAAGTGCTCGTGGAGGGAATCAAACGGATTCGGATCCACGAGATCGTCAGTGAAGAACCTTATTTAACGATCGGCACGCTGCCCTTTGAAGAAAAGACGGAAAAAGGCCCGAAAGTTCAGGCCATGCTCCGGCATATCAACGATCTGTTCGAATCTTACGTCAAAATGAACCGCAAAGTTCCCCAAGAGACGCTCCTTTCCATTATGAACCTGGAAGACCCCGGACGGCTCGCGGACAACATTGCGGCGCAACTCTCCATCAAGGTATCGGATAAACAACGCCTTCTCGCCACGATCAACCCAAGTTCCCGCTTGAAGCTTCTATCCCAGATTTTGAGCAGCGAGATTGAAATCCTCGAACTCGAACAATCGATCAAAAACGAAGTTCGCAAACAGATGGAGCATTCCCAGAAGGAGTATTACCTTCACGAGCAGATCAAAGCCATTCAGCGCGAACTCGGTAAAGAAGGGGGGGAGAGCACCGAAGAAGGATCGAAATACCGTTCTCGAATTAAAAAAGCCAAAATGAGCAAGGAGGCGGAAGAAAAAGCGACCGAAGAACTCGACCGCTTGCTAACCATGCCTCCGCTCTCCCCTGAAGCGACCGTCGTACGCAATTACTTGGATTGGCTGTGCGATCTGCCGTGGGCTAAATCGACCAAAGACCGAATCGATATCAACCGAGCCGACAAAATTCTGAATGAAGATCATTACGGATTGGAAAAACCCAAGGAGCGGATTCTTGAGTTCCTGGCGGTTCGAAAATTGAAAAAAGATCTAAAAGGCCCGATCCTCTGTTTCGTCGGCCCCCCCGGAGTGGGTAAAACCTCCCTGGGCCGTTCGATCGCCCGCGCCTTGGGACGAAAATTCGTCCGTCTCTCACTCGGCGGCGTTCGTGACGAGGCCGAAATTCGCGGCCACCGGCGAACGTATATCGGCTCGATGCCGGGACGAATCATCCAGTCGCTGAAAAAAGTCAAATCCCGAAACCCCGTTTTCCTGCTGGATGAAATCGATAAGATGAGCGCGGATTTCCGGGGCGATCCTTCATCGGCGTTACTCGAAGTGCTCGATCCCGAACAGAACCACACTTTCAGCGACCATTTCCTTGAAGTCGAGTTCGATCTCTCCGACGTCATGTTTATCGCCACGGCCAATGTGATGCACCCGATCCCTTCCGCGCTTCACGACCGGATGGAAGTGATCGAAATTCCCAGCTATACCGAAGAGGACAAGGTCCATATCGCCCGCGATTTTCTCATCCCCAAGCAGATCAAGAATCACGGTTTGTCCCGCTTCAAACCGAATTTTTCACGCCCCTCGACGTTGCAAGTGATTCGAGACTACACCCGCGAGGCCGGCGTCCGGAATCTCGAACGCGAACTGGCGTCTGTTTGCCGTAAATTGGCCCGTAAAGCCACGACGGACGATTTGAAAGCCAATGTGAAAATCACGCCGAAATTCGTGAACGACCTGCTGGGTGTGCCTCGTTTTCGAGAACCGATTTTTGGCCGTGAAAACGGCATCGGATGCGCCACGGGATTGGCCGTGACCAGCGCGGGAGGAGAAATCCTTCCCACTGAAGTCACCGTCATGCAGGGAACCGGCAAGCTGACGCTGACCGGGAAATTAGGCGAGGTGATGCAGGAATCCGCGAAAGCGGCGTTCAGTTTCGCCCGCACCCGCAGCCGGGTTTTTCATTTGAAACGTGAATTCTACAAGCAATACGACATCCATATTCACGTCCCGGAAGGCGCGATCCCCAAAGACGGTCCCTCGGCGGGGATCACGATCGCCACCGCCTTGATTTCCGCTTTGACCGGACGTCCTGTCACGGACGATCTCGCGATGACGGGCGAGATTACCTTACGCGGAAAGATACTACCCATCGGTGGCGTCAAAGAGAAGGTTCTCGCCGCCCATCGCGCCGGGATTCATCGCGTTCTTCTACCCGAAGACAACCGCAAAGACCTGCCGGATATTCCGAAGCATGCCCTGGATAAGATGGATATCACATTTGTCAAAGAGATGGACACCGTACTCGACCTCGCGTTGAAAGCCGAAAAATAAATCCCTTTCCTCTTTTCCCCAATCACTCAAGGCACAGTCTTAATCACACGGGCCATCGCCCAGTCGGCATGATCCGAATGATTCCAATCACCCGCATTCGATACCTCCAGAATCAGCTGGTTCACTCCCTGCTCTTTTTTGGGAATAGGAATCGCAACACGCCGGGGTGGAGTCGTCGGAAGGATTAACGGACTTTCGTATTTCAGTATTCCATTGACCCAAACATAAAATCGAACCGTTCCCCGGTCCGGCATTTCCTCATAAATCGGCAAGACCTCCGCGTCCACCCCGATAAAGCAATCGAAAAGCGTATAGTCGCCGGGTATGTCGTACTCGATGCGGGAGTGAGCGTGCGCGCCCAGACCGAACCGGTAAACCGTCTTCCCGATTTGGATTTGACGTCCATCGGATGAGAGATCGCGTTTGATCTGTTCGTAACCGGTCCGGCCTTCCCGTTTCAATAGCACGGGATCGATTTCCGGCCATTCCTGCTGAGCCTCGATCGGTTTGAGTTGGCTTAAATAAAGCACGTCGGGATTGATTTCACGCGCCCGCGTCCGAAAAACGAGAATCACAGCGACACAAAGCAGCGCCATACCGAATGTTTTCCCCATAATGGCCAATTGCCGCTCCGGCCAGAATGTCGAAAGATACTCTTTAGAAACAAACAACGCATAGAGAACGAGATTCATGGAAGCACAGAAAACTCCGAGAGAGGAATCAATCTCCTTGACGTCCCGAACCTCCCCAAACAGCGGGCAGATCACCATCAGATTGATAAAATAAGTCAGACTGAAAATGGAATAAAAAAACTTTCTGGATTGATTGGCCGCGCTGAGAACGACAAAGAGAAGAAAAAACGGAAACAAATAACGCTCGTGAACTTTCGTCGGCAGCATATAAAACGCCAGAGCCAGATGAGACGCAGCCAACAGCACTCCATCCCGGTCCGAACGTTTCCAGAGACCGTAAAGAGAAAGAAGGAAAGCACTTCCAAACAGACCGATCCCTAGATTCTTGTATGTCAAAAGGCCAATCAGCGCATTGGCATGCATCCGCCCGTCTTCTCCGAAAAACCAACCCCATATTCGGCTGTCGTTCGTGTTGGGATCGGAGTGAAGATACCAGAAGTTAAAGGCTCCCACGGAGATAGACTGACCCCATTCAAAACTGCCAACCACCGCCTCATTCCACAAGTTCCCGATTTTCCCATAGAGCAGATAGGGAAGAAGAAATCCCACAATGACAAGCGTGAAACAGCCGAGCATGAATATAAACGAAAAAACTTTTTTTCGAGCAATCGGGACAAAGAAAAAAAGCGGGATAAACGGAATCGCCTGAAGTTTCATCATAATCGCGCAGGCCAGCGCCGCCCCGCCCCAGCCGTATCGATTCTCCGCCAAAGCGATCGCCGAGAGCAGCAGGAACGCCGCCAAAATCGCATCGACCTGCCCGTAATAAGCGCTCACATACACAATCGCGGGATTCAGAAAATACAACCCAAACGCCCAAAGCGCGGTGGTTTCATCCCACCGTTTTCTGACCCACCGATAGAGCACGTAACTGGAAATAATCTCAAAGAGCAGCGTTACGGTTTTAATCATGCACAAGAATAAGGTAGTATTCAAAGAACCATCGTAGAAGAATCGATGAATTTTGGCCAAAACCGTCAGGATATATAAATAGAGGGGCGTATAATTAATTAATCCCCACGTCAGTGAGTCGGGGTCGTCGTAGATCGTAACGGGACCGTAATCCGCCAGATAGGACGCCCAGGATTCGAAATAGAGAAAATCGATCTCGAATCCAGCAAACGGAAAAAAGACGAATCGAGCCAAAAGCCCGATGGCGGTCAACCACATCAACTGCGGAGGAACGTTTATGAATAAGCGTTTGAACTCCATTTCTTTCCCCGTGCTGTCTTTTCCGTACCGTGTCTTCTACGCCGACACAGATGCGGGAGGCGTGGTGTATTATGCGCAATATCTGCGGATGTTTGAACGGGTTCGCGCACTCTATGCCGAAGAATTCGATCTGACGCTATCGGAAATGGCGCAGCGGGACTGCCTATTCGTCTGCCGCCGGGCGGAGATCGATTATATTTCGCCCGCGCGCCTGGATGATACGCTCTCGATCGCGATCCATGTATCCGAGCAGGGGAAAACCTTTCTCACTTTTTCTTACGAAGTGACCCGGAAGACGAATGGAGAACCACCGATTTTAATTGCCCAGAGCATCACAAAGATGGTCTGCTGCCGTGAAAAAAACGGCCAAATTCGCCCTCAACGGGTTCCGTAATGGGTCTTGGAACGATTCGCGACCGGTCCAGGAGAGAAAAAAATTGAGACAACTCCGCTCGATATGCCGGATACCGATTGACTCCCGGTCTGGCTCATGGTAAAAATCTGCATAAAACGAAACGGCAAAAAGTCGAAAACACTTTCAGTAACCACAAGATATAGTATAAAGATTACCTTATGAATACTTATACCTTGCCGTTTCGTCTGCAAGGTCTGACTTTTTACCGGACCGTTATATGAAATCCGATGAGATCGATACGCATGAGACTGATTATGACTTCATACAAAATTCTCCCGCTCTTCGCTTTAATTGTTTTCCTCGTGATCCCGGCCCCATTCGGATATTGCGAGGAATTGTCTGAGGTGGCCGAACCGGAACCGGCGTCGATTCATATCGTCCGGGGGGCGATCGATTACAATTGGCGCGAGAAGACCATTCTCATCGAAGCCGACGACCGAAGTGATCCCAGCGTATTCTTTCGCGAGTTCTCGATCACCGCAAAAACCATTCATTACGATGAAACGACAGAAATCCTCTCGGCGACCGGCGAAGTCCGCCTATGGGATCGGGGAACGATTCTGCGGGGGGATTCGCTGCGATTCAACCTGAAAGAAGAAAAGGGAACCATTACAAACCTTCAGTCCACCGAATTGACTCCTGGAATCTTTTTCAAAGGCGAAACACTGGAATTCCAAAAGCGTCCTTTCAAAACACCGAAAGACGGGACCGAACCGGACACGGCCGATGAATACACACTATACAACGGCTCGGCAACCACAAACGATCTACCCTATCCCTTCTATTATTTCGAGTTCAGCAAAACCCTGATCGTTCCCGATGTCCGCTTCTGGGCACACGACATCATATTCGTCAGCAATTCGATTCCGCTCATGTACGCGCCCCTGATGACCCGTTCGCTGGCTGATCATGTCGTCACCTATTACTTCAACGCCGATTACGATTCGGACCTGGGTTTCACCGCGTTTAACCGTATTTCGATCAAGCCCGGTGACGAATGGCAGGTCAATTTATACGGTGATTACTACACCAAGGCGGGAATCGGAAAAGGCGCGAAATTTCAATTCGATCTCCCTGGAGAATTCGGTCCTAAAGGGATGCTCTACGGATACCACCTCAAGCAGGAAGCGCCCGACAACGACCGCATTTTCGACGGCAAAGACCGCTATCACTTCGCCGCCGAATACGAACAGGACCTGCCTTATGACATGCGCCTGTCCGCCAAAGGCCACCGGCTTTCCGATTCGGAATACCGCTGGGACTACCGCCATTCCGAATCGATGCGCGCGGTGGATGTCGATGAAATTCAACGGGATAGCGTCTCTTTCGTGAATCTATCGAAGTGGTGGGATGATCAGAGCCTGCGTCTGACCGCCTCCTCACGCCTCGATCCCTTCTATTACAGCGGGCTTCCGTTTATCGAACGCGAACCGCAGATTCATTTCGAGCAATACCCACTGCAATTATTTAACACGGGTCTCTATACCAATTTCCACTTGGATTACGGCCGTTACCGCCGGGAAGAAGGGGTGACTTTTCCTCTCAGCAAAGACACACTGTTCGACCGGACCTCGTTCATCGATGACATCGACCGTTTCGATTCCGAGTTGAAATTCGCCTACCCCGTCCATTTGCCTTATCGCATGACGCTGACTCCCTGGCTGGGATACCGGGCGACGCACTACGGCGATCCATCCCGATCGGTCGACGATCCCAGCCGACCGGGACATCAAATTCGCGCCTACGGTTTCGATTCCGAAACCCGCTCCATGCCTGAAGGCGGACTGGAAATCGCCTCACGGACGACCTACGAATTCAAGCCGTTTTTACCGGCGTTTGAGAAAATGCGGGCGGTGGTCGAGCCGGTTCTCTCTTACGGTTACTACCATCCAAACAACGATCTGGAAGAACTCTCTTCCGGCCCCAACGTCCGTTTTCCATACATCGATCCCGTCGATGATTACCGGTATAAAATGCACCGTCTCTCAGCGCTTCTGCGAACGAAAATTCAGGGCAAGAACCCTTCTGGAACGACGTCCGACTTCATGCGCCTCTCCGCAGGTGTGATTTACGATCAGCTTCCCGATGAAAATCTCCGTTTCGATAATTTCGATTACGGCGACGATCCTTATAACCACCGCGATCATCGGTATTCGGATTTAGTCGAAAATTTCTCGATCAACCCCTATCATTGGATCTCGTTCGGAAACACGCTTCGGTTCGATGTGGATGACGACGAGATGCGTTCGCAATACTATTACTCGAATATTCACCCCATCGATCCCATCAATCTCAGGGTGGGCTACTATTCCTACAACCATCCGGTTGTGGATACTGGCGAACAGCAGGATATGACGTTCAGCGTCGATTGGGCCGTCTCGAAAAAGTGGGACCTCTACCTGACCGGCTGGTACGATCTGGATGAATCGTATTTCCGGAAAAACTCCATCGGCATCGTGCGGGATTTGTACGACTTCTATACGCTGATCGAGGTGAGTTACCGCGACCATCCAACGTTAGGCGACGATTATTCCATCCACGTCGGTTTTGGATTCTGGGGCCTCGGCGGAAAAAGCGCCAACAAAAAACCATTCCAGTTTCATTAGAAGGCGGACCGACAAAAAGTGAAAGCAGGATGAAACTTACCCACTATGTTGTATGTCAATTACGAGTATTGTCGATAAGTTGTGGTTCAATTTCCCGTTCTCGAGTTTTTACCATTACGTCTTTTATACTCATTCCACTTTAAACCGCCGACCGGTGTCCAATGGGCCGTTTTCAAAATATTGAGTAGTCAGTTCTTTGTACGTGCGTATTTTTCTCTCAATCATCAAAGGAGATCGTAGAGATTGATTAAAACGACGCCGCACTTCGTGTTCATTACCAGGCTGTCGAATAAGAATACTAATTGCTGCCAGATTCCCAGCTAATGAGAACTTCTCAAACCGACTTTCTTTGCTTAAACGTCTGTATATCTCCAGAGCTTTATCTTTGTTATTATGGTTCCTCACAAGAATCTGTGCATTGAAGGGATAGAAAAACACGTGCTAA
>CAZSIZ010000164.1:0-5909 GCA_964606645.1 uncultured bacterium
ATTGGGACAAGTGGTTTGCTGTCAGGGGACCTACAGCCGAAACGTCCCGTCCGGAGACTGGAATTATTATGAAATCGATTCAAAGGCCGGTCCCAATGCCAAGGGATTGGATCACATCGATTGGAAGCAGTGGCTGGGCGCTGCACCGGACCGTCCTTATGACGCCGATCGGTATTTTCGTTTTCGTAAGTATTGGGATTATTCCGGCGGGATCGCGACCGACTTACACTATCATACCGTTGCCCCGTTCCATTTGGCCGTGAAAAACGAGCATCCGTTTCGTGTCTCTGGAATGGGGGGCGTCTGGATTCACGACGACGGGCGCGAAGTGCCGGATACTTTTTTAACCGCAGCCGATTATCCTTCAAAATTTTCCCTGACCGTTCAATCCTCTCAGGCCAATGAAGTGGGTTTTCGAACGCTCATCCGTGGAGAAAAGGCCACGATGTATTGTGGGGCCGATTGGGAAGGTGAGTCTTACGGTCACTTAAAAGTGGTTCCTGAGAAACCATTCAAAAAGGAATTTATTGACAAGTGGGGTAAAAGTGAATTCATAGTTCCCGATATTAAGGATGAAGGGGATGATAAGCATGTCGATAATTTCTTCGATTGCGTTCGATCTCGTAAACAGCCTAACTGTCATGCCGATTTAGCGTTTAAAGTGATGACGGCTATCGCGCTTTCCGTGCGTTCGTATCGTGAAGGGAAGATGTTTTATTACGATGCCGAAAAAGGCGTTTGTATGACACGGTGATTTTATTCTCAACCCATTAGATTCAGGACGTGAAGCTCTTCGATGCCGATATCGTTTTTCAGGAATGTTTTGACCTCTTCATTTTCGGCGGGGCGGGTGATCTTGTTTCGAGAGAGCAAAAGCAAGTCTTCGAGATCGGCGTGCTTGACCATCTCCGGATTGTGGGTGGTGACGATGATCTGCTTGTTCTGTGATGCGTCTTTCATCAGTTTCACGATGCGGGATATCAAGAAGGGGTGAATGTTTCGTTCCGGCTCTTCGATAATGACCAAAGGTTTATCTTCAAAGAACAATGCGATGACGATCGCGATCACATCGATCGTTCCATCCGATATCAGCGAAGCGGGGATGTCTAATTTGCTTGAATACTTTTCTTTCATTTTAAAAAGAAGCGATTTGCCACCGATTTTCTCTACACCAGTGCTTTTGGCGAACGGGAGAACGTCTGTAAGAAGCTTTTCAAATTTTTTCTTCTTTTCTCTATCTTCAATAATGTTCTTAAGTGCCAGTGCCAAGTTACTTGCATTCTCTTCCAAATCGACCATCCCGGACATGGGGATCGATTGCTTCGAACGTTTGGGGTCGATGTTGTAAATGGATAATCGTTTGAGAGGATAAACGACATTTGACGAGAAAAAACGATCGTTCAACATACCTTGAAGTAATGTTCGATCGGGTTCACATAAACAAATGTCGCAAGGCATTAGATCGTTTATGTCGAGACCGTCCGTTCCTTCCAGAAAGTCCACTTTATATTTTTCTTTTTTGATTGATACCTTAAAACGGCCTTCTTTGGGTTTTCCAATCAATGACTCATCGGATTGTTTTCTTTTCCTAGCAAGAAATTCGACATCCAGTTCATCTTTGATGACTTTATATTTCGATCCATTCTTATTAAAGCGAATAGAAAGTCTATTCAATATTTCTGCATATTTCGTTTCAAAAAGCACATTTGGATTTTTCTCTTTGGTTCTTGTATGTAATATATTTGGTTGATCGAATGTTGTTTCCAAAGTTAAATCTTTCGAGGCTCCGATCGAAAGATTTCTGAGATATTCGCTTCCTCCCTGGATCGAGACGGCATTCTCCAGGCCGTGATTGACGATGTCGCGGAGGAACGCAAAAATCTGGAGGACGTTGGATTTTCCCGATGCGTTCGAACCGATTAGAATGTTGAACGGTCTCAGTTCGAGTTCCATATCATCGAAACTCTTGAAATTCTGGACTCTGATTTTTTTGATCGACATGATTCTCACCCAATGGGTTTTGATTTCAATCCGGTTATTCCTGGTGAGAGATTAGCAAAATAGTGATCCGGTTTCCAGTCTCCCCTTAGCGCCGGGGCGGTTTTTTTAGGGGCAGGAGATAGCCTCGCAGATCATTGAGGGTGGGTTTCTTCTTTTCTTCCTTCTTGGCATTCGCTTCGTCGATGAGCGGTTCCGGTTGTGGGGAGTTCACTTTTTTTTCGGTGCTGCCGCACGCGAATAATCCCGCTATCGCCAGAATGGACACGATTCGTATCAGCCATTGTTTTACACGCATTCTCTTCTCTTTCCCCATCCAGCCGTTGAAAAAGTGGGCGTCTTTCGATACGATTGAATGTTGATACGATATCCTATTTTAACAATGGATCGAATACCATGAAGAAAACGCTCAACGCTCAACTTTGGGCTGCCGCCTTGATTATACTCTCGATTCAATGCAGCACCGAAGCCGCTACCGTCATCACCAAATTCGGCCCACGTGAAGGCCGGGCGATCGTGCGCGAATCGATGGACCGGCTGGTGGTCACAATCGTTCTTGCCAAGGAAAAACGCCTGTGCCAGTTCTACGCGCGAGATGTCGAGAGGGACACGGCTGCCACGAAAATTCTGATCGGTGAGAAAACTCTGTTACGGAAAGAACCCGCCGACGAAGCCGAATCCTCCATTGATCTCTGCCGGGGTTTGGAGGTCGAAATCGCCCAAGGACAAACGAATACGGAATGGGTCAAAGTGAGAGGCTGGGGCAATACCGAAGGCTGGATACGGCGTAAGGTTTTAACGGATGAGGTAATCTTCACACCGGAAGATAAGCAGATTCCCTCTCAAACTCCATCGGAACCGGTTCCCCCGTCCGGCGACAAGGTTCAAAGCGCGACGCCTGCGGTTCGACAGGAATCGAGCGAATCGAAATCATGAAAAGCAGGATTTAGGGATTAGGGTTTAGGGTCTGATAGACTGGAAGATTATCTTGAAATCGATCGGTATTTACGATGTGATTAGAGTGAGATGGGCCGATAATTGGTGAATAAGAATTCTTGGAGAAGATTATGAAAACACGGCGATTTGGACGCTTGGATTGGGACGTATCGGAGATTGGGTTTGGCGCTTGGGCTATCGGCGGTTGGTGGGGCGACCAGAGCGACGATGAATCTCTGGCCGCTTTGCATAAGTATCTCGATCTGGGGGGCAATTTCATCGACACTGCCCAGGCTTACGGCGAAGGGCGCAGCGAACGTTTGATCGGCCAAGTGCTGAAAGAACGCAGCGAACGTATCTACGTGGCGACCAAACTGCCCCCCAACGACCGTTTATGGAGTCCCCCCTCCTGGACACCGTTCACGAAGACTTTTCCCGTCGACTATATGATCAAAGGCGTCGAGACCAGTCTGCAAAACCTTGCCACCGATTGCATCGACATTTACCAGCTTCACACGTGGTGCGAAAGTTGGAACGTGGCGGATGAAATCTTCGAGACCGGAGAGAGACTGAAGAAAGAAGGGAAAATCCGCGCTTTCGGAATTTCGACGACCGAAAGTTTTCCCGAATGTGTCATCGGGGCGCTCAAAACCGGAGTCATCGATACGCTGCAATTGATTTTCAATCTGTTCGAGCAGCATCCACGCGAAACGATTCTGCCTGTCTGCCGTGAAATGGACGTGGCGACGATTATCCGTGTTCCTTTTGACGAAGGCTCGCTGACCGGGAAATACACTGGAGACGAAACGTTTCCTGAAGATGATTTCCGCTCCCTTTATTTTCGGGACAACAACTTGAAAGCGTCCGTGCAAAGGGTGGAGAAAATTCGGGAATGGGCTACTAAGAATGTTCCGGACATGTCCTTGGCCGAGTTGGCGCTTCGCTGGGTGCTCAGCCATGACGATGCGAACAACGTGATCCCAGGCATTCGCAACATACGACAGGCGGAATTGAATACCGCCCCGTCCGACGGAATGCTTCTCTCCAAAGAGCAGTTGACCGGTCTAAAACGGTTTGCCTGGCGGCGCAATCCCTGGGACGACGATCTTCAGGACCTGAATGAAATTCTCGCATAGCAGCGAACGTATGATTCGTATCGGATCGAAAAGACAGGAACACAGGTGATGAATACGTACAATCGACTGACGCTGCTCGTTTTTTTGACACCTGTATTCGCGGCTCTGATCTATGCGGTCTATTATTACGAAAGCCGCCACTCGCTGATGAACCATTTGATTAAGTCGGGCGTGATCGCGCTCTTCGATGGTGGGATGGTACAGCGGGAAGACATCCGGGATTATTTCTTGACTCCTCCTGCCGACGAAAGCAGCGTCATCCTCAACGCTCTTGAAATGACGCCCGCCGACCTGGCCGATTTTGGGATGAACGAAAAGGATTTCGAACTACTCCAACGGGAAGGAGGCCAGTTTCTCCTCAGTCAAGTCATCAAACACCTGGCGCTGGTCAACTATTTGAACTCGCTGGACAATCCCAGCCTGCCCGATTCGTTCGATGAGGATATCAACGCCTACCGTGAAGATCTGATGCTGGAGTCGATGGAAACCGACCTGGCGCGGTTTTTACCGACGATCTCCCGGAAAGAGATCATGGCCTACTACATCGAGCACTCCAAGGACTATCTGCGTAAAGGCAAACGGCTGGCCCAGTATATTATGCTGGACGAAAACACCCCGCCGTCCAATCCGGACAATCCGTTACAGACGACCCCGAAATTGATCTTAACCCGTTTAACGAATGGAGAGGATTTTCAAATTCTGCTGACCCAAATCCGTGCCGAAGGATCGGGCAACGGCGGCCATCTCGGTTGGTTGGAACGCGGTGCGCTTCATCACGATTTCGACCGGGCGTTATGGGCATTGGAGATTGGGGAGGTCACCGGTCCAATCCAAATCAGCAAAGTACTCGATAACGGCAACGAATTGCCTCAAACCGAAAAAACATACCATTTCATTCAACTGCTCGACGAGCAGCCGGAAGGATTGATCCCATTTAATGAATGTCGGGAAGATATCCATTCCATTTTGGAGGAGCGTGAACGTTTGACGTATCGTTTCAAACTTCTGGGCATCAAAGACGAAACCCTCTCCGCCGACCGGAACGACCAAGACGGAGAATACCGGAACGCCCTCCTCAAAGCGGCTTACGCCCGTGAGTGGGATAAGAATATCGTCGTGGTTCAGAAGACCGAAGCGTACAGACGATTTCACCTCGCCGATCTACTCTGCCAAGAAAAAGTCGACCAGGTGATAAAAAGCCAACCGGTGAGAACGGAAGAGGAATCGATATGGGTGCTTAGAAACGAAACCATCGACCAAATTCTAGCCGATATGAAATTTCGCATTCTGATTAAACTGGACCTGCCGAAATCGTATAACCTTTCGGAAGATGAGACGAGTAACCTGATCCAGGATGAATAAACCTTCCATCAGGCTCGTCCTTATAGACACGAAAAACGCGGAATCGAATCGTACCATGCGAACGTTTCTAACTATTTCAATATTAATATATGGCTGTCTTCAGGGACTCTGCTCCGTTCCGGCGGGCGATGAATTTCGCCTGCCGTATCTGCTGGGCAGCTGCAATACTCCATTGGCGGGAAGCAGCCACGAGCGTAACCGGAATATTACCATCACCGTCAACAAGATATCGGGGCTGATTCTTATTCCCGGTGAAACGTTTTCCTTTAATAAGATTGTTGGGAAGCGGGTGCTTTCGGCGGGATTTCTTCCGGCCCCGGCGATCGTTCATGAGGAATTGAAGCCGGTGACCGGGGGCGGGATCTGTCAGGTCTCCTCGACATTGTTCAACGCCGTTCTGCTGTCCGATCTAAAAGTCGTGGAGCGGCACAAGCATTACAATCCCGTCAATTACCTGCCGCTGGGCATGGACGCGAC
>CAZSIZ010000164.1:5919-13427 GCA_964606645.1 uncultured bacterium
CGTGGTAAAGCGGTTGTAGAAGATCACGCCGGGGATTGCAGCAAAGAGGCCGACTAGAATACGTCCAAAAGCAGCGTGCAGATCGTGGGGTACGTCTCCGAAACAACGGTGACGTTCGAGATTTACGGCGAATCGCCTCTGAAAGACGAACTGCGGCTGGAAACGAAAATCGAACGGTCTCCCAGCCAGCACCCCTCGCTTGAATCTGAACCGGGTCTCGAAATTATCCTATACCGCATCCGCTCGCGCGAGGGGAGAATCACGGCGCGCGAATTGATTCACAGCGATTTCTATCCCTCGCGGATCGTTGAGAAACGGCGATGATACGATACGCGCTTTGCCTCGGTTTTATTATTAATTTTATAGGATACGTTCCACAGGCACAGTCAACCACTTCCGGCGAAACCGTTCCGATCGATCCACCGCCGAACGTTTTGAAATTATACGCTGAATGGGCGAAGAAGAATCAACACCAAGAATCGTTACTGGTGTTTGTGCGTCGAATCGCCGAACGGGCGATCGTGCGGGAAAAAAGTGACGATGGCTGCCTTCGTTTCCCTTGGATCGAGCGGCCCGTCGGCGTTTTCGTGACCGCCATGAAGGGGCAGAAAGTGCGCTCGTGCGTGGGTGTTTTTACGTCCCGGTCGTCGTCGCTTCAGCGCGAACTAGTTCGACAATGCAAACGGCTGGCCACCGGCGATCCCCGACACGCTCCTCTTCAAGCCACCGAACTTGGGCAATTGAAATTCGTGGTTACGTTGACCGGGACGCCACGCCCTATCGACGATCCCTCCACAATCGACTTGTGGCGTGAGGGGCTTCTGGCGTCGTGGGATGGGCGCGAAGCGGTCTTGCTTCCCGGTGAGGCGAAAACTTTGGCGTGGGGGATCCGTGAACTGCGGCGGCAAATTCGGATCCCTTCCGACCGGACGCCCCGGTATGCGTGCTTCCCGGTTCTGGTTCTGTCCGAACCGGATCAACGCGCGAACCGATGAAGGAGTCACTGATGATTTTAAGAAGACGTTTCGTTCAAATGACACTTGCAAGCGGGGCCTGGTTTTCCGCACGGCCTGGCTCATGCAAAAGCAAAAACAAGACTCGCTATATCGCTGCCTATGATACGGAATCTCCTAACTGTCTCAAAGCGTGTCGAACGATCGTGGAAATGCACAAACGCCATCGAATGCCGGCGACGTTTTTTATTGTGGGGAAAACGCTGGAAGCCAACGCGTCCGAGTATCGGGAATTATTGGACGATCCGCTTTTCGAGATTGCGACGCATACTTATTCCCATCGAATGCTGAGGGATAATCCTTTTTGTGGAGAGGCTATTTCGGGTGATGAAAAACGGGTTGAGATTTTTAAGGGGAAGAAAATCGTCGAAGATGTTTTCGAGCGCCCATGCTTGGGGCTGCGTCCTGGTTGTGGATTCGATCAGGCTCTGCGCAATGCGCCTGACGTGCTTGCGTTGATTCAGGAGGCGGGATTGGCTTATGTCAGCACGTTGCTTTGGGGGCTGGATTATTCGCTCCCGGCGCTGCTCACCGAGCCGTTCAATTACGCGGCGGATGGGTTTCCCGACCTTTGGGAAATACCCGGACACGGCTGGCATGAGAATTTGCTAAAAAATAACAATAAAATGGGACCGAAACGAATCACGCTTTGGCCGCAGCCCATGCCGGAAGCCATTCCCGATGGATTCATTTCGACTCCCGAAGAAGAATTCGCGATCAATCGTGTTTTTCTCGATAAAGCTGCTTCGGAAAGGCATTCTTTCGTTTCATTGATCTGGCATCCCTGGTCGCTCGGCTCGTTCGATCCCGAAATGAAAATGCTCGATCTGACGTTTGCCTATGTTCGAAAAGAAGGTTTCACTCCCTGCACATTCGCAGATTTCTATCACCAGCTATCGAGTTGATATTTTTTTATTCCTGCTGAATAGAATAACTCAGTAGAACGTCAAGTACCAAGGATGACTTGATGTGTCGCCTCATTTATAATCAAGTTTCCTATCCATATCAATGATTGGGAGCGATCAAATGAATTCCCGCCGAACGTTTCGAACTATATTCGCATTGGTTTTGTTGACACTTAGTTTATTGGGTACTGGGATTGCCCAAACGGCCACGGTGACGGTGTCGGGGACTGTAATCGATGAGCAGACCGAACAGCCTGTCGCTGGGGCGAAAGTGGAACTGACCAACGCCAACGCGGGGACGGGCTATTTCATCGGCCATACCGGCTCGGACGGACGCTTTACGTTCGCGAACGTGCGCACCGGCCTGTCCTACGACCTGGCTGTCCATGCGGTTGGATACTGCCCCCACGAAATGCGGCGCTGGAATCTGCCCGCCAATCAAAACCAGGTCGATTTGAAACTGCCTCTCATCCAGGGAGCGGTCGTCAAAGGGCGCGTCACGGAGAGCGACGGCGAAACGCCTTTACGAAACGTCAAGATCGAGTTGGCTTACCGCAGTGGGAATTTCCAGATGCTGGACCGGACGATGTCGCTCTTTACCGACGGGGAAGGGAACTTTACGTTTGGCCAACTTCCGCCCAATGTCTACGACCTCAATTTTTCACTCGGTGGATACATTCGGGAACGGCTGACCGGGATTCGTCCACCGGCGGGCGGTGAGAAAACTTACACCATCAAACTCTATCAACCCGCCAGTATCAGCGGTTTCGTCACGCTGGCGGACGACGGCAATCCACTGCCCAATATCGAAATCGCGGGACGGGGCGCGTCGCAGCAGACCGGGACGACCGACGACAACGGATTCTTCACCGTCGGCAACCTGCGTCCCGGCTCCTACAAACTGCAAAGTCACCCTTCCGGTTTCAACGCGTACGAAACGCCCGATGTCATTCAGTTGAAGGAAGGGGAAAACCTCAGCGATGTTTCGATTGCGATGAATCCACTTCCTCCTGCGCTTTCGGTCAACCTTCACCGTGAAGTCTTTCTTCCCGATCAGGACTTGATCTTTCAAATCCGAACGTTTCGGCTCGGACAGTATCGATGCACCGTACACCGGCTGCCAATCACTGTGTTTACGCAGGACGAATTCGATATCGAAGACCTGATCGAAGACGCCGATCTTTCGCCTTTCTCCGTCCTGCTCGAATGGACCGAAGAGGTTAATTTTCGCAACCCCTATATCTGGCTCGATAGGGATGTTAAAGCCGCCGAGCATCTGGAACCCGGCGCTTACATTCTTCGTGTCCATAGCCCTAGCGACGGGGTTGAAGACCGCATCCCGTTCTTCGTGACCGAACTGGGAATTGTCGTCAAGCGGGGTGAGAAGAAAACCTTCGTCTACGCGACCGACCTGCGTACCAGTATGCCCGTTCCGGACGTTCAACTGAAAATCCAGCCCCGAACGGAACCGAGAAAATCCTTTCCCGGATGGACGAAAATATTACTACAAAACTCGTACCAAGCCATCGAGTGGGATGGAAAGACCGACGAGCGCGGTATCTTTTTTCACGAACACGCCATCGATCGGCAAACCGCTGACGTGATTGCCTTTTCGCCGGACGGATTCTTTGCCGTGTCGTCACTGCACAACAGTGCCAATCGCGCCGCGATCCAGCAGAATGTCTTTGTCTATACCGACCGTCCCCTCTACCGCCCCGGTCACGACGTTCACTATAAAGCCATCTTCCGGGACAAAACCGAAGACGGGCATACCGTTATACCGGGCAAAACCATCGACGTCCGCGTATACGATGCTCGCAGTAAGGAATGTTTCACGACGCAACTGACGACGAATGAATGGGGAGCAGTGAACGGAACATTTAAGATTCCGGAAAATGTCTCCCTGGGGTCGTTCAGGATTCGGGCGGAAGACGAAAACAAGCAAGGCGGCGATATTCATTTCTATGTTGAGGAATATCGCAAGCCGGAATTTAAAGTGAACGTCGAACCCGGTGAGGCATCTTATATCAATGGGGAATTGATGAAATTCATCGTTCGGGCGGATTATTATTTCGGCGCGCCGGTTCCCAACGCTCAGGTTCGCTACCGTTTTTACGAAACCTTGGCGTCGGGTGGAGGGGGGCGTTATTTTCCCTCATCGTATACCCGGTATCTCTCCGGCGGTTCGAGTCAAACCGACGCGGAAGGGATTACCCTGATCGAATACACGCCGAAACGCAGCTCGCACGACCGTAAGATTTCCATCGAGGTGGAAGTGACCGAAGCCTCCGGACGCCGGGTTTCCGGGCAATCATCGGTTCCCGTCGGCGTGGGGCTGTACTACATCACCGCCCAATCCACCCGAAACGTCTTCGACCGTGAAACACCTCTGGCGATCGAAATCCAAACACGCCGACACGACGATACGCCCGTTTCAGCCGAACTCGAAGTGGAATTCACTCAGGAAGTATGGAATCCGGTGCGGCGAAGTTACGTTCGACCCTCACGCCCTCACGCCAACCGCACGATCGAAACGGACGTTGAAGGAAAAGCCATTCTGGAATGGCTTCCAGATACGGATATCAGTGGGCGAATCGAAATTATTCTCACGGGCCGGGATGAACGCGGCAATCGGATTACCACCTCGACCAGCGTTTGGCGTATGGCGTACCGGTCGGGATCGTTCGACATTCGTTACCCCACGCTGGAGGGGATTCTCGATAAAGAGACGTACAAACCCGGCGAGGCGGCGACGCTGTTGATTAACACGCAGTATCCCGGAAATCCTGTTGTGCTGACGATTGAATCCCGCGACGTTCTTTCGTATCGTGTGATCTGGCCTTCGGGTAAAACGACGAAAGTCAAAATACCCATTCTGGAATCCTACGCGCCCAACGTGTATGTCAGCCTGTTTATGCCGCGAGGGAAAAACCTGTCATCCCGCGTTCTCAATCTGTCTGTGCCGGAGAAGCGGGGGAATTTAACCGTTGAAGTGGCTGCCGATGAGACGAACTATAAGCCCGGCGAAACGGGGACCGTTACCGTGAAGACCGCGCTTCCGGACGGTCAGCCGGTGGCTGCCGAGGTTAGCCTGGCTGTTGTGGACGAAGCCATCTTCGCACTGCGTCGAGACCATACGCCCGACATTCACCGCACTTTTTACGGACGCCGGTCTAACTGGGTCAGCACCCAATACTCGTTTCCTCTCAATTACTACGGCGGAGCGAATAAAGGCGTGAAACTTGAAATCCGGAAAGATTTCCGTGATACGGCGGTCTGGTTTGCTTCCATCGTCACGAACGAGCGGGGGGAAGCCAGCGTTGATGTGACGTATCCCGATAACTTGACGACGTGGCGTCTGACCGCGCGTGGGCATACGAAAAACACCGAATTGGGGTGGACGAAATCATCCGTTCGGGTTACGAAGGAGATCGTTGCACGCCTTTCATTGCCCCGATTCTTCATCGAAAGCGACCGCCTCAAGTTACCGACACTTGTTAATAATTTGTCGGGAGAAAACCTGCCCGAAATTCAAACTGAACTGATTGTCACGGGTGGGGTGGAGCTAAAAGAACCGGGTGAAAAAACAATTCAAGCGGCGGCGGGGGCAGTAGCGCGTGAGTTGTGGGAAATCGGTATCACTGCTTCGGAACCTACTACGACGTTGACATTCAAGGCACGTGGGCGTGAAGACGGGGATGCGCTGCAACTGTCCGCGCCGGTGCTTCCGCTCGGCTACCGGGAAAACCGAATTCTCGGCGGGAAAATCGACCGTGATACGACAAATTTCGTATTGAATTTGGACGATTCGATTCGGCTGCGGGAGTCGAAGGTTCAATTTAATCTGACACCGTCACTCGCTGCGGTCGCGCTGGGCGCGATACCCTATCTGACGGAGTTTCCTTACGGCTGTGTCGAGCAGACGCTGAATGGATTTCTCCCGTCTATCCTCCTGATTCATACGCTTAAAAAGTTAGAGGCGCTGTCACTGGAAGACGAAGCAAAACTTGACGATCTAAACGCTAAGGTTCAAAAAAGTCTGTCGAATATCTACACCTTGCAGCTGGGCAACGGGGCGTTCGGGTGGTTTCAGGGAGGGCGTCAAAACGAGATGCTGACCGCCTTGGTGATTCACGGTTTGCACTTGACCGGTGAACTCGGCTATCCCGTCGATCAGAATCGCATCGACCGTGGGATCAATTTTTTGAGACAAGCCGCGCGCGCCAGGCGGGATTGGGACACGACCGCTTATATGGCTTACATCCTCGTCGAATGCGGAAAAGGAGAACGATTTCTCCTGGACGATCTTCACGCGAACCGCAACGAACTTTCCGATTTTGGATTGGCGGTGGGATCGCTGGCTCTGCATCGAGAAGGGATGGATGTGAAAGCATTGGAGGTGCTGGACCGGCTGAAAGCGAGTTTGGCCAACCTGACCGATCGACACGCGGCCTGGGAAGTATCACCGGACCGATTCTGGCGCTGGAACGGAACGGCAATCGAGACCTCAGCCTGGGGGCTGATGGCGATGCTGCAACTGGAGGGCCAATCAGCCGACACCCATCGAATTACCCAATGGCTGATCGATCAACGTCGTGGCCATCGGTGGCGCTCGACACGCGATACGGCACTTGTTATTCAAGCGCTTATTCAGGCGATCGAAGCGGATGAAAACGTTCGGGATGAGGCGGACCTGGAGTACGCGCTGCTGCTGAACCGGGAACTGCTTGAAGAAACTTCTATCGCAAAAAACGAACTGACTCAGCCGGTTTCAATCGATCTCGATGTGTCGCAGGGAGAAAATAACATTCGATTGTTGACGAACCGTCCGGTGGGATTCTGGTCGCTCGATGCGTCTCTCTTTCATCAGGGCGAATTGAATCGGGCGATTCCACACGAGCGCTTTAAATTTGCTCGACTCTACGAACGGGCGATTCACACGAAGGATTACCGGGGACGTCCGAAGATTTTGAGCGAAGAATTTTCGCCGGACGATGGGTTGGACGTGGGGGAAGAGATTCTTGTAACGCTGATTATCGATTCCAAACGCGAACTGCCTTATACCATCGTCGAGGATCCTCTGCCCAGCGGATGTGAGGTGGTCGAATCGTTTCTGCGTTCGGCGCGGCGGGGGTGGAATCCCTACAACCGCTACGAACGGCGCGACCGGAAGATGGTCTTCTTCTTCGAGAACGTGCCGAAAGGGGAGACGCGCATCGAATACCTGATCCGAACGGAACTGAGCGGAACGTTCCGCACGAATCCCGCCCGTGCTTGGTGTATGTACTATCCTGAAATCTCTGCCCACAGCGCAAGCAACCGGATCACGGTAGAATGAATGGACTTGGGTATTGGGATTAGAGTTTCGCCAAAAGGTGGGCTACGCTTCGCTTTTAGCCCACCCTACCTTACTAAGATTCGTTTTTAGCTCACCCTTCAATACTATTGTGTAGTCAACATAGTAACAGGAATCCGTTTCGTAAATATTATAGTAAAGGAGTTTGATTATGTCGATACAAAAAAGAATCAATGATTTATTATATAGCCGCGCATAAATAGCCAGACAGAAGATCCAAATCACCTTATTATT
>CAZSIZ010000165.1:0-13369 GCA_964606645.1 uncultured bacterium
TACAAAATGCTTTCTCGGCCCGGAGCTCACGCTCCGGGCCATACTTTTGTGTGCCTGACTGTGAATGAAAACCGCAGGAGAGCAACAGGAATTCAAGTGCCATCCATACCGAAGAAAGCGGGTGACTGTCTGGAGGAGAAAACCGGGAAGATCGATGGCTAAGTTCGTCATCCACGACCACCTGACGTTTTTAGTCCTTTATCAGTCAAATCGATCGCAAAACGGTCACAAATAATGTCAGCGAATAAGTCTCCTCTCCCTCTGAGTGCGTCGCGTCTCGCCGACAGGCGGACACGATGACTGCAAAAGGTTAGAGTGAGGATGGCAATGCAAAAGCGTATCGATTATTCGAAGACTTTCTCGAATTGACAAACCCAAAACTATAAATCCTGTTTGGTTCCGGCTAAGACGGGTTAGGTTTATCGCCCCAAAAAAGAAAAACCATTTCTTACCCACTCCAATGATTTTCATCCTCACAAATTTTAAAAATAAAATTAAATAAAATCGAATGAGCGATAGAAATATATTTCTGCTCCATCGAAATGATAATTTCGATAAATTTTTATTTAAATCGATTTTCTTTTCTAACTGTATGTAACTCAATGTGCTTTATGTATTTAAGAATATGATTATATAAAATAGTTGACATTTCTATGCCTATTTTTATATATTTTAGATAGAAGGATTGAGTCTTGAGGAATTGATAGAAAGGGGGGATGCGGCAGCGAAAAAAACGTGTTCAACAAATGACTTGTAAGTGGATGTAACGAAGGTTTTAACCAATTTTGTCAGAGATTCTTTTGAAAGGAATTACAAATGAAAAAAATTTCGTTGTTTTTTGTGTTAGTCGGATTGTTCGCTTTTGTTTCGATTTCGTTCGCCCAGGAATTACCCACTAGTCACGAGGATGCAGGGATCGAGGTTTTAGTCCCTGACACAGTCTTCTTTAAGTCAGAAGTGGCGATGGGTAAATACTGGGAACCGTTCACGGACATTTTCGGTGATGGAACGATTGCAGTGATCGCCGGGGCCTTTCCCGAAGGAATGACCGCCGGGGCAAACGCTAAAGTTGCGTTTATCAATGTCGACGGATCCATCGAAGAATATTGGGCGTTCTATACCGACGCCGGTGAACCTTATGCGGGTGAGTTCAACGAAGCGCGGAAAGATGGAAATCCGCCCCGCATCGCTTGCGACCGCCGTCCCGGTGGAACGACGTATGTCACAGGATTCGAATCAACGCCGTTCCTGTACGATGAGTTTCTAACCGATGGCCGCTGGGATAAAGAATTTGGCTATATGGATAGGCAACTGGCCGCCGTACAGTTTTTCAATAAAACGCCGGACGGTCCAGTTCCCTTCTCGAATGTGATTGACCCAGTTTACGGTTCGGGCACGATCGCTGGAGAACAATCCGACCAGATGCGTTTTGGCGGTGACATGCGAATTCTTTCAAACGGCAACATCCTCGTTATCCCGGAAGATCGTAACAAAGGTATCCATGCTGGCGGCAACGCGGCCATCGCGACCATTTTCGACGGTCAAACTGGCGCGATCGTCAAAGAACCTTTCAACGCCGCTGGCGATGATGCAAGCCATAGTATTTGGTCCAACGTCGTGGCGTTCAATGGCGGTTTTGCCGCTCGCACGGAAGGCATCATCACCATCTACGACAACGACGGGAACATGAAATTCGATCCCATTGCACAGGAAGAGTGGTCCACGATTGCGGATAAAGGCCGTGGAGACAATGTCCGGATTGCCGCTTCGATTAATGGAGATATGATTTACTTTTCCGGTAACGATGAAGCGGGAGATATGGTGCTCTCCAGTCTCAACGCTCAAACCGGCGAACCGGGTAAAGAAGTGATTGTGAATGAAATCGAACTGTGGGATGTCGGAACGTTTGGCCGTGGCGACACCGCAGTAGATGACAACGGCAACGTCTGTGTTGTCTTCGTTTTCGATGACGAAGACGCTGCGGTTCAAGGACAGATTGTGGCCCGGATTTTCGACAGCAATATGGAACCGGTTACACCAACGTTTTTCGCATTTTCCGAATTCGATCGGTTTAGTGACGCGGAGATAACCGGTGTGATGTCCAAAGAGTCGAATGTCTCGATGGACAACAACCGGATCGTTATTGCCGCGAATGGTAATATCATCGATCCAGACACGGGCGAAATGACTCCCGATGAACACGCGTTTGCCGTTGTACTGAAGAATCCTTTTGCGACTTCCGTTCCTTCTTGGGAGTTGTATTAATCCCATCTTTTCTTCTTAATAATGTAACGATTAAGTCCGCTCGTTTCTTTTCACGAGCGGACTTTTTTCGTTCATGGAAAACGTGTTTTAGTACCTTTTCCGAATTTTGCTCACGACTAAAAATAAAGTCAATACAGCGATTGCCGTGTACGCAAGGCGATGCAAATAATCTGGGGGATTCTTCCGTTCGTATTGCGCAAGAGTGGTTTCCAAGGCGGCAAGCCTGTCCGACGTGATGTGGTGTACACGGGCAGATGTCACCACGCCTTGAGCCGTTTTGATCCGCCCCGTGTGAAATCCCGCCCAGCCCAGCGCGGCAAGCGCCGGTTCGGTATGCCATTGAGAGCGGTCTTCAAGCCTGTCGATGGTCTGATAGGCCTGTTCGTAAGCACCCCTTTCCAAATACAGCAACGTCAAAGGGACAATGATTCGTTGATTTTCCGGTTCCATCGCGTGGGCCAGCTCCAAAACCTGAAGCGCGCGCCCGATCCGCCCCAATCGAACCAGTTCCATTCCCAATATCCGATGTTCGTCAAACGTAATCGGTCCCACGCGAATCAGATGGTCGTAAAACGATTTCGCATTGTCGTGAAGGGTTTGCAAATGGCTGGCGTATCCGGCATACCGCTTGGCCTCCATCCGTTTTCCCATCGCAGCGTATACCGTACCAAGCAGATTGTAGATTTCGACAATAAATGGATTGACATCGATAGCCGTTAAAAAAAAGGTCTCAGCCTGTTTCCATTTCTTGTTACGTTTGGCGATTTTCCCCATCTCGACATTGGCGACCAAGTGGCGGCCGTCCAACACCATCGCGCGTTGAAGAAATCGTTCTGCCTCGGTCTCCCGGCCCGTCAGCAAAAGTACCCGCCCACTCAGCGCCAGCGTATCCGCGCTGGGATTACCCCGGCTGACAAGCCATTCCAACTCACGCAAACTGGCTTTGAAATTACGCTGATTGGCGTAGAGCAACGCAAGTGTATATCGATAGGCGTCCTTTTCGGGATACGCATTTTGAAGTGCCTTCCAAGCGAGAACGGCTTCTTCGATCAGGTCCAGCCGGATGAGGGAATACGCGAGTGCTTCCCGATATTGAACGTGATCCGGATCGAGTTCGATGGCGCGGCGGATATAGGTCAGGCAAGACGGATCGTCCGGAGACACAATCGCCATCAGGGAAGCGATGGAATGATGAATCTCAGCGTGTTCCGCATGGTCTTCAAGCAGTCTGTTGAATGCGCTCAGTGCTTCATGATATCGATGCGCTGCTTGCAATGATTGTGCGTGTTGAACACGTTCTTGAAATGAGATGGCGACATTGTCTGTTTGGCCGTAGGCTGGGAAAAAAGCCGTGAATGTAATCGATAATCCAACGCACAGCCGTATGGCGGTCACTTTTTATCTTTCCGCACAGCCAGAAGTTGATGGGTGCATCGCGTCATGGCGTCTTTCAGCGAGTCCCATTTCACCGTTCCCGTTTCCGAATAAGCGCCGTAAACGTACTGTCGGCTTCGCCCGATAAGAAGGTTTCCCAAATAGCGTTCCGCCACTCCGAGATACGGTTGATATTGAGCCAGTGGGGAGGCCTTCACTTGTGCAGTGAATGTATCGAACACTGTTGTCGCCTTGCCGTCATCACCGCAATTACCGACGAACAGCGTAACAGTCTCGGACTGGATCAGATAGCGGGCGCTGATCGTGTTCGTCAGGAAGTCGTACCCCAGAAAATCTTTCGTCGAATATTTCCCGGTATGGGGAATCCGGTCTTTGGCTGGAAGACAACGAAGAATGTTTGGGTAAGCGTCTTCCCCCGGAATCTTTGAGGTAATGAACCGGCCTAACGCTTCCAGCGTCTCGATTGTTTCGGAGTGGCTGTCGTCGCCCATCAGATGAACGTAATACGGCCCTTTCCAGCCAATAAGTAAAGCATCGGACCGGTATCCCTGGGTTCCGAACGGCTGAAAATCCTCCGTCGGATGCCGTCCGGACGAGTAGAGGCCATAGCCTCCTTCCAGAGTCCCCATGTCATAGAGGTCGATGGTGATGCCCCGCTCTGGGTTATTCTCGCGTTCGTAGCGAGTGTGAACCAATTCCCGAAAGCCGTACGAATGGTACAGCGACGCAGCACCGTTGACGATTTGATAGAGATTTTCAGGTGAATAGCGTTTCAAATCCCCAGCGAATTTCCAGCCTTCTTCGAAATCCGCACCCGGAAGGAAACCCACCATATCCGAATCGTCCGCAATAGCGTGAATCCCTCCCATCCCGGAGAACAGCAGAATAAAACCGGCGATATAATGAAACTTTCTCATCAGGCCAGCATCCCTTTCGCTTCGATCAAGCCGTCCCGAACGGGCCGTTTATGAGGACAGGCGTCCAGGCAATGGCCGGGACATTGTTCGCATGCGTCCGGTATTTGTCCGAGGGGCATCTGAGCGTAGAGCCGCATGGCTTCTTTCTCCATTTTGTAGTATTTGAAATACATGGCATAGCGCATCACATCGGCGACCGCCACTCCGTGGGGACAGTTCGGTTCGCAGGTGGAGCAGTACCGGCAATACGACTGGTCGACCGCCGCCGTATACCGGCGCAGGTGATCGGCGTCCGCTTGGCTGAATTGCTTGGAGACGGCTTCGAGATATTGCTTGATGTGGTTGAAATTCGTGAAGGTCGCGCAGACACTGCCGACGTTTTTGTTGAGCAGCGCCCAGCGCACGGAGGCCTGATGATGAGTTAAACCTTTTTCCTCCAGGTCTTTCACTTCATTTTGCCGTTTTCCCGCTTCGACCTTAAACGCGACGATCCCGATCCCTTGTTTGGCCGCCTTCTCGAAGAGAGCCATCTGGCTGGCGTATTCCATAAAGTTGTACTTACACTGGATCACGTCGATGGTTTTTTTCTCGATGGCTTTAGTCAGTACTTTTTCCAGATTCCCGCCATGACAGGAGACGCTGTAGAACTTTGTTTTCCCCGCTTTTTTCGCCTCCTCGAAGGCTTCGTACTGCATGTCGTAATCCAGCAGCTTGGGATCATCGATGTTGTGGATTTTAATGATGTCGATGCAATCGGTGTTCAGGCGTTTCAAACTTTTGTCGAGAATGGCCAGCAATTCTTTCTTTGTTTTGTTCGGGCGCACCGTCCAGCCTGAGAATAGAATAACGTCCTTGCGCCGTGCTTTCATCACTTTCCCGATCGCCTCTTCTGCGACACCGTTTTGATATTCGGCGGCTGTGCAGATCAGGTTGACGCCTTTATCGATGGCGTCTTCCAGCAGACCGGGATTATTGAATCCGTAAGTTCCAAAACTCACTTCCGACACCTTCAGCCCGGTTTTACCCAGCTCGCGGTATTTCATGCCGCCTTTGCCGGATTCCTCCTTCGCGTCTGCGGATGACGCTGCCGCCATCGCGCCCATTCCTGCGCCAAGGCTGACAAACGTTCGTCGGTTAACGATCCCATTCTTTCCGTTCATGATTAATCCTCCATCATTCGAGTCTGTATCCATGACTATCATACCTCTTTTGAAAAAGGGCTGTCAATCAAAAAGTAAACGGTTATGATGAATACCGTTCATGCGTTGATGAGAATCGAAATCAACAGAAGACGATCGATAATGGGGAAGATCACTGTGAAATGGGGACGATTTTTATTCGATGAAACGGGTGAAGGGTGTCGAACGTTCGGCCCCTGGCATCGATTCATCGTTGCCGCCATTTTTCTAACCGCTCTTTTCATTCAACTTTGGCAAATCGGCGAACCGTATGTCCGTGAAGGCGAAACCGCGTTTCAGGAACTGATCGCCCGCCGCCACATCGAACTGGGTTTGGGACACACCAAAGGGATCTCCACGATTAGTAATTCCGGCCCCGATCCCATCTATCACCCCACTCATCCCCCCTTGCTGCAACTTACCTTGGCAGGCCTTTTCACTATTCTCGGCGATTCGGAAGCAACGTCCCGGCTGATCCCCTTGGCAAGTTATTTCCTGATCCTGCTTGGGTTTTGGCGCTTAACCCAATTCCATCTCACACCCAATGGGCAGATCGTGACGTTATTGGTGGTTCTCGTTGCGCCTTTTTCCTTTTATTTCTGCCGAGTCGTCAATTTCGAACTACCGGTTCTGGCCTGCATCGTCTGGACGATGGTTTCCATCGACGCGCTGAACCGCCAATCATCCCGGCGGAATTGGATCGTCTTATTCATTTCAGTTATCACTGGAGCGCTGATCGACTGGCCGTATCCCCTTTTTGTCACATGCTTGTTCTTCGTTTATTTCATGCGAAAGGACCGCCAGCCTGTTTACGGTAAGGCCGTTTGGCGGGCGTGGGGATTGTCGATGATCCTGTCTGTCGCGTATGCGTCGGTCGTATACGGGCTGGGCGCGATGCACAACATGGCCCATCACGCCAAGATCCAAACCGGCGCGTATTCGGCTCAATCGGGTTATCATTTCCCACCGATTTTCACCAGTTTGTATTGGTGGAAAGATTTGGGATTCCGGATCGTGGAATTCGGTACCCCCGTTCTTTTTGGAATGTTCCTAGTATGGCTTTTCTGGGGATTCAAGCACCGTTTTCGGAATGGGCTTCATCATTGGTGTCTGGTCTCTTTCCTGTTTATCATCGCCTATTTCGGGGTTTTTTCCCGTGCCTCCGAACGGCATGTATGGTGCTTGTTCTACCTCACGCCGCTATTTTGCCTGACGTTCGGCATGACGCTTGAACGGCTCAAAATCGGAATTCGTCTGATCCTGCTTGCGGCAATGGTGGTGTTCGCGATTTCAAAAGATCGTAACGTGCTCACCAAAACACCTCATTTATTGTCTGTCCAAATCGGGAAAACCATCGCAGCGGCAACGGAATTTCTTCCGAAAAACAAACGAACCGCGATGTCAGGTCCTCTCCTTTATGTGAACCGGGTCGACCCGCTGCCTTACTACGCCCGATGCGAAACGGGTTTCTCTCACATGGCTGCCGGAGCGGCGAAAAAGGACCAGTTCCTACTGCGTTTCCGCCCAGAGTTCGTTGTGCTCACGGATTACAAGAGAAAATCGCCGATTACCCAGAATGCGGAATTTCCGCCAGCCTTCTTCGACCGTTTACAAAAATCCTACTCTCTCGTTCACAACCAGGGTAAAACGGAACAATGGGAATCGCTCTGGTCGCCGCATTTATCACTGATGGGATTGATTAGCGGACCGAAGGGAGAAAAGCTGAAAACGTCTATCATCGACGACACGGACAACGTTCATGTCGGTGCGAGAATGGATCCCGGTTCCAACGCCCTGCAAATCGACCTCAGCCGCGTCCCCAAACCGGGGCGGCGCTGGCTCCACGGTTGGGTGATGGCCCCGGGCGCACAATCGATGGATCCCGTCAACGTCACCGTTCATTCCGGCGTGGATTCCAAATTGGGAACGATCCAAGTGATTCCGCAAAACGTCAGCCCGCGCTGGCAGGAATTTTGGTACTACGTCGGCCACATTCCTGAAAACCTGTCGTTTTCGTGGCAGGGAATCACGCTCTTATGGGGAGACGTACGCTTGGTTTCCGAAGTGCTTACTACCGACGATCTGACACGGGTGCTGGCGGGAGAAATCCGGCGGCTATCCAACCAGGCGTATGACGAAACCTTCATGTTGCAGGAGAACGATGAAAAGTGTTACCCCATCCTCCAGCATCCGGGTTTCGGGGTGGATTACGTGGCGCTGCCGCCGGTCCGCGTTGGACTCGATCGGACCCTCGAAGTGACTTACGGTGTGAATCCAACGATGGTCGATAAAAGCGATGGGATCACATTCCGGCTTTCCGTGCGCGATCACGCGATAAAGAAGGAACTTCTTTTCGAAGATTTCCTCTGCCCCGCGACGAATCCCAAAGACCGGGGCTGGCGAACCCGCCGAATCCCCATGCGAAAACATTCCCGGCATTTATTGACTTTTATTTTCGAGGTTGACTCTGGCCCGGAAGGAAACACGAATTGCGATCATGCCTTATGGAGAGAATTCAAATTGATTCCCAGTGGGTAATTCATGTTGCAAATGAATTGATACCCCTCGCTTTTTTCGTTTTTTTCTGCTATCTATCTTGTTATATTTAAACAATTGGAGGAGTAAGGATGTCTGATAAAAAGCGGTTTCTAAGAGATCATTTGATAGACGATATGCTGTCGGAAGTAAGGTTGGTTTCCGATAAGGTCGGCGATTCGGATTTTCCGAGGATGATTTTCTCCCAGTCGTTGTCATCGCTCTCGGAAATGTACGAAACCAACAAAGTCGTCCTTCAGCACTTGGAAGATATAATCGATCTACTAAAAAAACAGGCTGATACGAAAGATGTGATCCAACACGCCGTCGAAGCGGCTGCACACGTTCAACTGGGTCTCGTCGCCGTTCACGGTGCGTTGAAAGATGACATGAACGTCATCAGCGGTAGCGTTCAAAGTTTGCGGGAGTCTTTAGGAATCACCGAAGAATAATTAAGGTTCCCTCTTGATAATCCCAACCCGGTTGGTTTTTCGTAGGGTGGTAGCCCATTGACTTGACGACCCTCTTTGGTTCTGGCTTTGTCGGATTACCGGACCATCGGAGAAATAACTGGTTTTAACTGAAAACATCAAACAAGAACGATCGGAACAAAGTCAACCCGTTAAAGGATGGATTAGTAATTACGCTTGCCTGATAGGTCTATATTGGACAATCATGGGCGAAAACTCAAAGATATCTTTGATCGTACCCACCGAATGAAACGTTATGGCGTTCTTGAATCAATCCATTGAAAGCGTTTCAATTCACTTCATCCTTTTCGCGCCGGGCACGAGTCCAGGCAGTGTTTGCAAAGTGCTCAAGGAACTCTTTCCCGAATGATTAAACTCATTTATACTCATTCTTCTTAGACGATCCTGTAAAAAGTCAGACCTTGCAGACGAAACGGCAAGATAGAGTGTTTCATCAGCCATTCTTTTTACTCTATTATTGTGATTACTGAAAGTGTTTTTGACTTATTGCCGTTTCGTTATTTATCGACTGAATACAAGCCCCAAACCTGTTCCAGGTAGAAAGAGAGAATTTCATGTTTAAAGGTTCAGCCGTTGCGCTCATTACGCCTTTCAACGAACAAGGAGTCGATTTCAACGCACTCGAAAAATTGATCGATTTTCACATCGACGCCGGAACTGAATGTGTTCTGGTCTGCGGAACCACCGGCGAATCGGCCACTCTGACTCATGACGAACACAAAAAGATTGTCGCTCATTCGGCTCAATACATTCGCTCGAAACGTGGAGAGAACCGTTATCCACTCTTAATGGCTGGATCGGGAAGCAACAATACCGCTGAAGCGCTGGAACTGACGAAAGCCGCCAAAGACGACGGTGCCGATATCTGTTTGCTTATCACCCCTTATTACAACAAACCCACTCAGCCCGGGATTCTGAACTACTTCCGTACGATCGCCCGCGAAGTGGACATCCCCCAGGTGGTCTACAACATCCTAAGCCGCACGGGCGTGAATGTCTCCACGGATGTGATTGTGGAACTGGCCCAGGAGAAAAATATCATCGGCGTCAAGGAAGCCAGTGGTGACATCGATCAAGTCTCCGAAGTGGCGCGGCGAACGCCCGATGATTTTTATATATGGTCCGGAGACGACGGGAAAACATTGCCCATTTTGAGCGTCGGCGGTCATGGTGTGATTTCTGTCGCGGCCAATATCATTCCCAAGGATGTACGCGCGTTCGTTCATGCGTATCTGGATGGCAAGCCGGATGAAGCCCTGAAGTGGCACCGCAAGATGGCGGTATTGTTCGATACGCTCTTTATCGAAACCAATCCCATCCCCGTGAAATCCGCCGCGAACATTCTGAGCCGCTCTCCGGAAACCGGTCTGCCTCATTGTGGATTGATGCGCCCACCGATAACGCCCATTACGCCCGGCGCTGAGGAAAAACTGAAAAAGGTCATGGCCGATTACGGCCTGCCCGTGGCTTAACCCAAACGATCCGGTCTCTCCAACCGTGTTTTGTGGTGCAGGCTTCCAGCCTGCTTGATTCCACTTTGCAGGCTGGAAGCCTGCACCACAATTCAAAATGAAACGGCGGCAAGTCGAAAACATGTTCAGTGACGGCAAGGTCTGACTTGCTGCCGGACCGTCAAGAACAGAGCGATTCTCAATCGATTCGCTGCCGGGTGATCAACGTCGAAGCGTATGGATTTCTCAATCCAGTTCAATAATCGAAATGTGTAGATCTCCTAGTTCCATTCATCGTTTTCTGTCTCTTTTCACAGTCGGTTTAGTCTTCTACTGCATGTTTGGACTGAATCGAACTTTTTCTGCTGAAAAGGAGATTCCGCAACCCTCCATTTCCGAAGAGGACTTGGTCAAAGCCCATACGATGGCGTTTTCCAAGCAGGTCGATTATAGTGAGCGAATTAAAATCGCCCGGTCGCTTGCGATGATCCTTGAAAAAATGAACCGGACGCGGAACGCCCGTTATTTCTGCCTGGACTTCTACTCGTCGGTCTCGTCAATGCTTCAAGACGACTGGAATCCAGTCGAGACTCCCGTACTCGCCGAGCCGTATTCCCAATTCGCCGACGCGATCGATAAAGGTAAACGGAAAGAGACAATCGAGCGGATTCACAACCTCCTGCTCAAAGAGGGTGGGGACGATCCTCACCCGTCATTGGGAGTCCTGGCGCTCAAGTCAGACGAGATGTCTACGGTGTATGGGGTGTTTTTCTCCGATCTCGCCGATAAGAAGATCGCCGCTTCTTCCTACCACGTCCTGGGGATTCTGGCAGCGCGGGAAAGCCGAATGGTCGAAGCCGAGCGGTTTATGGAAAAGGCGAAAGGCGGCCTGGGCGCACCGATGCTGGAGCGCTGGCTGACTATCGATCTGATTAAAATCTCGATCGTCAACAATCGGATTGCCGAGGCGAAAGTGCTGATCGATCGGCTGCTCGAACAAAATCCCAAAGATGCCTACGCGTTGAATATGACGATCTTCAGCAATCTGAAGAACGGAAAGAAAGACCTTGCCCGGCAGCAACTATCCCGCTTGATTCCCTTATTATACGAAGATCCCTATTTGTTAGCCGAAACGGCAAAACTGGCGATCGAACTGAAAGAACTCGACACGGCTGTCTCGATCCTGGAAACATTCGAGTCGAAAGTCGAATCCAACTGGGATTTTTTCCGCGTCTTTTCCCTTGTTCGGAAAATGCAGGGGAAAAACGATGAGTCGGTCCAGTGGATGGAAAAAGCCAACACGGTTCGTCAAACCCGTGTTTCCGTCTCCGGTGCCGAGTTGTCGGAAGCGATCCAGCAATCGGAGAATGGGGATATCCAAGGGTTGGATTCGCTGGCGACGGTCTATCTTTCACTATTGAACAACGACGTTCATAAGGCCGTTCAAGTATTGGAAAGTCTGGACAAAACGGGCGGATACGAGCGGTTCGTTCTTGCCACGATTCTGCGCCGGAATGAGCAGTATAACAAAGCGATTTCCACGCTGAAAGATTGTAAACAGAATTCCCCGGCGTTTCGTCCCTACCAGGTCTTGGCTCAATTGGCTGACCTGTCCTTCCGTGCTGGCAATGAGGAGGAAGCCACGGCTTTTTACCAGGAATTGAAACAAACATTCCCCGGCTCAAGGCAAGCGGAGGTGGCCGAACGGTATCTGAAAAACCCGTCCGACGCCCGTTCGGAAAACGCCATTGCCCCGATGAAGATTTCCGGTTTGATGTCGCGTTATTCCCAATACGCCGCGCCTTTCGTTTTAAAGGAAATCTGGAATTATTGGGGAGACCGCTTCACTTTCGCTTCGATCAACAGTCTACTCGGAACCTCGCACCGGCGGGGCTTGATGTTTGGCGAATTATTCAGTGTCATCAACAACTGGACACGCTACCAAGCCGTTCCTTTCAATGGAAAATCGGAAGCAGTGCAAGAATTTCTATCCCGGCAGATTCCCGTGCTCTATTGCCAGGGAGAGATGTTCTTGAATCAATCGCTGGCCGGGCTGTCGATCGTGACGGGAGCCAATCCCGCGATCGGGCAGTTCTACGCGGAAGGTGTGCTCCCTTCCGATCCGCACTTATTGACGGAAGCGGACCTGCTGGAAGGTATCTGTCTGGCCGTCTACCCCACGTCGGTTGATTTCGAGCCGTCCACGATTGCGAAACAATGTATTCAACTCGGTGAGGAGTATATCCAGTTGTGCAAGGATGCGTTGGCGATCGATAACAATCCCGATTCGGACACCAGCCGTTTTATCAAACGCCGGAACTCGATCCTGAAGGAGACTTCACCGGTTTTTCTTCCGCACCAACTGGCGTTCGCCCGCCGAGTGATTCGAAAAAAGACATACACTTCTGCAAATAAATATCTTAACGCGCTGGAGGCGATGGGACAGAAAAGTGCCCAATTCTGGTCTCTCTACGCGTTTCTTCAGAGCCGGAAGAACAACGCTCAGGCTCAGACGGCTTTGGATCGCGCGCTCAAAATCGTTCCCGGCGATCCCCAGTTTATCCAGGCGAAGGCGCTGGTGATGTTGAAAGCCGGTCAAATAGCCGACGCGATTTCACTCATGGAAAACCTCCGCGCTCAATTTCCCGAAAGTCCAAGTATTTCCGCTCATCTTTTGCTCCTCTACGAGAATTCAGGTGACGCTCAAAAAAAGGAGGCGGAAGCGAATCGGCTGAAGAATTATTTCAATGTAGAGAATATCCAGATCGATTCCGGACCCTCGAACGATTCTACACCTTAAACCTGAAAGCGGTTGCTGGCGCGTGGATGAGTAAAACGAAACTCACACCTTATGTTGTCTGTCAATTTTAAGTCTTGTCGATTGTTTGTCGCTCACTTTCCTTTTTTTAACTTATCGCTGTATCGACTTTCTTCAATTAAGTTGGGCCCAACTTTTGGGTGGATTCAATCTTCCTTTCGGCGATTGCCTCCCAGCAGGTTCGGAATCTCTTGTTATGCGGAGTAGTACGATGGTGGGTCAAAAAACGTGACCCACCCTACCTTGTCGACCGATCAGTCGGTTGACAGGCAGAGTTCTACTCTGCACGGAGCCAAACAGGTGCACTCCACCGGGGTGT
>CAZSIZ010000166.1:0-13259 GCA_964606645.1 uncultured bacterium
CCCGCGCCGGAGACGATCCCGATACCGAGAAGCAGCAGAGCGAACTCTCCCCCGGAAAAGGAAGCCAGGATGTATCCACTTCCAAAAAGCAGTCCGCCGAGAACGGATACCAGACGCGGGCCAAAACGGTCCTGCAACCGTCCGGCGAGAACCATGCTCACCGTAAACGACGCGATGCAAAGACCGAAAATCAGCTGGATGCGCCCCATGGAAAAACTGTAATCCGCCTGAAGCGGAGCCGCGAACGCGCTCCAGGCGTAGATGCCTCCCAGGCATGCCTGAATCAGGATCGACGCGATCAAAACGAGGTATTTTTTCATCATCTTACAAAGTGGTTTGAATCCATGTCGCTCTGAAACGGATTTAAAGAAAGGCCGTACAAGACATCTTCCCGTACGGCCTTTCGCGTTGAACGATAAAAATTTTAGCTTTTGTAGATGGCGGCCATGTCGACGAGAGTGACGATCTTGATCTTGTCGGCGTTGCCAGCCTGACCGAATGCGATCATGCGGTCTTTGCAGACGACCTGCATGGCTGCACGGGCGGGTCCCAAGTATTTGCGCGGATCGAACTCGGCGGATTTTTCCGCGAAGACTTTACGGATCGCGCCGGTAATGGCGAGGCGGTTGTCAGTGTCTACGTTGATCTTGCGCACGCCGAACTTGATCCCGCGCTGAATTTCTTCAACCGGCACACCGTAGGCTTTTTCCATCCCGCCGCCGTATTTATTGATGATATCGACCAGTTCGCCCGGGACAGAGGAAGATCCGTGCATGACGAGGTGCGTGTTGGGCAGTTTGGCGTGAATCTCTTCGATACGGCTCATCGCCAGAACGTCGCCGGTGGGTTTCTTTTTGAATTTATACGCACCGTGGCTGGTTCCAATCGCGACCGCGAGCGCGTCGACGCCGGTTTTCTCGACAAATTCAACCGCTTGAACGGGATCGGTGAGTAATTTGTCTTTGCTCAGGGTTCCTTCGAAACCGTGACCGTCTTCCTTATCGCCCGTCCCGGTTTCGAGACTGCCCAGGCATCCCAGTTCGCCTTCGACCGATACGCCTTTGGCGTGGGCCGAATCGACGACCTGTTTCGTGGTATCGCAGTTGTATTCGAAAGACGCAGGGGTTTTCCCGTCCGCTTCGAGCGAACCGTCCATCATGACGCTGGTAAAACCTTGTTCGATAGCGGATTGACACGTTTCCGGGCTGTTGCCATGATCCTGGTGCATGGCGATGGGCAGTTTGGGATAGAGTTCGGCGGCGGCGAGCATCAAGTGGCGCAGATAAGTGTCGTTGGTGTAGGAACGCGCGCCACGGCTGGCCTGGACGATCACGGGAGAATTGGTCTCCTCCGCCGCTTCCATAATGGCCTGAATCTGCTCCATGTTGTTGACGTTGAAGGCCGCGATTCCGTAATTGTTTTCAGCGGCGTGATCGAGCATTGCTCTAATCGGAACTAAGGGCATTTTTCTATTCTCCTTTTCTTGAATGAAATAAAATGTATGAATGATTTGACAGCCAGCGTGGATCAGGCCATCGTTTGCTATCTTGGCCGTCGTTTACTTTCTTGGCCAGCGTTCGTTTTCTTTGCAGGCTGGAAATTGAGCGGGATCGTGAAGCGCTCAAACAGACGTTAAGTCTAAGTTTATCCAAAAGGTGGAAAAACGGAATCCCTGCGAACGCCTCTTCTTTGAACCGGATAACTGGATGAGGTCAGAATGGTTAATTGAAAATATTGTAACCAATCTTCTTGCTTTCGATCGCGGATTCCTGTATAACTATATAGATCAACAATTTAATCTGAATTTGACGTCATGGCTTATGGATCAGAATATCTGCGCTGAAATAGTCAGTAAACGAGGGAAGGACTCGTATTCGTTCTCCAACGAACCGGTTATGGTGAGTGAGGAGGACTACAAGCGGATGATGGGAGATATGATCCGTGAGACCAAGCGCCTCGCGGGAATTCTCGCCGTCTACATGGACGAAATTTCGTTCGGCCATTCGATCTCCCAGGTCAAATTCATCGTTGTATACGACGCGGAAACCTGCGACGAACACAACCTGAAATTCGATCAGGTCCTGCGAACGATCGGAACCCGCAACATCGTCGATGAGGAAATCGTATCCCTCGACCAGAAATTGCTGGAAAACATCCCCAAATTCGATTGCCTGCTTCAACCTCAATGGGTGATGGGAAAAAAGCTGGATATTATCGAGCCGTCGACGGGGGAAGTTCGTTTTTTCGACATTTCGACGGTTCTGGACATACTCTGCAGTGGTTTTCTACGTGATTTCTTTCTATGGGAAACGGAGCGCACCGTCAATTCCCGCGAGGCGCTGTGGAAACTCAAACGACTGCGCCGTATGGTCGATCTGGCCAAGATCATCCTCCGCCAGGAAGAAAACCCTCGCTGGGATGCCTATATGGATATGGTCTACCGGATGTGCGATACCTGGTTCGACATGGGAGTCGAACGCTACCGGATGCTCATGTGGACGATCCGTGAGGGGCTGTGCATTCTATTCAATATCATTTCCGAGTTGAACCAGTATTTCGAACGCGCCCGCGTCGTCAATTTGAAACTGGATACCAACATCTCCGATCCGCACGCGCTGGCGGTCACCGATAAAATCGCCACCTTTTTCATCCACGACTGGACACCGGAAGAGGCATTCGAGAAAATGATCTGGTGCCGGGAGAAACTGGGGCATTTCATCACCGTTCTCCCCGCTTCCTTCTCCTTACAATTGTACGAATACACCAAAGGGCACAACGCCTTCAGCCGCTATATCAAATCCTGTTTCATGGTCGAGGGTGTCGGCGGTAATATGGAGCGTTCCTATATTTCCCTCGAACGATCGAAAATCCTCAACAATTATCTCAATTTCAAGATCAAACTGGGCCTGCCGCTGGACGACGACACCGTCTTCCATTGCAACCTGCGGGATGGATCCACCCTGGCGAAAGCCACGAACATGATGAATGTACAGAAGAACAAAGTACGCCTCAAGCGCGTCCAGCGAATTCTCCGGGGCGAAGAAGAACCGACTGCAGAACTGATCGAGGACGGTTGATATCCATGACGAATCATTACGACACGAAATCCCGGTCTTTCGACTACCGGCAAGGATCGCTGTGTGCGGAAAACGTGAATCTGAAAGAGATCGCCGAGACCTATGGTACTCCGACCTACGTCTATTCCCAAAACGCGATTCTGGATGTTTTCAACGGCTATCGCGATGGACTAGATGGAGTCCCTCACCTCATTGCGTTTGCCGTCAAAGCCAACGGCAATCTGGCGATTCTCAACCTATTGGCCGAAGCGGGCGCAGGCGCGGACCTGACATCCGGCGGTGAACTGGCGCTTTCGCTCAAAGGCGGAATCCCGGCGGACCGAATGGTCTATTCCGGCGTGGGCAAGACCGATGCCGAGATCATCCAGGCGCTGAACGCCGGAATCCTGATGTTCAACATCGAATCCGAGTCGGAACTGGAAACCATCGCCCGACTGGCCGCCGAAGCGGGTAAAACCGCTCCCATCGCCATCCGCGTCAATCCCAACATCGACGCCAAAACGCACCCCAAGATCACCACGGGACTAAGAGAACATAAGTTTGGCGTGCCATTGGAACAGGCGCGAACCCTTTACGAACGGGCCGCAGCGATGGATTCAATCGAGGTGCGGGGGATCGCATCACACATCGGCTCCTCCCTGATGGATACGGCCCCACTCCTTCAAGCGCTGGATATCCTGATCGAATTGCGTCAGTCTCTTCAAGCCAAAGGAATCGAGGTTCCCTACATCGACATCGGCGGAGGCTTGGGGATTCAGTACGAAGACGGCATCCCGGAAACCTCGCTTGACTACGCCTCGAAACTGCGGGACAAAATCCGCGATTCCGGCGCCACGCTGATTGTCGAACCGGGCCGTTCTCTCGTCGGGAACGCCGGGATTCTTCTCTGTTCGGTCACTTACGTCAAGCGCACCGGATATCGCACGTTTGTCATCGTCGATGCGGGGATGAGCCACCTGGCACGGCCCGCGATTTACGGCGCGTACCATCATATCGTCCCGTGCGTTGCGGCAGAGGGCGAAATGGAAAAAGTGGATGTCGTAGGCCCGATCTGCGAGAGCAGTGATGTCTTCGGTAAGCAGCGCGAACTTCCCCAGCTCCAACAGGGTGATTTATTGGCGATCTGCTCGGCGGGCGCGTATGGGGCGTCGATGGCTTCCAACTACAACGGGCATTGCCGAGCGGCTGAAGTACTCGTCAACGGCGGCGATCATCGCCTGATCCGTCAACGCGAAACCCTGGACGATCTTCTGCGCGGCCAGATTATTTAATTCGTTTTAACCGTTCCGCTATTTGAAGTGATTGGTTGAACATGGGCAGACACAAGGCTTGCCCCTACATTTTTCCAAAATACCAGTGACAGAAGAAAGCAATTCATTCTTGAGATAAAAAACCTTTAGTCGGCTTTAGGAGAAACCGCGATGGACTTTCGATTGGCGTATGGGAAAGAAGGGCTGAGTGTTCGCGTGCCGGACGACAACCTGGCCGGTGTTATCCACATGAATCCCGCCGAGCCGCTTGCCGATCTGGAAGAAGCGATTCAGCAGAGTTTGCGCGATCCGATCGGGAGCCGTCCACTGGCGGAAATCGCTCAGGGGCGCTCGTCCGCCGTCATCGTCATATCCGACATTACACGCCCTGTGCCTAACCGGGTATTGCTTCCTCCCATGCTCAAGACCATCGAAGCGGCTGGTGTTCCCCGCGACAAAATCACGGTTCTGATTGCGACGGGAATCCATCGGCCCAATCTCGGTGAGGAACTCGTCGAACTGGTTGGAAACGAGATTGCCGACAACTACCACGTCGTGAACCACTACTCCGAAGACCCGGACGCCTGCGAACGGATCGGTGATGTGGCGGATGGGATTCCCGTTTACATCAACAAACTCTACCTTCAAGCCGATCTAAAAATTCTGACAGGTTTAGTTGAAGTACATTTAATGGCCGGGTTCTCCGGCGGGCGCAAAGCCGTTCTGCCCGGAATCGCGTCGCTGGAGACGATGAAGCATCTGCACGGCTACCGGATGATTCAGAAAGACGAACTGTGTAACTCAAACCTGAAAGGCAACCCCTTCCACGAGGCGGGAATCGAAGTCGCCCGTAAGGTAGGAGCCGACTTTATCCTGAACGTAACCTTGGATGAGGAACGCCGTGTCACTGGTGTCTTCGGCGGCGATCTGGAAGCGGCCCACGAAAAAGCCTGCGAAATGGCTGGACGTTCCGCCATCGTAGAAATCCCCGAACCGGTCGATATCGTCGTGACGACCAGCGGCGGCTATCCTCTGGATAAAACGTTCTATCAAGCCATTAAAGGGCAGGTCGCCACGTTGGGAGCGGTCAAAGAAGGGGGAACGATTATCCTCGCCGCCCGCAACGAAGAAGGCTGCGGCAGCGCCGAGTTCACCGGGCTGCTCAAACGGCTGAAAACCCCGATGGAGTTCTACGACGTAACGATGGAGCCGGATTACGTCGCCAAAGACCAATGGATGATCCAGGAATTGGTCAACGGCCTGCACCGCGCCGAACTGCTCTACTACACCGAGGGAATCACGGACGACGACTTGCGGGATTACCTCGTCACCCCCATCGCCTCGGTCGAAGACGGCATCCAACAGGCCCTGGACCGTCACGGACCGGATGCGAAAATCCTGGTCGTTCCCGAAGGCCCCTACGTGCTGCCGAAACTCCCGCAGCCGGTCAAAGGAATCTACTCATGGCAGACAAACGCCATGACGTAAAAGCGCGAACGCTTGCCGGACTGGTGGCGATGACACTGTTCTGCCTGGCCGTCGCCGTTGCAACCCACGCTGCGGCTCCGCAACGGTCTCCCTACGAAACCGGCTGGCGCATTCATTCCACCTCAGCCGCCGACTGGATTCCCGTCGATGGGAAGGGAATCCTGACGCGCAGTGACGATTGCTTTACGTTTTTTCTCCCCGCTCATTCCACTGCCACGTGGATTCTCACCACTGAACCAGTTTGGGTTTACCGCTTTTCCGAATTGACGCTCCGGTTTCGCTCACATGGATTGGCCCATTCCACTCAGCGTCCACTACTGAGTCTTCAGCCTGGATCGACCGGCCCAGTCACTCCCGGCGCGAAGAACATGGAGAATCCTTTTGCCCGCGCCGGGGCGAAAACCATCCTCCTGTCGCCCGAACAACTCGCCAGCAATAAAATCCAGACGATCTCCGTTCCGGTTCATCCTCCCATCCAGACCGAACAGATCGATCGAATCGTCCTGTCGATCGAGACAGCCGGCCAACCAGGTGTTCTCGAGATATTCGATCTCTCTTTCCGAGATCCAAAGGCCAGGAATCGGAAAGCCATCTCGCTCGAAAATATAGTACCGGCTGAAGCAAAACCTAAAAACGACAATTATATTTTCATTCCAATGCCTTCAAGCGGCCTGTCCCTAAGCGATATCTCTCAAGGCTTCGATCGTCGATCCAATCCCGTCCAATGCGCGGGGATTCCGTTTCAATGGAGTGAATCCAGAAGCGTCTTGGCATCGAGTTTCCCCGGCCGCGATTCGCTGACCGTCCCGATTGAAAGACGATGCCGTGAAGTGTTTCTATTGCTGGGCGCTTATCTGACCGGGACCGACGGGGCGTTCAGTTTCGTGCCGCGAACCGAAATTACTTTTCCCGAACGTTTAATCGTGACGAAGCATTATTCGGATGGAGTGAGCGAGCAATCATTTCCATACAACCTGAACCGAAGCGAATACGTCGTAGACGCCACCCCGTTGAGCGCTTACGTGATTCCCGCCGATCCCGAGCGCGAACTGGAACGTATCACCATCGATGAGCGAATGCCTTACGGCCAAATTTTCGTGGCGGGAGTGACGTTGAATGTTGGTCCCAAACCCATCCGACCGATCCGCGCCGAACGCTGGCCCGTCAGTCTGCCCGTTCCCAAAGAAACTGAGGGAAGGCCACCGATCGAACTGACCGTTGAAGAGAACCGCCGATTCGTCCTTCAAAACGATTTTTACCTCCTGGAAATCGATACCGAAAAGAGCTGTGAACTCAAACGTCTCGTCCATAAGAAAACGGGGCGCAATCTTCTCAACCGTCCGGGACCGCTCTTCTCTCTGATGGCGGGCGGATTGCCGGTCGCTTCGGAGCGCGTGAAACTGGAATCGCATCGAACGGAGGCCCGGCGACTGACATTGAATTTCCTCGTCGATTTGGATGAGTCGCTGCTTCGGGCGTCGCTGACGGTTGCGGCCTCCACCGATTCGCTGTGCGAACTCTCTATGCGGCTTGAGAATCCCGGTTACACGCCGCAATTCATCCGCCTGCGGTTTCCCAACTTGCAGGAGATTCAAATCGGCGATTCCGTTTCAGACGATTATTACCTGTTCCCCCGAAAACGCGCGGCGCTGGGAAACAGCCCGGTCCGTTTGAACGGCGTCCATGCGGGCGAGTTCCCACTTCAGTTCATGGACCTCTATTCGCCCGCGCTGGGGGCGGGCTTCGCGATACACACACGCGGCACGCAGCAGGTTCTCAAACGCTTCCGCCTCGAAAAAACAAAAGTCGATTCGCGTATGGCAGTGGATTACGGATTCTTCAAACCGATCGAACTGGGTGCGAATAAATCCTTCACCGCTCCAACTACAATCCTCGAATTTCACGCAGGCGATTGGCACACGCCTTTCCAAACGTATCGAAACTGGCTCAAAACATGGTATCACCCCAATCCGCTGACTCGAAACATTCTAAAAAACGTCTTCGTCGTTCGCCGTGATTACCCCATCGGTGGAACCGGCTATCTGTTCGATGGAGCGAAGAAGACCTACACCTTTCCCCGCCTGATCGAGGAATCCACCGGAGACCTGGGCGGCGTGGATCTGATCGACATTTCCGGCTGGGCGTATTCGGAAGAGTTCGGGCGGGTGGGAGAATACCGACGTTACGAGATGGGCGGCCTGGAAAATTTCAAGCAGGGAATCGAACTGAGCCATCAACAGAATGTCCCGGTCGGGCTGTACACCGAAGGCTACCTGATCGATCCGCGCTCAAAAGCGGGCCGCGAACACGGGACCGAATGGCAACTCATCGATTCCAAGGGGAAGCCCAAGCAATGGCGGGGTAATGACGAACTATTCGTCTGTCCGTTCGTTCCCGGCTGGCGGTGTTTTCTGGCGGATACGCTGCTGGCTGTTTCGGTTGAGACCGGCGTGGATGCCGTTTACGTCGATCAGTACGGTTTCGCCAACACGGACAAAGTCTGCTACTCCTTCACGCACGGCCACGAACCCGGCGCTCATCCCCTGCACGGCGAATACGAGACGTTGAAACACATCCGCGAGACGTTGAACCGATCGCCACATCCCGTCGCGCTGTACACCGAGCAGGTTCCCAACGACATCACCTCGCAATACACCGACGCCGCCTTCGATTACAGTTTCACCGGCAAACGTAGTTACCGCAGCCCCGCCAAACTCAACCTGTTTCGCTACGCCTTCCCCACTTTCAAAGTGATTCAGCTGTTTCATCCCGGAATCGATCCCAAGGGTATCAGCGCCGAGGACGCCAAACTCTGCTTCTTTCACGGCGAGGCGATGTGGCTCAAGGGGCGCGCGCGGTCGTGGTACAGCCGCGAGTGTCGCGAGTTAATCCAGAAGGCGTATCGCATCTTTCACGAACACCGGAACGCCTTTCATTCGACCGATGTCGAGCCGTTTATCCCCACGCTCCAGCCCGGTCTCTACGCCAACTGCTTTTCCTCGAAGAACGAAACTGTGATTACCCTCTACAACGCCGACCGTCACACCATTCGCGGCCCCTTGCTGTCAATTCCCGGAAGCGATCCTCAAATCGAAGACCTCTGGGGCACAGAAGCGTTCTCCGTAGAAAAGAGAGAAAATGAAACCCTCATCCAAGGCGCACTAAATCCGCACGCCGTTTCATGCCTGGTTGTTCGGATGGAATTGGTCAAGAATTGATTTAGAAGCAAATTTTTCTCAATCATTCCCGATCCCAACTTCTCCAATAGCAATAACTGTAAATTTCCATGAATTCATGTCACAATGTTTTTGTGGTTCTATCTCTTGAATTAAAAAGATTCGTTGTCTCTAGCGTATACTGTGTTGACACCACCCAAAGGTGATCTATGACTTATGTCGGTAAATTACATTTGTCAAAACGACAGGTGGGGCTAGGTGTGGCGTTGGCAGCGATCGTGATGCTGGCGGCTTGGCTTCGGTTCGACGGCTTGAGCTGGCAGCTGCCGTTCCGCCTGCATCCAGACGAATGGAAATACGTCTCCGGCGGGGCCGGTTGTCACATGGGGGAATGGAATCCGAAATATTTCCGCAACCCGCCCGGCTTCTCTTACCTTAACGCCGCCTGGTATCCGCTATGGTTGAAAATCAATCCCCCGGTGGAGATTCCTGAGTGGCTGGGAATCGATCCACTCTGGACAAGGCCGTCGGATCGCGTCGATGCAACGTTCCTCTACCGCCCCTTCGATTTGGTCTTGGGCGCGAGAGCACTGTCGGCGATGCTGGGCGCGCTGACGTGCGGGGCGGTTTTTTTATTGGCCCGTCGGTTCCTATCAGGTGGGTGGGCGCTGGGCGCGTCATTGCTTGCGGCGGTGTCGTTCGCTCACGTGCGGGAAAGCCATATCGCCGTCAACGACGTTTGTATGACTCTGGTTACCACCCTCGCCCTCTGGTTTGGCGTACGGGCGGCGCAATCCGGAAAACGGCGTGATTTTTTCATCGCGTCCGCGCTCGCTGGAGTGTCAATCGCCGTGAAATACAACGCCGTCGCGGCCTTGGCGGCGATCCTGGCGCTTCGGATCGTGGGATTCCTGCGCCATGAAAATCGGTCCCGTTATCCGATCTTGCTGGGCGACCTCGCCATCGGCAGCGCGTTCGCCGGTCTATGTTTTCTCACGATCTGTCCGTTTCCCCTGACCGATCCGGAGACATTTTGGAACGAAATATCGAAACTGGACCAGGCAGCATCGAAGACCTGGCCGGGGCAGGACACGAGCTGGTCTGGTTTTCAATTGGCGAGGATTCTCTGGATCAGCGAGGGAACGGTAGCGTTGATATTCGCATTGGCCGGAATCGTAGGATCGATCCGTAAACGCTGCTGGGAGGTCTTTGCGTTTCCGGTCTGTTACTTACTGCTCGTGATGGGGCATCCCCTCTTTTTCATGCGCTTTTCGCTGCCGATTCTGCCCTGGGTTTCCGTGTTCGCAGTGATGGGTGTTTCGATGCTTGCCCGGTGGATTCACGAAAAGTCGTTCCGGAACGCCGCGGCGGTTGTACTCGTTTTGATTTGTGCGATCGAACCGCTCGCCAAAGATCTGCGCGGGAATATTCTTATGAAACGCACGGACACACGAATCCAATGTCTGGAATGGTTCATGACGAAAGAACGCACGCGAACCTTGATCGCCGCCGACCAGTACGTCTTCCCGCTGGTCTACCGCAGCGTGTCGGAGTTCTGGGCGAAACCGTTCGACCCCCGACAGGTCTCCATCGACCGCCTGGAATCGAAAGACCTGGCGCGCCTGGACACGCTATCCGAGCAGGTTAAAACCGGCCTCGTCACGATCAGCACATTCGCGGCATTCCCCGGTTACATTCAGAATACCTACGCCGAGCGCCGTAATTCATTGATCGAATTCGCCGGAGCATCCGCCCCGGTCCAATCGTTCAATCCCTTCATGGGCGATTTGCGCCTGGAAGCGGCGGACGTCGAAGACACCTACGCCCCCATCACCCGCCTCTGGCAGAGAACCCGCCCCGGCCCCACCATCGAAATCTTCCGCCGAAATGTGGAGTTATAACAATTGTCGTAATTGAATAAACAAAGAAGCCGGAGCGTTTGTACCCCGGCTTCTTTTTTTCATTCTATTTTACTGTTGTATTCAAACGTCGCCGACACTCTTGTCGTAGAATTCGGTAAATTTGAATCGTTCGTCACCCGCGCGCGCGGCAATGGCGGTGCGGGGATGCTGGTTGAGCTGCCCGGTGATGATGTACTGCGGCAGCGCGCCCCATTCAAGTGTTTCCTGAAGTTTGACGAATTGGTCCTGAAGCAATTCCCAGACCGGACGGATGTTGAACTTGGGATTGCGCAGGAAACCCAGCAGTAACTCCAAGGGGCAATTGCCCGCGCCACGTCCCATCCCCGCCATCGTGGCATCGACCCGGTTCGTGCCGCAGATAATCGATTCGATGGTGTTCGCGAAGGCAAGCTGCTGGTTGTTGTGCGCGTGAATGCCGACTTCTTTGCCCGTTCCTTCCAGGGCTTTCTGGTATTTCTGGACGAGTAGCCGAATTTGTTCGGAATAGAGCGAGCCGAAACTATCGACGATAACGATCGTCGAGGCGGGCGTTTTGGCAACCACTTCCAAAGCCTGGTCGATCTCGGAATCCTGGACGACGGAGATCGCCATCAGGTTGCAAGTGACCTCGTAGCCTTTGGCGCTGGCGTCGTTGATCATGTCGACGGCTTCGGGAATCTGATGGATGTAGCACGCGACACGGATCATATCGAGCGGGCTGTTTTCCCGTGGAAGAATATCGTTCTTATAATCGCTTTTTCCCGCGTCGGCCATCGCCGAAAGTTTAAGAGGCGTGTCGTTATCGCCAACGATACGACGAAGATCCTCTTCATCACAATGCCGCCAGGGGCCGTATTTATCTTTCGGGAACGCTTCTTTCGAGTTTTTGTAACCGATCTCCATATAGTCAATTCCCGCCGCGAGGCAGGTTTTGTAGACGGCGCTGACGAAGGCGTCGTCGAATTGGGAATCGTTGACCAATCCACCGTCGCGGATGGTGCAATCCATCACTTTAATTTCAGGGCGGAAGGTCACCCAGGGCGCTTGCTCGGACACTGTCTCTCTCCTTTATCGTTCGATTTATCCGGGATTCGGATACGGATAGTATGTGCGTCAATCGTTTTGAGCGTAAAAAAGTTACTATCGCTTGATCGAGGCCTTATGTCAACGTGTACACGGCTTAAAAATTTGGGATTGTTTTTTTTCGATTGGTTGTTAAAATATATTATCCGAATCACGAAGTGGGGGCGTTCCGGTTTCGACGGGGACGGTTTCTGCGGGTAAGAGCATGCCGAGGTTCCGTCGGCCTCGTTAAAAAGGCGGACCAACAATAATTGCAAATCAAGAACTACCTCTCGCTGCGTAAATCGTGGTGAGCGCTCCATTCGGTTTCGCTCTTTCGGCTGAATGATCGGCGTCATAAAGGAGGAGATAGCGGAACGGTTTGCCTTCGACCCGACCGTGAAACTTTTAGAAGGCTGGCCATTGACCGGTTGTCTCCGCACTTCCAATGGCGAGACTCTCGCGGAGACTAAGCATGTAGCGCTTGCCTGTTGAACGTTTTCGGACGCGGGTTCGACTCCCGCCGCCTCCACCATTTTTTTTGTTCTTTAACTGATTGATTATTAATAGATTAGAAGGATCCTCCTCTTCATCAATTACCTCCTCGTGCACGCTATATGCACACTTTTTTTTTGAAATAGCCGCTTCCCCTACTTTCTCGGTGATTTCCGCTAATCGGCTATCTCGTGCCCGAGCATATGTATTCATCGTTAAATCCGAAGTGCTGTGACGCGCCAAGTCTTGGGCTTCTTTTACATTTGCACCCGCTTCCACAACAAAACTGATGTAAGCAACTCGGCATGCATGAAAATCGATTTTCCCTTCTTGCGTATTTTTAGGAATTCCTGCAACCTGAATATCTTTTTCCATTGATCGGGCAGGATGTGAAGGTACATAGAGTAAAGATTTTTCTGGCGGATTTAAATTTGAATCGCGGCGTTTATAAAAATTTTGGTAAATTTTTGCTGCTTCTCCGTTTTCTGAGAATTTTTTAAGCCTATTTACAACTGATATAGGTAGATGTTGAAAGCCCGATTTACGGTTTTTTGTCCATGCAGCATCTAACAATAAACCTCCACGTATTGAATCGAGATGTTTTATCTTCAAAGCTCGAAGTTCACCCGCTCGTAAACCTGTTGTAAAAGCCACTTCATATAATAGCCGACGATGCTCTGGAGCAACCTCTAATAGTCGTCGAATTTCATCAGGATTCATGGCTCGACGTGTTGTTTGAGGCGTTGTATCGAACGAAGCAACTGCTTTTAAAGGATCATCAAAAAAATAACCTCGATCTACCCACCATCC
>CAZSIZ010000167.1:0-13255 GCA_964606645.1 uncultured bacterium
CGCTTCTTGGCGGCCTTTAAAAAATCCCTGCGTCTGATGGCCTTTCATCTCAGCGGGGTAATCGGTTATGCGTTCATCCGCTCGATCTTCCTGTTGATCAAATTCATCATTCTGATCGTGATGAATTTGATCGTCATGTTTGCGATCGCTGGTTTTTCTTTTCAGGGAATGTTCGAAGGGCAGGAAGCGATGAGTCAAAACTTGACGTGGATATCTTACATGAATCCTATCGGATATTTTCTATGTCTTATCCTGCTTCCGATTACGATTCTCTACGACTGCTATTCGCTCAGTTTTATCGCGGCGTTGACCGACGGTGATGATACGTCTTCACCGGAAAGCAATGAATCCATTTCCAGCGATTCGCCCACACCCAGCGCCGCGCTACCCTCGGACGCTCCCCCTTCCCCGCCCGACGTGTAGATCGAACTATCTGGCGTACTCCCGGCGGGGGCCGATGTTTTTCATGTCGAAGGGTTTGAAACCGATCAGGTCGGCGGGGGAACCCGGTTTCAGTCGGAAATCATCTTTCTCCGGGTTGACGAAGAGCGGGTCGGCGATCAGCGAATTCTTGTCCTGGCCTTTCGCTCGCCAATCCTCCAACGTCCATTGGGAAAACTTTATCGCTTCCTGGCGCGTGTCCCAATAGAGATTACGGTCGAGTTTAAAATTTTTACCCGACCAGTTGCTGCCGAGCAGTTTCCCGGAATTCCAGTAGACGATGTTGCCCTCGAACGTGAAGGAGAGATGCTCCTCCGCCCGCGTTCGCATGACCTGGTATTCCTTGGCGAGAGCGAAGATGTTGTTTCGGATAATGTTCTCCTTGCCGTAGTGCTGATGGAAGCCCGCGCTTTTGGTGCGGTAGGTGAGGTTGTTTTCGACGAGGATGTGGGTGCTGCCTTCGTCGGGATAGATGCCCCAGCCGCCGTAGCCGTAAGACTGCACGTCGTGGAAGATGTTGTTGCGGATTTCCGTGCCGAGCTGTGTACCCAGGGTGTAGATGCCGCCCATGTCGCTGAGGACGCCCTGCCCGATGTGATGGACGTGGTTGTATTCGATCAGATTATGATGCGCGCCGGTGGGGTGGTATCCCCACGACCAGCCCACGGAGATGCCGGTGTAGAACGTGTGATGGATGTGGTTGTGTGAGATCGAATTGTAAGCGCTCTGCCCCACCCACACGCCGACGGCGGCAGTATATATCTTACCAATGTCGTAGATGTGATTGTCGGAAACGTGGTTGTTCGTCGCAGTCAGGTTTTTCTCCTTCCGCATTGCCGGTTCGCCGATTTTGACACCACCCGCGCCCAGGTCGGTCATTTCGTTCCCCACGATTCGGTTGTGTTTGCAGCCCTGGGCGAAAGAGACGGCGTAGTTGCCGAGGGTTTTGAATAGGCACTTTTCGACCCGGCATTCAAGCGCTCCGACGGCACTGAATGCGGCGGAAATGTCGTAGGCAGCCTGGACGTCGGGATAACCTTCATCCAGTTTGGGACAACGGGTGTGGCTGAAAGTGAGATCGCGGAAATGGAGGTGTTGAACGTATCGGTCTTGAGCCGGTTGGCCTTCAAGAATCACAAGTTGTTCGAGATGGGGAGCGAGGACGGTCAGATTTTTTAGCGACTCGCCTTTTTTAAGGAGATAAGTCAGTTTGCCGGTTCGGCGGTCAAGCAGCCATTCGCCGGGGAGGTCTAATCCTTCGGGCGCGTTTTCGATCCAGTAGCGCGGATTCTTGGCTCCACGCCAGTTGCTGGGCGGGACTTGCTTGGTCAACGTGGCAGTGCGGCTGGCTTCGTCGACCGAAACGATGGGCATACGGATTTCGGCCCATTTGGCCAGACCCACGAGATCGACGTCTCCGCGTTCGGCCCAGGATTTCTTCATCTCCCCCTCATGAAATTTGAAACGTGCAGGCCCTTCCAGATTCATTGCGCCATCCATTTGATAGAAACCGTCGTTGGGAATTCGGGCGCGCTGGCGGCGTTCACCATTGACGAAGAGTTGGTAGAATTTCCATTGACCGTTTTTCACTTCGGGATAAGCGGTTTCGAGCGTCGTTTCATCACGAATCGTCCAGCCGCGATCGATCGGACGCGCTCCGCTCAGAACGGCTTTCTCACCCGGATAGGAAGCGTAGGTCACTGGACACGCTTTGGTTCCTGAATCCTCTGGAGTGAAGACAAGCGGTTCGTCGAGAAAATAGGTTCCCCTCCGTATATAGACAAAGACAGGTTTCGATAATTCTCCTTGCGATATCAGCGCCCGCACGGCTTCCTTCGCTCTGGAAACCGTGACGAAGGGACCATCGGTTTTCTGACCGTCGGCTTTGGAGAGCGTGCCCGTCCAAGCGTCGTTCCCACTGGGCGAGACGTAGTAGATGGTGACGTTCTTGGCGATTTTCGATGACGGCATTTTTAATGAGACCGTCTCACACGAAACCAACACGAGCAACGCGGAACAAGCGAGCAATGATAAAATCGTTCTTTTCAACATGATTTAATCGTCCTCTATCGATATGATTGTTTACCTATTTCTATCACGAAAGGAGAAGCAATTCCAGATACAGTGAACGTTCATTCGAAGAGCAGGCCGGTTTCGGGGGGATGATAGGGTTCGATCAGTTGGGGATCGTTGTGGGTATGAGCGTTGACGCGGGGGTGGACGGGATGGAAAACCATTGCTTCGGAAGGTGTGGGTTTGAGCATGGGAGCGAGAGAATCCGGAGTGTCGCGGGCGGGATCGAGCCAAGGTTCGTAATCGTTCGGTGAGAGAATGACCGGCATCCGAGGGTGGATGGGTTGAAGCAGCGAGTTTGCTTCCGTCGTGAGGATCGAGCAGGACTCGACTGGCTCCTCGTCCGGCCCGCTCCACGTTTCCCAGATTCCGGCGAACGCGAACGAGGCTCCATCGCTCAGACGGATATAGTAGGGGCGTTTGGTTTGGCCCTGTTTATTCCATTCGTAGTAGCCGTCGGTGGGAACGAGACATCGGCGTTGGCGGACGGCCCATCGGAACGCCGGTTTCTCGAACACCGTTTCGCAGCGCGCGTTGATCGCTTTTACACTGAATTTCTCGTCTTTGGCCCATGAGGGGATCAATCCCCAGCGCATCGCGGTCATCTCACGTTCGCGATCCGGGGCCAGACGTATGGCAGCGGTGGGCTGGGTTGGCGCGATGTTATAGTTCGGCGGCAGCAACGGCCCCCGGTTTAGTTTAAAAATCCGCTTCAACAGGTCCAGCGAAGAGATCAGCGTAAAACGTCCGCACATGGCGCTTATCCAAACGGGATATCGAAGTATCAGAACCATAAACGATCCGATTTTATCTTGACCGTTCCTGCTCGTATTGCAAGAGTAAAAGCATGTTTTACTTGACAGACAAGCCTTGATCGTTTCAATAGGAATAGATTATCTTCGATTCTGTTTATAGCGGCTTCAATCCGAAAGAAGGAGAAACGATCGTGACTAGAACACCGTCAACAATGCTGCCCCTGGGAACGCAGGCTCCCGATTTTCGCCTGCCCGATCCACAGGGAAAAATCGTGTCACTCGGCAATTTCGGGGATGCCCCGGCGTTGCTGGTGATCTTTACGTGCAACCATTGCCCGTTCGTGATTCACGTCCGTGAAGAATTGGCGCGTTTGGGGAAGGATTATCAGGCGAAGGGCGCTGCGATCGTGGGGATCAATTCCAACGATGTCGCCAATTATCCCGCCGACAGCCCGGAGAAAATGGCCGAGGAAATCGAGACCGTGGGGTATACGTTTCCCTATCTGTTCGACGAGACTCAAGACATAGCCAAAGCCTACCGGGCCGCCTGCACTCCCGATTTCTTTCTGTTCGATGGCGAACAAAAACTCGTCTATCGCGGCCAACTCGACGGCAGCCGTCCTGGAAACGACGTGCCGGTGACCGGGAAAGACCTGCGCGCGGCCTTGGATGCTGTTCTCGAAGGCCGCCCGGTATCACCGGATCAAAAACCCAGCCTGGGATGCAACATCAAGTGGAAAGCGGGTAACGAACCCGGATGATTTCACGAATTGATTATTGATTATTTCCCGCTTTTTCTCAACTCAAAACAAGGTGAGTGCAATCGTGCCATTGCGGCGTTCATTTTGATTTATCGCTTGACTTGAGTGACAATTCTGTCATTCTCGAATAACGATGATGGATGAACGAAACAGGAGGGGAATCCCAATCATGAACCTATTGCGTTTTACGACGTGTGTCATAACCGCGGGAATCGTTACTTTGGCGTATTCTACTGCTTTTACGCAGGCCGTACCGTCGACGAATTCCGGGTATACGATCTTCGCGCACGCGCACAACGATTACGAACACGAACGCCCACTGCTGGACGCACTGGCGCAGGATTTCCATAGCGTCGAAGCGGATATCTGGCTGGTGGACGGCGAGATTAGGGTCTCACACGACAAAGGGAAATACAAAGGCAGCCTCAAGGACCTGTATCTCGATCCGCTTCATAAACGTGTGATCGAAAACGGAACCGTCCACAGCGACGGCGAGCCGTTCTATCTCTGGATCGACATCAAAGACGGGCGAGCTGAACTGCGGTCCGTTCTACATAAACTGCTTAAACGCTACGCCATGATGACCGTCTTTTCGGACTGGGACGGCGGGCAGATCGTTTCCGGGGCGGTGACGGTGATTTTGACGGGAGACGCTGGCTCGAAAAGAGCTTACATGGAAGAATACCCCATCCGCTGGGCGTGTCGGGATAGCAACTATTACGATCCTGACGATCCCGTCGGTGACTGCAAATGGCAATGGTATGCGTTGAATTTCAAGAATTACGTCAAATGGAATGGAAACGAGCCGATCGCGGACGATCAGTATGAAAAACTGCTCTCCGTCGTCAACGACGCCCACGCCAAAGGACGCAAAATCCGTTTCTGGTCCTGCCCGGACAACGAACGTTTCTGGACGCTGGCCCTCAAGACCGGTATCGATCACATCAATACCGATAAGTTGGAAGCGCTGGGCACGTTTCTGAAATCCTACAAGAAATAGTTATCAGTTCTCAGTTGTTTGCTGGTTTCCTACAGGTGTGGCGGATAGGTATTTCTGTCGAATGGTTTCGACTTTTGGAGAAGGTGGCATTTCCGGCGTGATTGGAATGATTTCTGTCTTTCGATCGACGATCTTTTCTCCATCCCACACCAGAACGATCTTTCCGATATAATTTCCATTTCGTCCGGAATGATGAACGACGGTTCGGGTTTCTTCGTCATAAACCATTGTGTTGAATATCCGGTGGTCGTGGCCGCCGACGATGAGATCGATGCGTGGTACCGCCTGGGCGAGTTCCATGTCTTTCGGTGTGCCGTGGTGTGTCATGACGACGATGATATCGGCTTGGCCCTGAATTTTTTCGACGATCGAACGAACCGGGGGGATGATGGGTAGCAGTTCGAGCAATTTGTCTTTGCTGTGGTTTCGAATCGGACACGCCGTGCCGATTACTGCGACATCGACGCCATCGAACTCGAACAGCCGGTACGGCGCAACATGCTGGGGTTTGACCGTTTCCGGCCAGACGCAATTGACTGCCAGCAGCGGCAGCGAGAATCGATCCACCAATTCCACAAGCCGTTTTGTCCCGAACGAGTAGTCGTGATTGCCTGTGATGATGGCATCGTAACCGCAAGCACCCATCAAAGCAGTAATGGCTTCACCGCGTGTGTTCAGGCGGCTTAGATCGCCCTTGTTGAACCAGTCGCCAGTGTCCAGAAAGAGGACATTCGGATACTTCTCTTTTTGAACGCGAACATATTCGGCGATGCGGGGAATATTTTTCGACGTGTCGTGCAAATCGGAGGTATGGTAGAACGTGACCGTGACAGGTGGCGCGGCGTGCGTTGAAAACACGGCCCCGCCGAGGCAAAACGATACCAGGATCGCACAGAGCCATTTCATATTTGATCTTGATTGTATAGAGAATGACATCATTACTCCCTTATGATGTGATGATAAGAATTATTCACGCAGTTTATCTAACTCATTGATGTTAGATTAATTGTACTTTCTCGGAGATTTTCCAAACACCGATTTCAATACTCATCGTTCGTTTCCTGGATTAAAGGCTTTTTATTTTCATCACGAACAATGGATAATAAAAGATTATTCTATTCCGGCCAAGCGTTTCAGCGCGGGGATGACGGTCTGTTTCTGCAATTCGGGAGAGAAGCGGTTGTAGTCATCCACTTCGATCAACTGAACGTTTCGTTTGGCGTCGAGAAGATCGTAGACTTTGTTCGCTTCATCGACGCAGGCCCGGATGTCCTCCAACGTCGCGCCGTAGTCGATGCGCGGGGCGATGGCGACGACCGGGCGGGGAGCGATTGCGGCCATGATTTCATGATAGTCGTATGGCAGCCGGTTTTCCTGTCCGGTGAATTTGCCCAGACGGGGCAGCAGCAGCATCCACTGCGACCACCGGGCGATCCCGCCAGTGCCCTTATCTTCCGTATCGAGCCGCATCGGGGTGAAACCGGCGACCGAAACCGCCCCGGCGATGCGCTCGTCCAGCGCGGTGGCGTGCAGCCCCAGCATCCCGCCAACGGCGTATCCCGCAACGAATATCCGATTCGTATCGATGAAGGGAATTTGCTCCAACACATCAATGGAGGCGCGGGTGTCGGTTACCATTTTGCCTAATATCGACCAGTGGTGATAGCGGTTATAGAAGTCCGTCACCTCTTCCAGGCGGTAGCCGTTTCCGATCTGATCGAAGCAGAGCACCGCAAAGCCTTCCTTCGCCATCGTGACATGCGGAGATGCCCCACGTCTGTAGGAGGGAACGTATCCCCTGGCATTGAAGATCGAATGGAGCCAGATCACTGCCGGGATTTTCTTGGTTTTCTCCTTCTCCGCCCCGGCGGGATGGTACAGATCGGCGCTGATATAGTTTCCGAAATTGAATTGCATTTTTTTGATGGATTTGGATTCATCCGCACGGCTAAGAAGCGAAGCAAGATACGTGCGTTCCGTTCCGTAGGTTCCCACCGAGTGGCCTGCCGGGGGTGCATCACCTAAAGCCCATTCGATGTTTTGGATGATTCTCTTCTTTTTAACCGCCCAATCCTCTTTCCCGGATACCTTGGACAGCATCGAATTCATGTCGGCGCGGGGAAACAACCGGTCGGGTTCCAGGATTTCTTTGGAGGAGCGCCGTTCAATCCATTCGTCATAAGTCGGATAGATCGTGGATTGCCGTATTGTGATCGATTTGCGTTTGAATTGAGTGTCGAGCCAGTCGATGTAGGCTTCGATGTCGTCCGCCTGGGTTTCGTGGCTTCCCGCCCGGTATCGCAGTTGGAACGCGAACGGTGCTTTCAGGAATTTATAGGCTTTTTTCGCGCTGTGGTAGGTCTGCTCGATGGCCCAGACGGATTCGACCGGATCGTTAAGGGCGGTCGAGATCAGGCAGGAACGCGGAGCGATACAGGCGATGAGTGTATTCTGATCGATGGGCAGTTTATTCTCACGTCCGGTGAAGAAGCGCAGGCGGGGGTGCATCCAATCCGGGAAGACGCGTGTAAGCAGTTCGATACCTTCCCCGAACTGGACTTCGGAGAACAGGCGGTAGCTGCACGCGCCCCCGGCCCCCGAACTGCTGGAAATGATCGCGGTAAAGCGTTCGTCCAGTACGCCGCCGATGATGGAGAGTTTGCCGTTGCGCGAATGGCCGGTCAGGCAGACGGCGGTGCGATCCACGTAGGGGATCGTGAAGATATAATCGAGGCAGCGGCTGGCGGCCCAGGCGCGGCGGGTCAATTTGGTCCAGTCGTATTCGGGCCAGACCGGGACGAACGCGCTGGTGTCGTCGTGCGAATCCGCTCCCGCATAGACGCAGGCGATATAGCCCCGACTGGCGGCGATCAGCGCCCATCGGTAGTGGTTGTCCTGGGTGATGAAGACCGGGAACGGTCCTTCGCCATCGGGGATCAGCAGTTGCATGTCGAGCGTGACTTTGTGATCCGGGCCGAATTCCAGAGTCATGTTGTGGATCGTGAGGTTTTTCTCTTTGCGTTCTTCATCGCGTTTGACGCGCACGTTGCCGGGCGGGGGCGGGGCGGTTCCCGTGATGTAGTGTTTGATGTGTTTGACGAATTTTTCCCGCTGCTTCGGCCATTCCGAATTCATGAGTTTTCGGTATTCACCGGACGAGACCGGATCGGGCAGATAGGGGATGTTGGGCATGGCGTCGAAATCGGGCGGCAGCTCGCCGGTTTTCTCCAGCCATTGTTCCCAGGCCTCGCTTTTAGGAAAGATGCGAAGCATCTCATCCAGTAGTGCTTTTCGCTTGGAGGTGTTCTCAGCTGCGAAACCGATCGACGATAGGTAGACCAGTGCGAAAACGAACGATACTATTTTTTTCATGACCGATGCTTCTCCTCTTTGTCTGAAACACCGGGATTACCATCCCGGTCCATCAGGACGGTCAGGATTAAAGGATGAACAGGATAAAAGCATTTTTTAATATCCTGAATATCATTCCATCCTGGGTATCCTGGTTCAGACAAAGAGTATAGACGGAGTAAAGCGAAATGAAAGATTCTATTCAGAACTGACATTGGCGCATACGGGACAATTCCGGTCGCGGGGGACGGAAATGCTGCGGAAATTCATGGTTCGGGAATCGTACGTTAGTAGTTTTCCGATCAGCGGTTCGCCGAATCCAACGATGAGTTTGATGGCTTCGGTCGCTTCGATCGCGCCGATCGCGCCCGGCACGGCTCCCAGAATTCCCGCCTCGGCCCCGCTGGGAATCAGCCCATCCGGCGGCGCTTCGGGAAAAAGACAGCGGTAACACGGTCCCTTGCCCGGCACGATCGTCATGACTTGGCCCTCGTATTGGAAGACTCCGGCATGGACAAACGGTTTTCCCGCCGCCACACACGCATCGTTGACGGCATAACGCGTCGGGAAATTATCCGTCCCGTCCAGCACGATATCGTAAGGCTCGATCAGTTCCACAATCGTGTTGGTATCGACACGAAGCGCGTGTTCCACGATTTTGCATTCGGGATCGAGTTCGTTCAACGCGATCGCTGCCGAAGCGGTTTTGTGCCGACCGATTCTCCCGGTGGTATGAAGCAGTTGGCGGTTCAGATTCGACAGTTCGACGGTATCATCGTCGGCGATCCCCAACGTACCGATTCCCGCAGCTACCATGTAGAAGGCGATGGGGGATCCCAACCCTCCCGTACCGATGACAAGCGCTTTCGCGTCGAGCATTTTTCGCTGGCCTTCGGGTCCGAAATCCGGCAAGACGATATTACGTTCATAGCGTTGTTTCTGTTCCAAAGTCAATTCAGCCACGTTCGGTTACGCTCCTATGAATTCGATTGAATTGATTATCGCCCGGTCTATCCATCCACGCAAATCGTTTCGGATTAAAATCCCCAGAACGCTTTATCGAGTAGATATTTCAGGGCCGGGGGATTCTCGTACCCGATGGGACCGATGGCGATGAGATAAAACGCGTGCGCCCCCATGATCGCGGCGGCCAACATCAACAGACGCCGCAGCCGTTGCTCACGGACCGTTAGGCAGAACGCGGGCAGCAGAATCAAATACCAGAACTGGCCGATCTGACTCGATTTGACAATGACCAGGAATAATAAAGCGGGAACGAGTTCCATAAAATCCGCACCCCGTTTCACCGCCCAAAAGCAGAGAAAGATAAAGCAAATCGACATCAGAAAATTGAGCAGCACGATCCAATACGGATAAAACGCATAGAGTTCAACACTGCCAAGACTCCACGTAATGGGATTCACACGGGGAACGTACCCCGATGAAAAGAGACGCATGAGATACTGACTCTGGCTCATGGCCCAGACAGTTGGGACAGCGCTGGCGAGCGCCCAGCCGAATTGCCGGATCAGACGCTTCGGTTCGCGCCACGACATTTTTAGTAGAAAATATGGCCCCAGAAAAACGGGAAAGAGTTTCGTTTGAATCGCGATGCCCAACAGGCCATAAGCGTAAGGTTTTTTCTTGTGAAGCGCCAAAATCGCTGACAGCATCCAGAACGCGACGTACGGCTCGAACTGCCCTTCCTGCGAACCGTACCACAGAACGATGGGATTGAGCCAATAAAGCAGGGCCGTCCAGCGGTCGCGCGTGATTTTATACGCGAGAAACGCGTTGACCACATCCAAGACGCATAAAACTAGTTTGCTGAAAAACATTGACGAATGGATACCCGTTACCAAGCCGAAGAATAGGATCGTCGCCCAGGGATAGGTATAATGATGGCTCTCCCAAAGAAACTGGGAGGGCCAGGGAGAGAGATCGCACGGCGTCAGGTCATAGATTTGGAATCCGTACTCATGGAAGGCTTTGCCGTAACCGATATTTCTGAGAAGATCGGTCGTGGCGAATGGCGCTTGGAAACAATGAAACAATCGCAACAGAGCGCCGACCGACACCAGCGCGAAAAACACCGGCATCGATGCCGTTAGACTGAGGAGACGATGTACCGCTCGATGGATCATAATAATCAAATACGGCCAGTTGCGAGACCGGTCGAAAAATTCTTTCGGCTGACAGAGCAAGGCTTCCATCCCACCGGATGGCTCAGTGTGTGGATGATCCTCAGTCTATCCCTACCGGTTTCGGCTTCCGAATTTCTGGAACCGGAGATGATCGCCGTTCCCGCCGGGCCGTTCCAATGCGGGACGACTCAGAAAGAGCGGGACCGGTATCTCATTCCACACCATCAGCCCGGCGCACAGATTATTGAACTGCCAACGTATTGGATTGGCAAGTACGAAGTGACCAATGGAGAATATGCCTGCTTCATTGCCGACGGGGGATACCGCGATCCTGCCTACTGGTCCGGAGAGGGTTGGGACTTTCGCGAGCGTCGCCAGTGGACTCAGCCGCGCCGCTGGCACGACAAAAACTACAACGAACCGGGGATGGAGCGATATCCCGTCTGCGCCGTCAGCGGGTACGAGGCGCATGCCTACTGCCGATGGCTCTCGGCGAAAACCGGTAAGCCTTACCGGCTGCCCACCTCGAAGGAATGGGAGAAAGCCGCGCGGGGAACCGATGGACGTATCTTCCCCTGGGGCGATGAATGGAGACCGGATGCATGCAACTGGCTGGGCGGCAATGGTAACAGTGTACGTGGATTGGCTCCGGTTGGATCGTACGAAAACGGTCAGAGCCAGTACGGGTGTTTCGACATGGCGGGCAACGTGCAGGAGTGGTGTGGGGACGATTGGATCGATCCGCGCCGTCCGGAGATAAAGACAGGTTATAAAAATTTCCGAGGCGGGCATTTCCGGTCCAGTTTCCCACGCTGGATGCGATGCGCCTGGAGCGGGGGCGACTCACCCGAACTGGGCCAAGTCTTATGGCCGGTCAACGGATTCCGCATCGCGATGGATGATACGGGATCGGATATCATCCCACACTGAACCATATTTTTTTCTGCTGTTGATTCGGCGGAAAACTTGTAATACCATTGAGGATAAAATAAACGCTGCTAGATTTCAAAATGGAGGAATGAAAAATGAGGAATTCGGAATATATGATGCATTCCCGGCAAGACGTATTTGCCGACAGCCGGGCAACCTTTCTGAAACGTACGTATTCCCATTTATTGATGGCGATTGTGGCCTTCACTATGTTTGAAGTGTTTTTGTTTCAATCGGGTCTGGCCAAGCCAATTGCCTCAGCCATGCTTGGAATGAATTGGCTGTTAATCCTGGGGGGATTCATGGTTGTTTCATGGATTGCCAGCCGCGCTGCCCATTCGGCGGAATCACTATCGACTCAATATATCGCCTTGTTTGCTTATGTCATCGCCAATGGACTTATCTTCGTCCCGATGCTGTACATTGCCAATCATTATGTCCCTGGAGCCATTGCCCAAGCGGCTCAAGTCACCCTTCTGGGATTTTCGGGCCTGACATTGATCGCGTTTTATACACGAAAGAATTTTTCATTTCTTCGCGGATTCCTTTACTGGGGAGGATTATGCGCTCTGGGTGCGATCGTCGTAAGCGTGCTTTTCAATAATGATCTGGGGATTTGGTTCAGCGTGGCGATGGTCGCTTTTGCGGGCGCTGCCATTCTTTATGACACGTCCAATATCATCCATGAATTCCCCGAAGACCGGTATGTCGGGGCCGCATTGCAACTATTCGCTTCCGTCGCGCTCTTATTCTGGTATGTACTCCGACTCATCATGGCTCTATCGAGTGATGATTGATTGTTGAAACAGAGAACGTTCATTACCGTTCTTCAATCAGCAAGACGATATCCCTTTTAATTCCTTCAAGAAATAACTTACTCGCCATCAGGTCTTACGGGGTTTCTTTTTGGCGGCGGGGAAAAGCACGTTGTTGAGGATCAGGCGGTAGCCCGGCGAATTGGGGAACTGGGAGAGGTCCGTGTCTCCCTCGCCGACCAAGTGCTGCGGGTCTTCGGGATCGTGTCCGCTTAGAAAAGTGAACGTGCCCTGGTCCAGCACGCCGTGGATGTATTTCGCGACGCCCGTTCCGGGGAAATCAGCCAGCACAACGATATTGGGTTTGATTTTGGCTTTGCGAAACGCCGTCGTCTGTCCCCAGAAATCTTTGATCTTCTTCGTATGGTTCTGAGTAAGGATGCTGGGAACTGGATCGAACTTTGCCGAGAAATCGAACAGGTCGAACGATTTCGCTTTGTATCGCGCACCGAGCGTCACCGGATTGGGGGCGGCGTCGATGTCGGAGTATTCATAGATCATGGGATCGGTGACCAGATTGAAATTTTGGAACGCCAGGGTTTTGGAGAAATCGAGTTTGGAATGATAGCCGGTCGTGATTCCGTCGCCGTCGATCTCTTTGGCGACGATATCGATCCCGGTGGCGGCCAGTGAGATGTCCAGCGTATCCGTCGCGGCGCACATGGCGAAAATGAATCCACCCCGCGAGACGTAATCGCGAATTTCCCGCGCCACCGCGTTTTTGTGCTGCTGCACTTTGGCGAACCCGGCCTGACGCGCGGCGATCTGGAACGTGCGTACTTTCTCCTGATACCAGCGGGCGGTGCGGAAACTGGCGTAGAACTTACCGAACTGGCCAGAGAAATCCTCGTGGTGAAGATGGAGCCAGTCGTATTCGTTCAATTTCCCGCGTAAGACATCCGGATCCCAGAGCGGTTCGTAGGGAATCTTGGCATAAGTCAACGCCATCGTCACGGCGTCGTCCCAGGGGTCGTTGTTGGGGGGG
>CAZSIZ010000168.1:0-13166 GCA_964606645.1 uncultured bacterium
GGCTTCCAGCCTGCTTTGTGAAAAGATGCAGGCTGGAAGCCTGCACCACAAAGTTTCTACAAGGTATCATTCGGTAGGTGGCGATTCGGCCATCCCGCTTACTTTCTTCCGAAGTAGACTTGACCTGGCAGGAATATCTTCGATAGAATTGAATGATTGGATCATTTCTGAACTGGTTTTCAAGTTGCCCGAATGGAAGGGTTTGCTAATTAGGGATCGACGGCAATGAATCATCGAACGATCATTTTATTCATGGCAGGGAGTTTACTCGGCCTTTCGATTGCGCCGCTTGGCGCATCCGGGCAGGCTGGGGGCGCTCTGTTGACGGAATTCGACAGCGTTCTTGGATTTTTTCACCCTGACGTATTGTCCGGTGAAGAGGTGTATCTCGAACCGGCTGTGGTGGAACGTTTGGGGAGCGTCTCGTCCTCCTTACAAGCGGCCGTCGCTCAGGAGATCGCCAATCTTTCTATCTCTTCCGCCGGAACCCAGTACTTTTTCGGCCGGGACCGGATGTTTTATATCTCCGGAAATCTGGGCACATATTTCATCGAACCTCCCTGGACGAACGGCGCGGGCAATGGATCGCTGGGGATCAACACGGCCTATCTCGACTTTGAAACGTTTCAAAACCAGCCGCTTTCGAATATCTTCGATTTTCCAAGTGCGGGAACCGACCGCATCTGGGACGGCGATTACGATCTGAAGGGCCTGCTGACCAGTTTCTCGCTGACCTACGGATTCACGGACCGGCTGGATGTGGGAGTTATCTTTCCACTCGTTCACTTAAAGGGCCAAGGAGAATTTGAATTTGAATCCCTGCCAGATTTTCCAGCGATTGCCGATTTCAACGAAACAATTACGGACGTTGCGGATATCTTCCTGCGATTGAAATACGAATTGCTGGAAGTGGAAGATATGGACGAACTTTTCTGCTGGACCGCCGGTCTGGATATCAAATTCGATAACGGCGAAAAGGAGAAACTGCTCGGAACGGGTGAAATGGGGTACCGGATTCGAACCGCTTTCGGAAAACGCTTCGGCCGTTTCTACCCCATCGCCGAACTGGCCTACAATTTCGCTGGTGTCGATGCGAGGGAAACGATGACGGTAATGGACCTATCGGGAGGGGTGCTTACCATCCCGACGGGGATCGATGATGATGATTTCAACGCCTTCGAATGCCGTGTAGGATTGCCAGTCGCCTTGATCGAAGACAAATGGACCGTCAGCCTCGAATGGCTGCATTCGACCTCGGATTTCGCAACCGTCAACGACCTGGGAATCACGACGCGCTTCTCGATCCAGGACCGGTTCTTTATCCAAGGAGGCATCCGTATCCCGCTGGACAATCAAGGATTGCGGACCGATTTTATCCCCACGATCGGGGGCGAATCCCGATTTTGACACCCACCGGACGCAACGAAACGGCCGGATCGATTCGCCGATAGAGAGACTGAAAATGAGCGGTATTCAATGCCTTCATAAACACATCCAAATATCACGATTCGGGATTTCCCTGCTCGCGCTTTTAGCGATCGCATTCGTTTTACCAGCGCACGGTATGCGTTGGCAATCATTCGATTACGGGAGTCCGATCAAGTGCATGGTTTCGTCGGATTCGCATATCTGGGTGGGGGGAGAAGCGGTTCGGTCCAGCGTAGACGACGGATGGTTTTTCCGCGTCGAGAAGAAGATCAACAGCCGAGGCGAATCGCTCGAACTAGCCGGACATATCGTGCGGGATATTTCCATCGATCCACGAGGCCGCGTGTGGTTCGCCTGCTGGGATCGGGAGAGTGACGGACTGACCGGGAAAGGTCTCTCCATGATGGACCCAGTCGGTTTCATCTCCTTTTCTGAAAAGACGGGTATCCCATCCAATGAAATCTATTCGCTTTGCTCCGATCCGCAAGGCCGATTGTGGGCCGGGACGAAAGAAGGTATCGCGATCTGCGACGAAGGCCGGTGGTCGGTTCATACGACCGAAGACGGCCTCTACCGCAACGACGCGGTCGAACTCACGGTCGATCCTCACGGGCGGATATGGTGCGGTTTCTGGCGCGGGATCAACGCCTATTACGACGGGCAGTGGTGGTCCTGGGAACGGGAACGTGTGGACTACGTTTATAGTATCATTCACGGAGACGGCAACCGGATGTACGCCGCTACCAAAGGCGGTTTGGCGATTTACGACGGTGAACGCTGGACGTTCGCGCTCAATCGTGGGGATTTGCGCAAACGGTTGATCTCCAGCATGGCGATGGACAAGGACGGAAGGATTTGGTGTGCCTGGGGAGGCTTGGATAAGGGCGTCTCGGTCTTCGACGGCGAAAAGTGGTCACGCATCACCCGGCGCAGCAGCCAGAACGGTCTCGCTGGAAACCGCGCCATCGCCCTCGCCTCCGACCGCGACGGGCGAATATGGATCGGAGACCGCGATGGGCGAATCTCGGTGATGATTCCCGACGGCGTTTCGGAAATTCAGGTCAAACCTCTTCCCCGCCCCGATCAAACAAAACGCGGCTTGTCTATCGGGATTCAGAACGTCAAGCGTACCCCTGCAAGTAGTATTAACCGGATTGTCGAGAATCCCGGCGGGATGGAGTGGAGCGCATCGGAAACGGTTGAGAACGAACCCTCGCCGTCCTTGATCGCTTTGGCCGATGTGAAAGTGAATTTGAAGATCACCCAACCGGCCGACTTGGAAGCAGCCACACCCGAACAGCCGTTTAAAACGGACTTGAACGTTCTCGATATCGTCGGCGGGATCGCCGCCGTGGGGGACGCTCAACTGGCCAAACTGGAAGTCAACGGTTTCGCCGCTGAATTGCAAGACGCGGTGGATTACGGATTCGGCGGCCCGCCGATCTACCCCTTCACCGCGAAAGTGCTGCTCAAGGATATCAGCCAAATCCACTTTGAAATATTCGATAAAAACGATCGATCCCTAGGCTTTCGGGACTATCCGATAAATATTCTTTCACCGGAGAAAGAGGCCAACGAACCGGATATCCATTTTTTCAAGCCGAGTGTTTCTCCCGAAGCGTTGATCGCGACGCGAGGGGGCGGCCCGCCAATCGAAGTCAAAATGACCTCGATGAACAAGGGGATTATCCGGGGACTCGTTCTGGACGACACGGAGATTAAAAGCGTGTTCCTGAACGAGAAGACGGTCGAGTATCTCGTTGAAGCCTCCCCGGTTCATTTGGAGGAAGCGGGAATCGAGGATGAAGATCATATAAAATTTTTCGAGCATCGCTTCAACCTTCAGCCTGGTAGCAACCGCATCGTGGTCGGCGTGTTCGATATTTTCGATAATTCCACCGCCATTTCGTTCGACATCTTCGTTCAGCAAGCCATATCCGACCGATTGTTTTACGAGCAGAATTACGCGATGGTCGTGGGGATCGACACGTATCAAACCTGGCGGCCGCTGGCGAACGCCGTCAGGGATGCGCAGGGCATTAAGAAAGTCTTGACCGGGCATTTCGGATTTCCCGAAGAAAACATCTTCGAGTTGTATAACGAAGAGGCCACGCTGGAAGGAATGATCGGCGCGTTCGAGAAAGCCGCCCAAGCGGATCGTAACAGCCGGGTGATTATTTTTTTCGCCGGACACGGACAAACCACGTCGGACCGGTCGGGCGGGAAACAGGGATACCTGATCCCTTACGACGGCGCACTCTCCGACACCAATCAACCGGGGACGGAGGTCACGGAAACATGGATTAGTATGCAGGACCTCACCCGGCAGATCGAGCGTTTCGATGCGAAACATATCATGCTGATCCTGGATGCGTGTTATTCGGGATTGCTGACGGCCAAACGGAGCGCCGTGTTCGGGGAATTCGGCTATGACTGGATCGCGGGAGGATTCGGCAGCGAAGACGCGGCTTTGGCCGAGTTCATTCGGCTCGGTTCGAACAAGGCTATCGAAGTCATCACCGCCGGTTCCGAGGACGAAACCGTACTCGATGGAGGACCGGGCGGTCACAGTTTTTTTTCAGGTACATTGATTCAAGGTCTCACGACCGGGCAGGCGGATCTCGTGATGGACGGGATTATCACCTCTCAGGAATTGGGGGCTTACCTGGCCCACGAAGTCCAGATCGCGACCCAGGGGAAACAGCATCCCGCCTATTCTAAACTTCCCGGCCATGAAGCGGAGCGAGGCCTGGTTCTATTTTCCGTATCGGGAGTTTCCGACTCGAAGACCTCAATGCTGGAACCTCGGTTCGACGGAATTCATCGCGCAATTCTGCCGTTTTCCATGATCGCCCATCACTTAGCCACCGACGATTGGTTCTCGACTTCGAGCGCCTTCAGCTCAACCGGATTCTGAATCACTTCGTAAAGATATTTGAGGCGTTCCAGGCTATATGAGTCACCAGGAACGACCGTCTTGACGATTTTCTCGTATTGACCGATAGCGTCGTGGAATAGGAAGTGATCCTCGTAGGTTTCGGCAAGAAGGGTTGGATACGCAGGATTTCCTTCATCTTCCTGGACAAGAGGCATCAGTTCCTTTTCGAAGGTCTCAATCGTTTCTTCACTTCGAGGGCCGAGCATTCCCACCCGCAGCCCTTTATCGAAAGCCAATTCCGTCCCGCCCGCATCCAATTTGAAAACATCGACGTAATAGGCCACATCGTGTGTGAGTTCTTTCCCGATCCGTTCGTTCGTCAATGCCAGTTTTGGCTCGGTAATCTCGGTTCGATAGTAAAACATGGGCGTCACGCCGACGACCTCGACGGCGTAACGTTCTCCCTTTCTTAACGGGGCGAATTCCAGAACGAGCCTCTTGGAACGCACCAATCCGAACCGGGGATTGAGAAGCAGTGGGTCCGCGTCCATCTTTCGGGTGGTGGCTTGCACGTGAAATACACTGCGAGTTTTATCACGGGCGAACAGACCCAGGCCGAGTCCGTTCAAGGTGCGGCCTTTCCCGGAGCCGGTCTTTAACTCGCTATCCGCCAGCAGCGTGATCAGTTTTCGTTGGTTGGTAATCAAGATACACTTCGACTTCGGCCCCGTCGTGATACGGTTTCCAAGAGAGACGAAATCGCCCCTCGAAAGCGGTTCCGCCTTCGCTTGGGCGGTCCGAAACACAGAGACCGTTCCCGTGGCATACATCACCTTGGCATAAGGTTTAGATCGCTCTTCGGAGAAGACGGACAACGAAGAAATCCCCAAGAGAACGATTGTCGTTATCGTACAGAGTGGATTTATAATTCTCATCATTTATGCGCTTTCTTCATTCGGTTTTTTCGTTGATGAGCGATCGTCCATTTTTCGCCGGTCGATGGGGAGCGAGACGGTGAAAGCCGTCCCTTTGCCCTCTTCACTTTCAACCGTCAGTTTCCCTCCGTGCTGTTCGACAATACCGTAGGAGAGAGAGAGTCCCAAACCGGTTCCCGAACCGACTGGCTTGGTCGTAAAGAAGGGATCGAACACTTTGGAAAGATTACCGGCGGGGATGCCTTTCCCGTCATCCCGGATAATCACCTCGACACGTTCGTCTTCCCGGCCAGTCGTGACCCAGATATTCCCCCCCTCCTCGATCGCGTCCAAAGCGTTACTTAACAGATTCATGAAAACCTGATTGATCCGCCCGGGAGAACAAACCACAGCAGGAATATCCCTATATTCTTTATGAATGGATACGCTGTCTTTGAATCGATTGGAGAGAATTGAAAGCGAGGTTTCGAGGGCGTCTTTCATGTTCAAATGGGAGAGAGCGTCCGTGTCGATTCGGATATATTCCCTGAGATCGGTGACGATTCTCTCAATCCGTAAAGACCCTTCCTTAAATGATTGAATGATTTTGAGACTATCTTCACTCGCTTCGTCTAAATCCTCTTCCTGGCCGATCGTATCGAATTCGTCTTGTATGGGATCGGGCAGGCGATCTTTGTTGGATTGGAGGAACAAGAACATGCGATTGAATCCGGTCAGGTAATCCTTCAACGGCTCGATATTGGAGCGGATAAAATTGATGGGATTGTTGATCTCGTGAGCGATACCGGCCACGAGTTGCCCCAGGGAAGCCATCTTCTCCGATTGGATCAACTGGAGCTGGCTCTTTTTCAATTCGTGGTTGGCCGTTTCCAGTTGAGCGGTTCTTTCTTCGACTCGTTTTTCTAAATAATCCGCGAGCGTACGAAGTTCGGAAAAGTAGCGGAAGGCGAATGAGGCGATCGGAGCCAACCCCAGACAGACCGCCGGAGTGACGATCCGAACCACAGTCCCACCATACAACAAGGCGAAAGACCCTCCGGCAATCCAGCCAACAACACCAATGAAACTTCCCAGCAGACCGACACGAATCGAGACGAAACTGTATAAAATACAGATCGCTGCCGTTAATATTAAAACCATCCACCGCTGTAATCGGTCGCCGACGGGATTCAAGAAATTTTCCGACAATAATGTTTTTACGATGTTCGCATGAATCTCCACTCCCGGAATCGGCTGCACGGAGATGGGGCTTTTATACACGTCGTGAAGTTCGCCCGCCGTGGCTCCGATCAGAACGATGCTGTTCTTGAAACGATTGATATCGAATGAGGCAAACCCATCATCGTCTTCGTTATCCCCAAAAAAAGTATCCGAAAACTGTTCGTACAATCCGTCGACAAATAAGAAAAACGGGAACGAATCGAAAGGCTTTCCATCGTAAGCGATATAGAAAGTGTTGTGATGAAAAGAAGAAAGAGCGCTGGGATTCGTCTGCCGATAAAGACGAACGATTTCCGATGCGAATGAATCGTAAGACCTCTCTTGATGCTGGATACGGCTCGATGCGCGGCGTATGCTTCCATCCGGATCGAGGGGCAGGGAGATAAATCCGAAAGCCGACGCGTCTTGAAGGATTTTCAGGGGCTTGACGATCGTCGATGCTTCACTGAATTCGTCGAATCGAACTGCCTCGAATTTGCTCGCTAACACGGTCTTACCATGCTTGGCGCAAGCGTCAGCCAATTGGGCTTCGAGCCTTCCGGGACGGTCGAGTTCGTTGAGCAGGTGAGGTTCGACGAACAGCTTGTCGATACCGATAACGGCGGCTCCCAACCGGTCTAGCCGGTTCACGACCTGGGCGAACAGGGCCGGAGACCACGGCCACTGCGCCGAGCGGGGATCGTCGAGAAGCTGAAGGCTGGAAAAACTCGCTTCATCGCATGTGATAATGAATATCTCTGGAAGGTTTTTATCGGAAACGGATTGCAAGGCATTGCGTTTGATAAGAAGTCGGTCGTACGCCCAGGCGTCGAGGGCGTAGAAGGGTTCCTGGGTGTCCGGTTTCGGATTGATGAGAAAGTGGACAGTCAAGAGAGTCACGACAATCCCGAAACTCAATCCAATCCATTTCTGCTTTCTATCTGGAACGGGAACCGGTGTCATCATTCACAATATCCTAACGAGCAAGCAGGGTTCTGGATTTGTTGGTCTATAAAAAAAGTCATCGAATAATTGATATGCTTTTTATTATCGCACTTGCCCTGACAGTTGATGAGCATCGTGCTTTCTCACAATGATACCGCATTGGATCGAATTGTGCCAGCAGGGATATCGGATTCAATACACTATTTTTCATGTAATCCTTCACCGACAGGAATGGAATCCAAAAGTGTAAGCTCGGGTTTCTCTCAACGTGTGTGGGGAACACTCAGGATAGATTCTTATATCGAGGGGCACTAATGAACCGCTCGTCCAATGGCGAACGCGTTTAGATTGACTTCGTGGACTTTCTCAGGAAGGTTGTTCAGGATCGCTTCTTTCCAAAGCGTTTCATCGATATCCAGATGCGCACTCAGCAAGCCCAGGAGCGCAACGTTTAGACTTCGGGGATTGGAGAGTGCTTTTGCGTCGATCGAGTCCGGCGTAATCAGCACACCGTTCTCTTTCAGTTGATAGCGGTTGTTCTCGACCTGATCCCCAGCCAATACGACCAGGTAATCCGCTTCTCCTACTGGGATCATCGGACTCGAGACAGAGTCTCCATACCGAACGTCGCTGCTCAACGATCCTCCCCGCTGGCTCATCCCGTGAACCTCGGCTTTCTTGACATCGAGTCCGGCTTTGAAAACCGCTTCGGCGAGGATGTCGGACGATTTCAGAACGCCCTGTCCCCCCAGTCCGGCGATGATGATATTCGTGACGTGTCCGCTCATGCTGAAACCTCCTTCTCCGTCTGTTCGGCTGCCGCATTCTCATAACCCCGGATTTTCTTAAACGCCAGAATGCACGGACGCTTTGCGATCAGCAATGCCAACTCGCCCTTGTCGAGAAGATCGCGTATGACCTGATCGATTGCATGTTTCGAGTTGGCCAAATCCACCGTCAGGACGTTTGGAATGCCTAAGGCTCTCCCCAAGGCTTCGTAATCGAGTTGAGTCGCAGGACTGTGATCGAGTCGGCGTCCAGTTCCGGGATGTTCCTGCAAGCCGGTCATCGCCGTCGTTTCATTATCAAGAATAATCACGATGTGCCCGGTCTTCGGCGGATTGTAAACCATCTCGGCCAGCCCGGTGATCCCGCTATGAACGAACGTACTGTCACCGATAACGCTGACAACTCGCTTCGCTCGATCGTCCGGGAGGGTATGGCGAAGCCCCAGCCCTACGCCGATACTGGCCCCCATGCAGACGCAAGTGTCCATCGCCTCGAAGGGCGGCAGAACCCCCAGCGTGTAACAACCGATATCCCCGGCGACGATACAGTCCAGATCGCTTAGCGCCTGGAAGACAGCGCGATGCGAGCACCCCGGACACAACTGCGGTGGTTTTCCAGGAGGGGGGGCGGGTTCCGGTGTGGTGTCGCCATTCAGGATTCGCCGCACGCGGGTGACGTTCAACTCTCCGAACCGGTACATCTCAGGCTTCGCGTCCACCTCGATTCCCAAAGCGCGAATCGAGTCGGCCAGGTAGGGATCGCCTTCTTCGATCACCAGGCAGAGGTCCACTTCCCCGGTGAATTTTCGGATCGCATCGACGGGCAGCGGATACGTCATCCCCAGTTTAAGAATTTTCGCTTGCGGGGCGGCCTCACGAACATGAACCGCCGAGATTCCCGAACAGATAATGCCCAGTGAACCATCGTCGCCGAACTGTTCGTTGATCGGAGTGGCTTCGTTCCAGGCCTGGATTTCAGCCAGTTTCTTTCGCAGTTTACGATGGGCCGGGCGGGCGTAAGCCGGGATCATGACACGCCCTTTGATGTCGCGAACGAAATCCGGGACGGGTGTGGAGCCATCAAGTGGACGGGGCCGGATCACGGTTTTAGAATGGCATATCCTCGTCGTTAACCGAAGCAACACGGGGATATTCCACCGTTCGGAAATTTCCACGGCGTGAGCCATGAAATCGTAAGCTTCCTGCGAGTCGCACGGTTCCAACATGGGAATCCCGGCGGCGATGGCGTAGTGACGGTTGTCCTGCTCGTTTTGGCTGGACGCCATACCGGGATCGTCGGCGCAGACAACAACCATCGCGCCGTCCACACCGGTATACGCCGCAGTGAACAGCGGATCGGCAGCCACGTTCAGCCCAACATGCTTCATCGTCGCGAGGGTTCGCGCTCCCGTGAACGACGCGCCCAGCGCTACTTCCAGGGCAACTTTCTCGTTCGGCGCCCATTGCGCCCGGCCTCCCAGTTCGGAGAAATTCTCAAGAATTTCGGTCGAGGGGGTTCCGGGGTATCCCGTGCCCAACGCGATGCCGAGATTCCGCGCGGCCAAGGCGATGGCTTCGTTTCCACTTAACAACTGCCGGTCCTGTTGATTCATTCTTGACTCCCGATGAGATTCTTCGATAAAAAACCCCGCGCGGCAGAACGGCGGGGCCGGTTTGTTTCATTTGAATTTTTACCCGAATCCCACGAAAATCAAGCCTCACTCTCTCAACGACCATGTCGAACAGGGTTTAGGATTTAGACCCTAAACCTTGTATCGTGATGGATTTGTGAGGGATCGAGTTATTTTTTGGAAGGCTGCTTTGGTTTCAGGCCCAAAACGGCCATGACCTGTTGAAGGTCCTCCCAGGCCGGGCCTTTGCCTTTTTCGTTTCTTAATAAATACGAGGGATGAAACGTGGGCATGAGTTTGATGCCGTGATAGTCGCGCCAACGCCCCCGCATTTTGGTTATCCCCGTCCCATCTTTGAGAAGGGTTTGTGCCGCGAAACGTCCCAGCGCAACGATGACTTTGGGTTGAATGATCTCCAATTGTTTGAGCAGAAACGGTTCGCACGTTTCGATCTCGTCCGGTTCGGGATCGCGGTTTCCCGGTGGACGGCATTTGACAACATTGCAGATATAAACGTCGTCCCGCGTGAGAGACATGGCATCGATCATTTTGGTTAAAAGTTGACCGGCTTTTCCCACGAACGGGATTCCCTGCCGGTCTTCATCCGCGCCCGGTCCCTCTCCGACGAAGACCAGTTCCGCTTCCGGGCTGCCGACACCGAAGACGACTTGGGTGCGCTGTTGGCACAATTTACAGAATTGACAATCTTTCAGGGATGCGTCCAATTCAGCAAGCTGTTTTTTCTTGTTGGGGATTAGAGGATCCAAAGCATCTTTCTTGAGATAGATTGAGTTCATTCCCAGCGCATCCAGCTGTTCCATGCAAAGGCGTGCCGCTTGAACGGGATTTAATTCGTTGGTGTTCATATAGTGTCCGCTATTGGCGATGGTTATTTTGTTTTTACCGGGTTTGCATCGAAAACAAGAACCTCGAACGGTTTTAAGGAAAATGTATGGGATTTTGAGGCGTCGAGGGTAATCGGCTGTTTTCCGGTGTCCGTTTTCCAGGGGCTTTTGAGAACGTAACGTTGGGCGGCGTTTTCGGGAAGTTCGAAGGCATTGGCGATGTTCAGCGTGAATGTAGCCGGGGCGTCAGCGGGATTGCGCAGGGCCAGGACCGCCTTGCGTTCCGACCACGACGCCCATCCATAGACTTGGTTCTTCGTGGGGTCGCCGCCGATCCAATGGGTGTCGGCCATCACATCGGCGTTCGAGAGGGACCATTTCGCCGCTTCGGCCAGATCGTCCCAATTTTCGGGAGACATCATTTCCGGGGTGATGTAGAGTTCCTGGAGGCAGGTTCCGCAGGCGAAGAACGACTGGATTTCGCGGCGAATCTCTTCACGCGAATCGCTGACCTCCGAGGCGGTTCCATACCGGGCGTGAGCGATGCCCTGATTCATGAGCGAGTTGATCGGGTAGAGCGGGGCCGCGCTGACGACGTTCTTGTAAGTGATCCCGTCGCGGTAGGTGATCCACTGCTCGCGTTTGGAGCCTTGGCCCATAAATCCCATGTCTCGATCACCGCGCCAGGTCGAGTCGCCGTACCAGAGCCAGTAGGGTGACGGCCAGGTGCCGGTGGTGATGCTGACGAAGACGTTGGGATCGCGCTCACGCAGGGCTTGAGTGAGGCGCAGCATGGCTTCCGTCTCGCGAATGTCACGGGTTAAGCCGTCGAACTTAAAAAAGTTGGAGCCGTTCTTTTCGATCATCGTCAGACACGTCTCCAGAAAACGGGCGTAGTATTTCGGGCCGGATAAGGCGAATTTGCCTTCCTTGAATTCAAAGCCCTGTTCACGGCCGTAGGTGTAGCGGTCTTTCGCAGGTTCTCCATAGCCACCGAAAGGCGATAACCAGAAACCCAGTGTGCTGTCGTATTTTTGTGCTGCCGCCAGGATTTTAGTAAAGCCATCGGGAAAGTTAGCTTGGAGCGGCCGCCAGAGGGTTTTGGGATCATCCCAGCCGTCATCCCAAACGAACGAGTCCAAGACGACTCCGCGCTTCTGGGTCAGTTCGCGTCCGAACAGGTTGGTCACGCGCAGGCATTCCGCTTCGTTGATCTTTCGTTTCGCCCAGCATATATCATACCAGGCGTTGTAATGCAGGAAGGGGCGGTAGGGATGCGCCCTGTCGCGTTCGATGTAGTAGAGGAAACCACGCCGAAGCTGCCCCTTCGGCACGACGCCCGCCGCACAGGTTTGCGTCAGCCGTTCACCCGGTTTCAAATCCACGTTTGGGTCTAAGACGCATTCCGCGCGGGTTTCGCTTTGCGGGTTAATCGAATTTGGATGCTCGTAGGCAAAAAAGAGATTGCCCACCACGAGCGGCGAACCAGGAACCGTACCCCCGTCCTTGACGTCTTGGGGTGGAATCTCCACGAGATGGATACGCTTGATGGGGAGGGGTTCTTTCATCGCCTCGAACGTCATTTCCTGACGGATCGCGTTGGAGCCGTCCCGCAGGATCGCCCGCCAGAGCACGGAGACGTTTCCATCCTTCGACAGCAGGCGGACCGTGAATTGGCTACCGGGGAAGCGTTTCGAGAGGGTTGAAGCGTTTGAGACCGGTTCAAGCGCCTTGAGTTCGGGTTTGCCGATCACCTTGAAATCCGACGCGCGCAGTATCTTACCGTCCTGAAGCGTTAGGCGGAAAACGTCGTGCTTCGAGAGGGGGACGGTTTGGACTGAGAGGCGATCGACGACGCAAACAGGCTGGAACACACCGTTGATGATCCTCCAGGCCTGTGAAACTACATTGTTGGACAGAATGAGTTCGCGGTCCGCGAGAAGAGCCGGTTTGGCAGGTCCGGGTTCGGGGCCGGGGAAATTCAATGCCATCCCTGGGAGGGCGGTAATGAGTGTTAAAACGAGAGCGATAATTAGCCGGTTATTCACGATCGTATCCCTTCTTATTTAAGCTATCAGTAGTCAGTTATCAGTTTTCAGTTGAAGATTCTCTTACTGATTTTCTCCCTATCCTGAACTTTTAAACCAAGGGAAAAGTGACTTTTAAGATACGGCAAGAGAGGAAACTGTGGAAGAGGAGTGATTACTGATTGATGATATCTTTTCGGGATGGGAGTTTTTTATGATCCCAATAGAAAGGCGGATCCTGATAGGCTTCCAGGGTGATGTCATCGACGGCGATATCGGCGCCATCGACGAAGAAACCGGAACCAACTTCGTTGGATATCCGGTAATTCTGAAGGTAAATGGTCGGATCGAATAATCCTGGAACGCGAAAGATTCCGGAGACCGTAATTTCATGCCAGTTCGGATCCGAGGGCAATCGGTCGTTAGAGATGTTGGTCACCGATTCTTGATATCCATTTGAAATACCGAGCGAAAACGAACCTTTACCCT
>CAZSIZ010000169.1:0-13069 GCA_964606645.1 uncultured bacterium
GAAGTCCGGGTACGTAAAGCGTTTCGAGATAATCCTCATCGTCGTCAAGATCGAAATCATCGGTATCGGCAGCGACCGCGTTCAAGCCCTTCTCCAGAGACGCCGCCAGCAAAGCCCACAATCCAGCCTGGCCCTCACCGATCAGGTTGACTTTATCCACTTCGTAACGTGATTGCAGATAGGCCAGAGACGTCAGCACATCTTGAACGCGCAGGGCGGTTTCCGTCTGGTTGTAGGTCAGGTAATGGCTAGTGTTTTTGTCGCGTTCGGCTTTCTCGAAAGGCGAATCGTGTTCGCCGGTCATAAACAAGTCCGGTAAAAAGACAGTATGTCCGGCGTCAAGCAGCCCTTGAAGAAGCGAATCCGGTTTTCCGGTCTCTTCATCGATGAAGGCGGCTTTTCCTTTTTCGTGAACCAGCAGCGTTCCGATGGCCTGATCGCTGAGTACTGAAGGCACGAGCAGAATCCCTGGAATCCGATCGCCTTTGCCTTTGCGTCCGAGGATCACTTTTTCGATGAATAGACCGTCCTGAGTTTTCCGAGTAATCGTTTGAAGACGCTCGACAGCCAGCTCGTTCTGGTCCGGCTTGTTCGCGCCCAGCACATGGCGAAGCGCGGTCCCGGCTCTGAATCGCAAAGCGCGCAGATGGGTTTTATCCGAAGGGAACACCTCGCGCAGCTGGGTTTCTGAACTTTCGATCCATTGCTCCACCAGTTCGTCCGATTTCAGAGCACCTTCAGGAGGACCGTCCGGGAACAGCCGCATCGTTTCCGGGTCTTCAAGTGTGAAGGGCTGTTCTTTGAAATGATCGGGATCGTCGTCTCCGAGCAGCCACTTGCCGAACCAGGCGTAAACCGGTTCGCGGCTGTGTTGGTTGTAATTGTGGGGCGCGTCGATCTGGACGGACGCGACTCGGTCCGCCGCGTCGAACAGTTCATAAATCGTCCGCATCGCCGGAAACTCGACTCGCGGTGTTTCGCTCGTCCAGTCGCCGGTGGCCGCGATCATCATCAACGGCCTTGGAGTCATCAGGGCGGAGAATTCAAGGTTAGTGGCCCAGATTCGCAGATTGGCCGCGTTCTCGCAGAGGCAGCCGCCCTGGAAATGAGCCGAAATCATATTGACCGGCGCGGCGACTTTGATCCGGTTGTCCGTCGCCATCAGCCCGTAGGTCTGCGTTCCCCCGCCGGACGCGCCCGTCAGCCCGATGCGGTCGGGATCGACATCGTCCAGGCCGAGCAGAAAATCGATGGCGCGTACACTGTTCCAATATTGCAGCCCATGCAGCGTCAATCCCCACAACCACTCAGGGCGTCCGCCGAATTTATGATCCAATTGATTGGAATCCAGGTAACCGATCATGTCGATGGCGAATACGACATATCCCTGCCTGGCGAAATTGATACAACGGCCTGGAATGGAATTCGTCTCGACATGAGCAAGACGCCCGTCTCCCCAATGGCCGTGCGGACAGAGGATCGCAGGAAAGGGGCCTTCTTTGCCTTTGGGACGGTAGAGGGTTCCGGTGGTGTAGAATCCGGGAAGGCTTTCGAAGCAGGCTTTCTCGATGGTGTAACCTTCGCGTTCGATTCGGTCGAATACGCGCGGATTGAGCGGCGTCTTGACGGGCTGAGGGTACGCGCCCATCGTGACGAGAAAATGATCTTTCAACTTACGCCGGTAGTCCAGCCACGCCGCTTTCGATTTAAATTGAGGAAACGGGTAGTAGTCATCCTTGGTCCGAACGAGACCCAGGCGTTCGTCGAGAACCGAATCCGCCGAGTTCGTGAAGATTCTGGATAGGGTGAAATACGCTTTCGGATCCCATTCGCTATCTTCCGCTAAAGCCACCCAGCCCACCATGCGGGGTGGAAGCGTTTTCCCTTTTTCGCTGACGTATAGGCGAAATGGAAGGGTTCCTTTTCGAGTGATTTCGATTCGTCCCATTTTTTTCCAGGAATACGCACCCGGTTTCGCTTTGGAAGCCGGTTCAACGCGAAGGATTTCACCATTCAGGTCAGCAGTCAGAGGCGAGGTGTCCAGCATCCAGGCCCATACGGTGTATTCGCCTGAATCATCGATCTTGATTCCCTGAGTCAGCGCTTCAGAAACCGCTTCGGATGAAAGCAGCACCACATTATCTTTGGCGAAACCGCTGGCTGGGAAAAGAAGAAAACAGCCCATCATTCCAGCGAGCAGCATTCGTGTCGAGTTTTTGGTTAAACGTTTCATCATGGTCCCTTTCTATCGTGAAAAGTCCGAAATCATTGAATAAATCGAGCCAATCATAAATTAACATATTTTCGGTACGCTGTCATAGGGCCGGGAAATAAAGAATTAAGACGTTTTGATTCTCATCATCGAGTAAAGCCGTGGCTGCCTGTGGACATCGGGCTGGATTTTTGTCACAATAATACGATCAATCATTCCAAAGGGGTTATCGATTCATGAAACGAACGATTGTATTCATTCTATTGGCCGTATTCACCGTTATTGCCGCCACTAGCGCGGAAGGACCTGGAATCGTGAAAGAGGAATTCATTTATACCAAAGCGTCTTTTCCATCCTGTCACGCATCGACTTTGATCGAAGCTGAACCGGGCGTCATCTTGGCCGCGTGGTTCGGAGGCACGGACGAAGGCGAAAATGATGTGGGGATATGGGTGTCGCGGAAGGAAAACGGTAAGTGGTCGAAACCGTTCGAGGCCGCGTCGGCGGCACGGGTTCCCTGCTGGAATCCGGTGCTGTTTAAGATGCCGTCGGGAGAGGTCATCCTGTTTTATAAAGCGGGAGAAAGCCCCCGATCGTGGTCCGGGCTGCTGAAACGTTCCACGGACGGCGGCAAGACCTGGTCGAAGGAAGAACTGCTGCCCGCCGGGATTCTCGGTCCGATCAAGAATAAACCGCTGCTGCTGAAGGACGGAACGTTGGTCTGTGGCTCGTCGGTCGAGAGCTGGCGGGCGTGGGCGTGCTGGATGGAGATGACCTCCGACGGCGGGAGAACGTGGAGCAAATACGGCCCCATCGATTTCCCCGGCGTACCGAAGGGATTGATCCAACCGACGCTGTTTCTTGACCAACAGGGGAAACTGCGAATGCTTAGTCGTTCGGCGGGGGGAATCGGTGCGGTCTGCACGGCGGTTTCGGAGGACGCGGGGAAGACCTGGTCGAAAGTCAAAGCCACGGACTTGCCTCATCCCGGTTCGGGAATCGACGCGGTGGGTTTGCGTGACGGGCGTATCGTGTTGATCTACAACCATACCAAACGGGGCCGCAGCCCGCTCAACGCCGGAGTCTCATCCGATGGAGGCGATACATGGAAGATGGCGGTTACGCTGGAAAACCAGCCGGGTGAATATTCCTACCCCGCCGTCATCCAAACCAGCGACGGCCTAGTCCACACCACCTACACCTGGAAACGGGAACTCATCAAACACGTGGTTCTCGATCCATCTAAGTTTGAATGATTGTTTTTTTAGTAAGGACTGTTCCATTGGAGAGGAATGCATGTCAACTAAAAAGGAAGCGTAGCCCACCAACTCACACTATGGTTCACTGTTCTCCCGACCGTCTTCTTCATGCAATGGGATTGGATGTAGATCGACAAAAGGTTTCAACCAGGTTTTTTGCGTGGTCTCTAACCAGCGGTGCCATTTTTCGGATTGACTGGGGGTTAGGATGGCATCGATATCATCTCGGAGCGTAACGAACTCGGTGATGATTTTAGGCCCAATCTCTTTGCGAATATCGAGAATGTGGTTTTGATGCTTCTGTAAAATATAGTGGACTTGTCTAATTTGCTCTTCGGTCAAATCCAGACGTTTTTTAGCACGATGGATAAGCCGGTCGTGCAAGCGGTCCGTATTGTGAATGTTTTCGATGATTTTTACCCATAAAATCCGGACGGTCAGACCACTACCAATAATCATCCCAGAGATAAAAATTACCAATCCTATAGCGAGACTTTTCCAATTCGATCGTCTCGGTTTGACGGCGGGAGAAACGGCAGGTTCACTTTCAGACACGGGTTCTGTGCTCCTTTACATCAATATGTCAGGAGGAAATTGAAAGAGTGATGCGAGCGGATCGAGAATTGACAAAACCAAGGTCGACGACGTTACCGCAATCCAGGCTGCAACAAGAACCACTCCTGTGGTAAAACAGAGAACGGGCCACTGACTGGCTTCTGGCTCGCAGTTTAGCCGAATAGTCACCGCATGTGAAACGTCCACTTGCGGAGGCGTTTCTTTCCTGGCCCGTTCGGCCAATGTTTCGGCAAAATTCACTGGATCACTCATTTTCCGATCTCCCAAATCCGGCTCGTTCCATTTTTATTTTCAATTTTTTCCGGGCACGATATGCCCTGACTTTCACGGTTGTCAGACTCCAGCCGGTCAACCCGGCAATTTCTTTCATGTCGTACCCTTCAAAATAATGGAACGTTAGAATCAATCGTTCTTTCGTCGGAAGCGATTCCAGCAGTTCATAAAGATACTCTGCGGCTTCCGATGGATTCAAGTCTTGAACCCGTTGCGTCGAATCCAGATTAAAGGTCTTCAATTCTTGATTTTGTTTACGTTCACAGGCTCTTGTTTTCCAATACCGGTAGCCCACCCGGGTAGCGATCTTGCGTATCCAATGTAGCAATGGCGATTTCCGCCTGTAATTCTTCAGACTGAAGAATACTTCGATGAATACATCTTGCACCAACTCACTCAGAACGTCCCGGTCGCGCGTAAACCGCCACATCTGCGCGGCGACGGCATTTTCATACCGTTGGACCAACCGGGCAAACGCGACTTCGTCTCTCTGAATGCTGGCTTGGATATCAGCCCAATCGGTTTCTATACTTGTTGGTGCATTCACATTCATCCCAAAAAAGAAGAAACCTCACGTTTAGCGGATATCCCGATCTATTATAACAATAAATACAGGGAATAAAAATCTAAACACGGTTACAGCGTAAAGGCATCCCCTCCTATCGATTTTTAATGCCGGGAGGAGATGCCTTTCTACATCTATCCGATGTCTTACTTTCATTGCATCGTTGCCGTGATATTAGGAATCCTCATCGGCGCCCTCTTGGATTTTTTCGATGAAATTTCGGATTTGGTTCTTCCGGTCTTGCCGCATTTTCATCCGGTCTTGCTGCTTCTCTTTTCGTTTTTCCAATTTTTCCTTAACGATAGCGATTTGCTCATCGGAAAGAATTGCATGGAGTTCCTCGATTGTTTCGGTAGCAATCACGGCCAGATCGCCGATTACAGATCCAATCGATGCAGCGACTTCGCGGATCGCGACTTCGTTGGGATCATCGGCCATAACCGCGTCAAACAATACATCGCGTTTGACTTGCAGATCTTCGAGAATCGGCTCGGCCTGGCTTCGAGTTTCTTCACGCAAGGCTGTTAACAGTTCTTTTTGATCGTCGGTTAAATCCAATTCCTCCAACGTTTGATGAATAGCAGCCAGGCGGTTTTGTAAAAAGCCCATTCCCTGTTGACCGGCGTACCCACCACGTTGACCGGCGTATTCTCCACGTTGACCGGCGTATTCTCCACGTTGACCGGCGTATTCTCCGCGTTGACCGGCGTACTCTCCATCTTGAGGACCCAATACCCGGATCCCTCTCTGCCGTTGAGCCGATGCATCGTGCGAAACCCACATAATCGATCCTAATGCGATGGCAACAGTTAAACCAACGACAACTCTGAATGTCCATTTTGATTCGTTCATTTTTTTCTCCATTTTTTTTGATTGTGTTGAGAAAGAACGTTCTTTTACCCCTATAGTGGTCAACGCCCGTCGAAAGGTTACAAAAAAAATTTATTTTTCATCGAGAGAATGTCTTGATGGGATTGGGAAAAAGAGGCGGTAGGGTGGGAATGGAATGTTCGGTCAACCCCCTCTGTGTACGAACGGGCACATGGGGGAGAAGAGTGGAATCTATTTGGTTATGGTTGCGCCGGGTTAAATTTTCCGCAATTTATCCTGCATGATCCCCAGGATTTCTTTGTCCATCGAGGCGAGGCCCAGGGTAGCGATGCGGCCCAGGTTGTGAAGCGAAGCAAATCCAGTATCGCCGACGATACCGTCGGTGACGGGGATTCCGACGCCGTTCATCGCCAGGGTCGCCGACCGGAAGGCCGCATCCACCGACGTCATGGTCTTCATCGCGCAGCCGATCTTGGCCCCGTCGCAGATCATTCCTGTGACGTTGCCAACCATGTTGTTGATTGCCAGATCGATTTCTTTTTCCGTTCCACCGTTCAGATAGACCAAACCGGCGGCCAGGCCGATCCCGGCAGAATTCGAACACCCGCACGCCGCCGACAGCGTGCCCAGAAAATGTGTGGCAGCAGACGTAACCAGACAGGCCAGCGCCAGCGCTTCGTCGATTCGTTCTTCCCCGACTCCGCTTTCACGGCCCCAAAGATCGAGGGGAACGGAGCAAACGATTCCTTTGTTCCCCGAACCCGCCAGCGACATGACCACGAAATCTTCACCCCACATCCGGGCGTAAACCCCGGCGCTGACCAAAGCGCTCGCCCGGTTCAGGGGATTGTCTCCGTTCAGTTCGATAAACGATTCCGGGAAAAGCGAGACGCCGTACCGGGCGATGGCCCTATTTTTCTCGATGCCTTCCCGTAAGACGGCGCGGTCGTCCGGCGTTAAATCATGGGCAATTTGCAGAAGATCGGTAAGCGTGAGTGAAACCAGCGACTGGCGAATCGATGGAGATACATTTACTTGTGCTTCTGTCTTGACTAAGACTGGCTGTCCGTCTTTTTCCAAGCGCACAAGGCGGGTGTGTTCGCTCTCAATGACGGCGCGAGTCGTTCCCCCCTTGCGGACGATTCGGCAATCGACGTAGAGTTCGTCGCGTTCCTCGACCACATGAACCCGGACGATCTTGCAATCGAGAAGTCGCTGGGCGGCGTCCAGAATTTCCGGAGTGATTTGCTGGAAGCACTCCAGTTTCGCGCTGGGATCCGGCAGTTGGCTTCCGATGGCGAGCGTCCAGAGGATGCCGGTTTTGTGGCCGGAATGGGGAATGCCGACGGCGTAGCAGTTTTTGTAGATGCGCGGATCGCAGTCCAACTCGATCGAGACGATTTCCCCGTCAGCCAGTTCGGCGGCGTTCGAAGCGGCGTAGGCGATGGAGGCCGGTTCCGTACACCCCAGCGCCGGTCTCCATTCTTCCTTCAAGTAATCGCCAAATTTCATCATAATTCTCGTCTACTATGTGCAATCGAAAAAATGAAAACCGCACGGTATTCGAGACAGCGCATACCGTGCGGAGCGGGATCGATACGACAAAGTGAGTATTTAGTCTATTTCGCTTCGCCTAGTATTTCGATGTCCTTGAACTGCACGTTCATGTCCTGCCCGGCGTGGAGTTGGAACGCCAGTTTTCCTTCGAGGCGTCCGGGATCGTCGTTCAGTTCGGCGGTTTTATAACCGTTGACATGCACGACGATACGGCGTCCGTGGGCGCTGACGGTCATCTCGGCCCATTCGCCGGGTTTATAATGCTTCTTCATCGCTTCCTCATCCGATTTGACGACCCAGGCGCGGCCGTACGTTTCGTAAAGGCCTCCCGTTTCCAGCGTGTCGGCGATCTCCGCTTGGAATCCTTCCGTGTGGGCGGCTTTGTCCACTTCTTTGATGCGGAAATACAACCCGCTATTGCCTTCGATAACTTTGAACTTCAGGCGAACGGTGAAATCCTGATAGACTTTATCGGTGATCAGAAGGCCGTGCGTTTTTGCGCTGGCCGATCCCGTGCCGATCAGAATGCCGTCTTTCACTTCCCACTTCCCGCCAGGCCGTTCGTGCCATCCATTCAAGGTTTTACCGTCGAAGATTTTTTCCCATTGGCGTTTACCAAGTTCCTTGATACGCACGTTGCGAAATCGGTACGTTTTCCCTTTTTCGCCGTGGTGCTGGAGGGCGATGTGGCCCTCGATATCGACCGAATCCCAGTAGTCGGTGGTGAGCACACCGTTGACCCAGAAGCGTAAATGGTCGCCGATGGCTTCGACGCGATAATGATTCCACTGGCCGTTTTTGAAGGCGGCCTGTGCTTCGTGCTTGCCTTCGAGGGGATTGAGCCAACCCCGGCGGCCCTCGTCGTACAATCCACCCGCCCATTTCCGGTCCGAGGTATCGACTTCGGCCTGATACCCCCACAGTCTGGTTTTCCCGTTCGGATTCGTTTTGTAGTGACAACGGGCCTGGATGCCGGAGTTGCCGCCTACGGGCACGTTGACCTCGGCTTCCAAGATGAAATCGCCATAAGTTTTTTCTGTTACCAGGAAAAACTTGGGATTCCCTCTCAACACGATTTCGCCCTCTTCGACCGTCGCCTTTCCGAAAGGATAGGGATTGATCCAGCCTTTTGTGGTCTTCCCGTCGAACATCTGTTTGAAACCGTCATTCTCCGAAGCGAACGCCGGTAAAGCCAGTGCCGTGCAAATTGTAAATACGACGATTGTCATTAACGTTTTTCGTTGTTGAATCATGATTGTCACGAACCTTTCTTGAATGACTTGGCTACTCAGAATACTAATCTCACGAATTTGGATTCATAAGGTTTGAACGGAATTTTCGGTGTATTCTCCGTTAATGAATCTTCCAGAACGTTGACCTCATCCATTCGGCGGATCGGAGCGATGCCTTCTTGAGGGGCGCACTCGAAAACAGCGTCTTCACCTTCGATCTCGCGGATATGCAGAATGATCCCGTCATCGTAGCGGGCGGGGTGAGCGTCCACCAGCAGCAGGTTGTCCGCGTCCCAGCCGAGCGTGGAGAGCGAAAGTGGCTTCTGGCTCGATTGTGAGACTCCCGGCGGCAGCACCCGCGTCACCAGCGGAATGCGTGTGTCCCAACCGAACTGCACGGCGGCGGTTCGGCGGGTGTCCTGCGTGGAGGTGATGGCGTAATCGAATTTCACCTCGCCTTCCTGGCTGGCGCGGAAGTTGGTGAACCAGTAGTTATTCATCATCCAGGAATAGATGTGAGGCCGCTCGATGACGGCGCGTTCCTGCCATTTACCGAGGTTGATATCGCCGAATTGAACCAGCGGGGCTTGATTGGCGGAGAAGACGATCTGTCCGTCCGCGTTTTGGATCGACACGAAATTCTGAACCGTCTGCCAATCCGACGACGAGCGGGGGATTTGATTCTCGCCCGGTGTGGCGAAACCGCCCTGGGCTTCGTACACGAGGGTTCCTTCCGGGAGCCGGAACGGAAACGCGGCGTAGACCGCTTCCCCGCTGGTCACAGGTTTTTTGCGGATGCTGTAATGGAACTCGATACGTTTCTCCGTTTCATACAAACGGATTTCGCACCTCGCCCCGTTCGGTTCGGCGCACCCGTCGAGTTCGGCGGTGACGAATTTGCTCTTCCAGATCGGACCGTTCGCGCCATTTTTGATTTTGATGTTACGCAGGCTGGTTCGTGTGAAGGCGTCGCGGTAGAATTCTCGCCCCCCGGCCAGTGATTCGTAAATCAACTGGCCCAGTTTCCATTGGCTTTGGTCATCGACCAGTTCGCGTCCAGTCTCCTTGTCGATCAGGCTGACGGCGGCGGCAGTTTCGGGATCGAGTGTCAGGGCGTAGTGTCCGTTGGTCAGCAGGGTCGGCGTCTCCTGGTTTTCGGCATCCGGTTTCCGGCTCTCGCTACCCGTTTCGATTCGATAGATGGCATAACCGACTGCCGGAATGTCTTCGGCCCACAGCGCCCAGTACGATCCCTCGGCGCGGCTGCGCAGCAGCTGGGCGGGCGCGGTTTTTCCCGTCACCGTATTGATAATCTGAAATTCCCGGTTCGTGGGAAGAATTTCGTGGTCGATGAAAACGGTAATCAGGCCCGAACGTTTCCAATTCAGCGTATTGAAAATCGCGATGGAAGGCACATCCTGCCGGGGAAGGAATTCCTGAAGCAGGCCCATCGCCTCTTCGCGCAGCATCCCTGCGTTTTTGACCGCTTCCCAGACATAAGACGATTTCTCGCCCCACTGCACGACGGTGTTTTCTGCCAGGGGATCGGAGATGCTTTCGGCGGCCCCGTAGGTATGTTCGTCGTAGAAGAGAAGCAAATCCTGCACCTTGTCCGCGCGGTCCATGACGCCTGGTTTCGGTTCGCCTCCCAGAGCGGAAACCATCGCCAGCAGCGTTTCGCTGATCTGCATCGCGGTGTGGGTTTCGCGGGAAGCCGCCGTTTCGCGCGCGGCGGATCCGAAGCCGTCGGTCCACCAGTCCGGCCAAGCCTGCCGGTGCACGGGCAGCTCATCCGCATGATTCGTTTTGACGTAAGTCAGAAATTCCTGGGCGGTTGCGATGCGGAGTTTCGGCCAGGCGTAGGTTTCGTTCCATCGTCTGACCAGATCGCATTCGATCATCGCGGGGGGTGAATTATCAGTGTGATAGCCGGAATATTTGAATGCGATGCGGTCGAAGGGATACCCCTTCTCTTCCAGCGCGCTTAGATGACCCAAGAGACCCGACTTAAATGCTTCCAGATCGCCGGTGTGAATCTTCCACATATTGCCGGTGTGGTAATGATCGGAGCGGAAAGCGAGAACCCGTTTCCCCGACGGCGATTCCCACCAGAACGTCGTCGGCAGGTCGAAGGGAAGCAGCGAGCGCGTCTTATTAATCCCCATCGTGAGAAATTCGATCCCGATATCGCTGAAATAATCCGCCAGACACCAGGCCGCGCCGTTGACATCGTTCTGCATGGCGGTACGCACGGGAAAACCGTATTCGTTTTTAAGCATTCGAACCGGCTGCAGCGAGGCGGCCATCGAACTTTCGGTGGCGATTTCGGCCATGTTCAGGAACATGCCCGCCAGTTCGATCCGCCCTTCCTCGATCCGCTGTTTCAGGCGTTCGATCTGAGCGGCCGGGCGGCGCTTTAAATACTCGCGCACTGCCCAGGTGATCTCGCAGGTCCAGCGAAATTGGGAGTCATCGGGGTAGTCATCCGTCAGGTCGCAATAGTCCAGCGCGTAATCGATATACCGCAGGTGTTCGGCAAGAATTTCGGTCTGAGGGCGCGTATAGCCAATGTCCGTGTGAACGTGCTGAACGAGATAAATCGTCCAATTCTGCATCTTCTTGAATGGGATATCGGTGTATTCCTTGCGTTCGGCGGAGGATTCCAGCGTCACGTTCACCGGCTGGGTGATGGGCGGCGTTTGGATTTCAAAGCGGTGTTTCCCTAACGGAATATCGCCCAGTTCGACCTCCAGCGGTTCATCCCAGCCGTCGGATGAAATGCGGCACCGGACGTCTTCCACTCCGCCAGACAGAATGCTTGCGGTGAATAGCTGGCGTTCACCTTCGGGTGTTTTCATCACCAGAGCGGAGGTTTTGAATTCCGCCGATTTGATTCGATCAAATAAAGGTTCGCTAAGCGTGATGAGGGTGCTGATTCCTTCGGCTTTTCCACCGTCGGCAGCGGTGACTTTGACGGACTGCCCCCATCCTCCACCCAGCTGATCGACTTTCACCAGGAAGCGGTTCTCTCCTTTTTTCAGAGAGACCGGTACCAGGTCTTCAGCCTGATCGAGTCCGCGCGCGGTGTGGTTGTCGTGAATCCGCCGGTCGTTGAGCCAGGCGCGAATCCCGTCGTTACTTCGCATTTTGAGTAAAACCTCTTGATCCCGATCCGAAACCAGTTGGCAGAACGCATACGAAACCCCTTGGGCCAACCGATCCACATCGAAAACTTCGATAAAATCCAGCACGCCGGATGGTTCGCTCAATGCGGTTTTCCAAACGACCGGTTTCGATGAATCGAATTCGATGGTATCTCCTTCACAGGGCACGACTTGGGTTTCGCCCCCCTGCGCTTTCAAAAAGTCTTTATAAAAACCACCCATTCCTTTTTCATCCCGATCCATTTCGGGATTGAAGGGCAACGGCCCCGCTGTCAGCCAGGCGGCGATCGATCCATTCTCCCGAAGTGGAAATGTTTCCGGTGAATCCGCCCAGACTGGAGCGCTGATGAATAGAGTGATTAAGAGAATTCGGTTCATGTCGTTCCTCCCATGATAGTTTCGATGTATTCCATTCAATTTACCATAATGCGTGGATTAAAACTAGTTTCCAATGAATTGTCGTGGAACTGATTAGAGGCTTGTAAAGGAGAATTTGAGAGAAATTTATTTAATTTTATTTCACACGTGACAATCCGTTTTGAGCAGATATAATTCATATTGTGGATGTATTTTTTGATTGTGTTACGGATGTAAGCCCCTTTCAGATAGTGTTTCTCTCTATCCCTCGAATTTTTTGAGAGGAGTTATTTCATTATTCCATGGTCCATAAAAAAAATAAAACCATATTAACGATCGATGATGATAAATTCATCCGGAAAATCTTGTCCGATCTTCTTCAGCTAAGCGGTTATGACATGATCGAAGCCGAAGATGGGGAAAAAGGAATCCAAGTTTTTCGAGAGCAGAATCCCGACTTGATCCTTGTCGATCTGCACATGCCGAAAGTGAGCGGCCTGGAAGTGATCTCTGCCGTCAAACAGGAGTCACCCAACACACCGATCATCGTTGTATCCGGAGAGGGAAGCCTGAAGGGCGTCATCAACGCCGTCAGACGCGGCGCGTGGGACTATGTGACCAAACCTATTACGGACATGGTTGTTTTGGAACACGCGATCAACAATTCATTCGAGCGGGCGCGGTTGATCAAAGAAAACGAAGAATACCGGATCGACCTTGAAAATAAGGTCAAACAGCGAACCGAAGCGCTTGAAGACGCTTATAAACAAGTCGAATCCTCTTTATGGGCAACCGTAAACGCCCTGTCGGCCGTGACCGAGACACGCGATCCCTATACAGCCGGTCACTCTTTACGTGTGGCGAAACTGGCAGTGGTGGTGGCCACGGGAATCGGTCTGCCCAAGGAACAGGTCGATGCCGTTCATATTGCTGGTCTATTGCACGATATCGGAAAAATCTATCTGGCCTCGGAATTTCTGTCGAAACCAACCCGGCTGGAAGTTCTCGAATTGGTTGTGATCAGAAAGCACCCGACTGTGGGA
>CAZSIZ010000170.1:0-13046 GCA_964606645.1 uncultured bacterium
CCACGTGACCAATCGTTCCCACGTTGACGTGGGGCTTCGTTCGTTCGAATTTCTGTTTGGCCATGATGGATCCCCTTTCTGTTTATAAAAAAAATAAGCCCTCGACCGGGTTTGAACCGGTGACCTCATCCTTACCAAGGATGCGCTCTACCGCCTGAGCTACAAGGGCATGTTTCAAATCTATGTTATAACCAATTAAGGATGATAGGAACCCAAGGTTCAACTGTCAAGGAAAGTGGAACGGGTCTGGCCGATTCGATTAAAACAACGGCCAATCCGAAACACCGACGGCATCATCCCACAGATTGAGAATGCCCCAGTTTTTAGGGATGTTCCAGGATTCGACCGGGGTGCCATTTTCATCCAGCATCCATAGCGCGTACCTGGATTCGCGAACTTTCGTCGAGATGGCGTCATTGGTCGAGAGCGAGAATCCGATCTTCTTGATATCGAGCGGATCGAGTATTTCATTCTTGCTCAGAGCGTATTCCGTGACGTATCCACTGAAGTCCGGCTTGAACGCACCCGCAAAATTCCATACGTTCCCGTCTTGCGAGAAAAATCCACTTCCATCCGGCAGGCTCTCGATGGTTGGGACGAATTGACCGATGGCCCGGGAACCGTCGGCGGTAACGATGGTTTGGAAAGTCTCCCGATCGAAGGTCATCGAAGGAACTCGTGAGAAATTGCCGTTCCAGGAGACTTCGACACCATCCGCTTCCCAGGCGTTGGTCAAGTCGGGATTCAGGTCGTAATCGGTGACATCCAATCCCATGTAGATAAAGTTTTCATTATGGAATAAATAGACTTTCGTGTTGGATTCTTCACGCGGGACGTTGACGCCGAAGATCAGATGACCGGGGGCGAGATTATTGACCCGGTCGTAAACGAAAACATCGGCTCCATCCCATTCCTCTTCATCGATGACGCCATCGAGTTCGATTGTTTTGGCGATAAACGGGCAATTCGATTCGTTGCCGCCTTGAACGATCAGAGTGGACAAACCGCCGATGACCAATTCTTCATTTCCAGCCGAGTAAACACCGTTTAATGTGACGTTTTCGACTGCGCTTTCGTGGGCGATGAAACTATACGTCAGCGTCGATTTTCCGGTGACACCATTCAAATCCCACATCACTTTATTGCCGTCGAAAGAGACCGTTCCCGCATCGGCACTGGCTTGAGTTACGATCCAATTATCAGGAAGCGATTCGACGATTTCAGGTGCGCCGGAACGAATGTCGGCGGTAATGCGCATATTGGAGAATTCCTGTCCGGGCGTATAGACGATTTCATCGGCCACACGTTCGATATCCGCATCGAGCGCGATCGCTTCGAAGGAAAGAGTCGAAAAGAGATGGCTTGCGACAATACCGTCGATAAGAGAACTGGCCATCAAACCGACGTAAATGGGATCGTTCAAGTCACTGTTCAGGGTTGTGGAATCGATTAAAACGCGATTCTCTTCCAGATCGTAATAATAAAAGGAGATATTTCTGCCGGTGCGCTCCAACTCGATCACCCCGTCGTGCAGCGGGTTCTCGGATATCGGACCGGGGACCAAACCGTTAGACGATTCAGCTGTGGCTCCGTTCGGGTCATGCCTCCAGACGGCTTGAGCGTCCATCCCTTCACTTCGAACGCGTACGGTTCCATGCGGCGATCCAGGACTTAAATCCTTACGGATCATAATTCCCGCCATGGCCCATGTATGAGTCGATTGAACGAATTCGACTTTCACTTTCATGCGAAATGGACCGGAAATCCGGTTGAACAAATAATGGAACTCGTCATTGGTATTCCAAACGTTTTCTCCGTTACAGAGGATTTCATATTCATCGAATTCTTGGGAATAGATCACATCTCCACGGGCTTGCAAATCGCCGATGTCGGCGTGGTATTGAAAGAATCCCGTATTGTCCTCGAAGACAAGCGTCGAAGTCGATTCGCCTAAGATAGGGATGTCACCGACACTGCCGTGCCATGATAAAATTGTGGGAAGATTGGGATCGATGTAATCGGTGGGAACTTGGGCGGAGTAAGAAATCGAAGTTTCTCCAGGGGGCAGAGACAAAATCCAGGTGATGGTTTGGCCATCCACGGAACCCTCACTGGAATCGAGTACGCTGAAACCGGGGGGAAGCGTCTCATCGACCGTTACGGATTGTGGGGTGTCCGAATCGTTTTGGAGCGTCAATCGAACGTCCAATGCTTCTCCGGACACGACGCCATGTTCGAGCGATGACTGAATGTCTCGACTGACGCTTACGTCGATGGGGGTAAGCGACAGGTTCGTGAATGTGCTTGTTGTTTCTCCATTGGGGTTATTGGAGGAGACCGCCAGTCCAACGTAAACGGAATCCCCGATGGCCGGAATTTCGCGCGTGGAATGAAGAATCCGATTTCCGTCCGGATCGAAATAGTAGTACACGAATGTCGAACCGATTCGAGAGAGTTCCATCTCTCCGAGCATTTCCGGGTTATCGCTTTCGGCCCCGTTGATCCAATCACCCTGCTCGCCGGAATGGGCGCCTTCGGTATCACGAAAAGCGGGACGGAAATTCTGATCGGCTTCCGAGCGGATCCAGGCGAAAGCGTAGGCCGATTCGGCTTCTAATGTATTGCGGATCATTAAACCGGTCTTGGTCCATGTTTCATGGCCATCGCGTCGTTCGTTTTCGGCTTTGACTCTGATCGTGAAGTTGCCGGAGATTTCTTGATAAACATAATGGAAACTATCACTATATCCCCATATATCCCGGCTTTTTACATTGACCGTATAGGTTCCATTGCTGAATGCGGCTTCGCCTTGCGCACTCGCACCGATGCTTAATTGATCGGTGAAGAGTCCGATATCCGCCACGACGGTTTTGGCGAAAAAGCCAATGATGAATAAAAGGGATACGTTTTTCGATATGAAATTCATGGTTTATTTTTTCCTCTTTTTTCCGGCACTCGATCGAAGGATAATCGTACCGCTTGTACGAGATTGTGGATTGTAGCAAATCTGTCGATGAAGTCAACAGATATTAGAATGGTTGACATATAAGGTTTTAGTTCCCCGTGGATCGAGCGATTGTTTCGTTCCTTCAAGTGGAATGGAGAAACCCTAATTCGGTTTCTTTTCAAGTTCTTTGACAAGTTGGTAGATCGCTTCTTCGATGAGGGGCATTTTGGGGGCGAGTTCGTATTCGAGGATGTCGGAGAGTTCCAGATAGCGTTGTTCGCTAATCATTTCGCTGGCGTCGTCAAGCAGTTTATGCACGCTTTGATTGAGTTCGGTGAAGGATTGGCCTTGGATGACGATGGTGGAGAGGTCCAATCCAGTGACGATAGTGGCGCTTTGGAATCCTTGGAAGAGTTCGGCCCAGGTGGTCATGATTTGCTGAAGCAGTTGAAGGCCTTCTTCTTCCTTGCGTGACTGGATCCGGCTGGATGTTTCCACCAGGGCGTCCTTGATCTTGGGCATGTATCCCGCGATCTCGTAAAGCACCTTATGCGCCAGCGTTTTCGGTTCGTCGGAAAGGAGTTCCATCGTCGAACACTGGGAAACCGTCATGGATGAAAACTGGGGGTCGTCCCATCCCCCCATTGCTTCTCCGTTCACGAAGATTTCGCTGATGACGCGGTTCTGTCCTTTGATCTCGTCGGATATTCGTTCGATCACTTCCCGTAGGGTTGCGGTGTCCGATTCGGTGATGGCGATTGTTTGCTTGTCCAGTTTCAGATCCATAGATTGTCCATCGATTCGTGTGATTCGTACCATCATAGCATAAAATATAGCGTTTCCGAATAAATATAGTATGCCGTTTATCGAATTTTTCCGGTTCAACGATCATCTTGTTTACATCATCGGCCCAATCTCCTATAATGGCTTTCGTTAGACGATGGTCCTAAATTCGGCCGTTCGCACTGGAAATCCGCTTTTCAATTCAAGGTTGAAACCGGTTACGACTGTTGGAATCAGGACGATCCATTCCGATCCGGAGTTTTTGAGTCAGCCCAGTGAATCGATATCTTCTTTCTTTCTATGTGGCTCTTATCGCGATCGTCGCTCTCAGTGTGACGCTTCGTTCTCTCGTCCAATTCCATTTCTCTCTTGAGCACAGCGAAATGGATCGTGTCCATTCTCCTCTCATTTTTGCGGCGAATCTGGAACCGGGACTGGAAGATTCACAATATGCGGAAATCACGTCGTCGGTCAAATTGATGGACCGTGTTTCGGACACCAGACTCGACCGTGCCATTCCCCGCTGGCAAGGGGATTCCGAACAGAACGCTCAATGGGAAGATCTCTGGAACACCTACCTGATCCCCATCCTGTATATCACCATCGATCTTCAATCCGCCCAATCACCCGAAGCCTCGGCAATCGCCGTACAAATTCAACAACTGGAAGGTGTGTCTGGAATCGATTGGAATCGGGATGAATACCAGTTCCGCCTGGAACGGATCGCCATCCTCGATCGGAAGCAGCAGTATTTTTCGACACTCTTCTTTTTCTTCTTAACGGCGGTCACGGTGGCGTTATTGGGCAGTTATCCCTCCCGCTTCAAACGGCAGTACGCCGTTCGAACGGGATTGGGTGGAGCCGGATCGCAAGTCAACCCCGAACGGATATGGCTCCTGGCGATCGCTTGCCACGTGGCGCTTTCAGTGGCGCTCTATTTTCTCTTTTTTTCCATTGGCTATTGGCTCTATCCCTTCCAGCCCCCAGACGGCCATTCGCCAGGATATTTTTCGCTTCTGGTGGAAGGCGGGACGATCGTCGGGGTGTTGACCGCGACGGTTTGTCTGATCGGATGGTGGTTCAATGCCCAGGAATTGGATGCGATTTCCATTATCCGGCCACCCCGCTCGGAGTAAAGGTAAGGGTTTATGATCCGGCACGTCACACTATTCGGTGCTCTTTGGCTTCTACTTGCTGCGTCGCTGCCGTTCGTAAGCGGTGAGGAAGCCGGGAGAGAGTCCGATACGATTCGGAAAGAGTTGAATACCGAACGCGAACGGGCGCAGGCTTTGGAACGAAAGCAGGAACGTCTCGAAGCGGCCGTCGAACGCAGCCGCGACACATTGAAGGACTACAATGGGCAAATACAAACGTACGAACGAAATCTGACCGATACCCAAAAATTTATCAACGCCGCGCAAGCGGAAATCAAGCGGATTCAAAAACGCAACTGGGAGCGGGAGCGGATTTTCTCAAGCAGCCTGGTGGCCTTGAGTTCCGCCACATCGGCTTTTTACATCCAGAATCGAAGTCGTATCTACAGTGAATCTGTCTCGAATGCCGCGCTTCGGATCGCCCGCGATATGTTCGATGACATGCAGGACGAAGCGCCCCGCTTGCAAGAGCTTCGGCAGATTGTTGCCGAACGGCAAGCCTACAAGGAACGAATCCTGAACCGCTACCTGCCCGCCGATACCCAGAAAAAAACCATTCAGGAAAAACTCATCGGCCAGCGCGAGCAACTCATTGCCGATACCGCAAACAATTCCCGCCAGGTGAATGAGAAAGTGCTGGATTTGCGCGATGAACTGGCAGTGGCGGAATTGCGTGAAAAGGAGATGCAGCGTCGGATCGGTGAGCAGAAAAAGGAACGGGATGAAAGAATCCTCGACCGAAAACGCGAACTCGATACGTTTCAGAATCCGCAGGAACAAACGGATTCGGCCAACGTTCCTGCCTCTAACGAAATGCCATCCCCGGACGCTTCCGCAGACCGCCGATCGTTCGCTTCTCAGAAGGGCCGTCTGCCCTGGCCTTCGAGCGGGGAAGTCGTTCAGCTGTTTGGTGAGTTTACCCATCCCCAATATCACGTTAAGATGAAAAGTTACGGGATCGATGTTCACGTTCGGAAAAACGATCCGATCCGTGCCGTCGCGCCGGGCCGGGTGCTTCATACGGGGGATATCCCTGGATTCGGGCTGACTGTTGTCGTCGATCACGGGAATGATTATGTGACGGTCTATGCGAACGTGAAGGAAAAAGTCGGGAAAGGCAGCCCGGTCGCTTCCGGCCAGATCGTGGGTGAAACCGTTGGGGAAGGATTTCATTTCCAGATACGCCACGGCGAGCGTGCTCTCGATCCACAAGCCTGGCTTCAAACCAAGTAGACAACAGGCTTCGATTGCTGGAGAAAATTCGTAATATTAATGGTAATGTCGTTGACATAAGTTATTTCAAAGAAACCCTCACCCTAACCCTCTCCCAGAGGGAGAGGGGATAACTCGGTTAAGTCAATGACATTGATATATAGTGAACGGCAGCAATCGAAAGAAACGGTGTAAACTTAGCCCGGTTATCAAGACTGGGTTTGAATCATCGATAAAAGGAGCCTTCAAATGGCCATCCCTGGGAAAAAACATATTGGTATTTTATTCACGCTATTGATCCTGACCTCCGTCTTTGCCGGAATGGGAGTGCAGCGAAGCGTTCTTGCGTATGACGATATTCAGCAGACTTATGAAAAAATCAAAATTCTGACCAATATTCTCTTCACGATCCAGGAAAACTACGTTGATTCGGACAAAACCAAAACCGAGGACCTTCTTAATGAAGCCATCCACGGAATGGTGAACGGCCTGGACCGTTACAGCGTCTATTTCGAAGCCGATGAAGCCAAGGAATTCAACGATCAGACCCAGGGATCGTTCGGCGGTCTGGGCGTCCAGATCGATATGATGAACGGTTGGTTGACCGTTGTCGAACCGCTTCCCAACACCCCCGCCGCCAAAGCCGGACTCATCAGCCGGGACCGTATCGTCGAGATCGAGGGAGAAAGCACGAAGGGCGTCAACATTTACGAAATAATGAAAAAACTGAAAGGCGAACCCGGAACGGCCGTGACCGTCACCATCGCCCGTCAAGGCGAAACCGAACTGATTGAAAAGACGATTGTCCGGGCGGTCATTCATACCAGCGCCGTCGAAAACGATGAAAAGAAAATGCTGGATAAAACCATCGGTTATATCCGGCTGCGCGATTTTACCCGCGATGCGGCGGAGGAACTGGAAGTGGCCATTCGCGATCTTCAGGGGCAGGGCATGACCGCTCTCATCCTGGACCTTCGCGACAACGTCGGCGGTCTGCTGGATGTGGCCGTCAGTGTCAGCGATCTGTTCATCGAGAAAGGGAAAGTCATCGTCTATCACCGCGACAGCTCTGGCTACGAAAAAATCTACAAAGCGAATAAGGAACCTTTGGGCAATTTCCTACTGGCCGTCCTCGTCAATGAACTCACCGCCAGCGCATCCGAGATCGTCGCCGGAGCCGTCCAGGATCACAAACGGGGCATTCTCGTCGGACCGGCGGGGCATAAAACCTTGGGCAAAGGCTCTGTCCAAACCGTGTTTGAATTGAAAAATCCCCGTGGCGCGTCGCTCAAACTGACCACGGCGAAATATTACACCCCCCTCGGACGTTCCACTCAAGATGAAAAGGGATTCACGCCGGACCTCTTCGCCCAAGTCACCCTCGAACAGAGAATTCAAATCAACCGCGCAGGGAAATACGGACACATTCCCCCTGAATTACTCGGTCTGACGAAAAAAGAATCGGAAGAGAAAGAGCCGGAACATCCGATCACGGTCGAAGACGTGTTCAAAGAGACCGAGGAGAAAGATTCCGTTTACGACATCGAACTCTTTACGGCCTATCAATGCCTGAAGGGTGTGACCGTGTTGCAGCCCTAGGGCAGGCACGAGACCTGCCCCTACACATTGAATAACATGGGCAGGCACATACCACGCAGATTTAAAAAATCGTCCTGAACCGGAAAGAGAAACAGTTTTGTATATCCTGGGAATCGAAACGTCGTGCGATGATACCGGTGCTGCGATCGTACGCGATGGCGTTCGGGTCGTCACCAGCCTGATCGCTTCCCAGCTGGATATCCACCGCCCTTTTGGAGGCGTGGTTCCGGAAATCGCTTCCCGCGCACACGTCGAAAATCTGCTCCCGCTTGTGCAGCAAACCCTCGATCGAGCCGATCTTTCCCTGAATGAAATCAACGCCATCGCCGTCACGTATGGACCGGGTCTGGCGGGGTGTCTCCTGGCGGGGATATCCCTGGCCAAACCGCTGGCCTACACGCTGGGGAAACCACTGCTCGGGATCAATCACCTCGAAGCGCATGTTTACACCACGGCTCTTGATACGGCTCCCGAACAGCACCCCCCGTTCCCCCATCTCTCGTTGCTCGTCTCTGGAGGTCACACCGCCCTCTACCGTATCGACCGCTGGACGAAACTGACGACGCTCGGCAGGACACTGGACGATGCGGCAGGCGAAGCGTTTGACAAAGTAGCGAAGGTTTTGGATTTGGGATTTCCCGGCGGGCCGGTGATTCAGGAACGGGCCAAAGGATTCGAGGGCGAATGGATCGAGTTCCCCCGCCCGATGAAATCCCGGCCCGGTTATGATTTCTCGTTCAGCGGGTTGAAGACGGCGGTGGTCAATTACGTTCGTCAACACGAACCGGACGAGGCCGAAATTACCCGCATCGCCGCTTCGTTCCAACGGGCGGTCATCGATGTGCTGGTCACGAAAACGCTGCGGGCGGCTTCCGACATGGGGTTGTCTCACATTTCACTCGTCGGCGGGGTCGCGTCCAACGAACCGCTTCGCCAGGAACTCACACGTCAGGCTCAAACGAGGGGATACACCGTTTATCTGCCCGAAAAACGTTTCGCCCAGGACAACGGGGCCATGGTCGCCGGCCTCGCCTATCACTGTCTCCAGGAAGGGAAGACCTCCGACCTCACCCTCAACGCCATCCCGTAATCGATTATAATACTTGAATGATGGAACAAATTTTGCTCGATTAAATTTCCTGGTACAATTGGATTCAATCAGTATCAATATAAAAGGATAATTGCTATGGTAGAAAAAGGTGAGATTATGTCATATCGAGACGAATTCTGCACCCAATTTTGGAGAAAGAAGTGAAGATCGATTTTCGGGATATCCGATGCAGTTATGAAGGTTTTGCTCGGTTAGTGGATTTATGGAGTGAAACCAAAGAATGCGTATTTGAAGATATTGAAATCGATATGAAGCGTGTTTCTTGGTTTGACGCGAATATGTGTGCTCCATTGGGTTCTCTTCTTCATCGAATGAACCATAATTTAAATACTGTTACTCTTACATACTTCGTAGAACAAGTTGAGAAAATCCTGGCGAAAAATCTTTTCTTGAAAAATTTTGGAAGAGAAGGAATTCAAGATATTCATAAAACGACGATTGAGTATAAACGGTTCGGCACCAAAGACGATCGTTATTTCGCTTCTTATATTGAATCGCATTTAATTGGAAAAGGAATACCAAAGATGTCACCCGGATTGTTGAAGAAATTTAGAGAAAGCATCTTTGAAATTTTTAATAATGCGGTTATCCACTCGCAAACAAAACATGGAATCTTCTCATGTGGACAGTTCTATCCTAGAAAAAATCATCTGGATTTTACTATCGCGGATTTAGGAATGGGGATGTACCAAAATATCAAGAGAGAAACCAACCACGATTTATCTCCTTCCGAAGCGATTGACTGGGCGATGAGTGAGAATAATACAACGAAAAAAGGATCCATTCCAGGTGGTTTGGGACTCAAACTATTACGTGATTTTATCGCTTTGAATGAAGGAAAAATTCAAATTGCTTCCGATTGTGGATATTGGGAATTTTCGAATGACAAGATAATGAAAAAACGGTTTTCCAATCCTTTTCCAGGGACCGTAGTCAATATACAAATTAATACGGCCGATAACAAAGCCTATCATCTATCTTCGGAAACGAGACCTGATGATATTTTTTGAGGAGTGAAAATGACTGAGCAAGTTGTCATAAATGTTTTTGAGACGGTTGGAAGCGAACTTTGCGTCGCTTCCGATGACGGACAGAAAATTTACGAACAAATCGAGCGAGTCCTTCATGATGGCCGGAAAGCCGCACTCTCCTTTCTTCATGTCGAAAGCCTCACATCCGCTTTTCTCAATGTTGCAATAGGGCAATTATATGGTCGTTTCTCGGAGGAAGAGATTAAAGAATCTCTTTCGGTTCAAAATATGGAGCCTGAAGACCTCGCGCTTTTGAAGCGGGTTGTCGATACGGCAAAACAATATTTCGACGATCCTTCACGTTTCAAGGAAATTAAGCGTGAAGTGATGGAGGAAAGTGATGAAGCGTAAGGTTTCCTCAATCCGCGACTACCATTTCACTCAGCAGGATTCACTTTTCTTCGATGCAAATATATGGCTTTTTATCCACGGCCCTCAAGAACAGAACGACAAACGTGCGGGTATTTATTCAAGTGCATTCAAACACATTCTCTCCGCTAAATGTAATATTTATATCGATGTTCTGATTGTCTCTGAATTCATCAATCGATATGCAAGGATGCAATATAAATTATACCAAAAATCGGCTAGACGATCTCGCAATTTCAAAGACTTTAGAGATTCAGAATGTTATAAACCCGTTGCTGAAAGTATCGCCGAAACGGTAAACCGTATCTTGAAAAATTGTAGACGTATTAACAGCCCATTCGATACAATTGATATCGGATCTCTCTTATCCGAATATCAAGAAGGCTCTAGAGATTTTAACGACCAGATTTTTTCTGAAATCTGCAAAACGAATAATTACATTTTCATTACGGATGATGCGGATTTCAAAGGTCATGATTTATCGATCCTGACAGCTAACCAAAAGTTAATTAGCAATTAATCTCTTATTTTTAGCCTTCAGTCCAGTTCTCCTTGTGCGAATTTACCCGGAACGGATGAAAAAGGAACCTTCCATGAAGCGGCGCGAATCGAAGCCATTGAAAATTCGGACAGGCGGCAATCCCTACGCCCGCGAAGTGCAGGGGCAGGCCAATGAAGGAATCTGCGTGGCCAAGTTGCTGGAACGGGCGGCTTCGGAACTGAAACTTGCCGACCGGGGAACACTGGAAACTATCTACGACCGGCTGGAAAACAACGCCCCGCGCGTGGCCGTCGTTATGGGATCGCCCGATCATCCCGCGCATGTCATGGACCATCGAACGTCGCTCATGGCCGCCGCGTCGATCTGGAAGCATGGCGGAGTGCCCTTTGCTTTCGGTATTCCGGTGATGTGCGACGGGACGGCTCAAAGCACGACAGGGATGTGCTATTCCCTGGAATCCCGCAACCGCGTTTCGGCCATGATTGTCAACCAGATGGAGGGGCAGCTTTACCACGGCGCGTTCGTGATTCAGGGCTGCGATAAAACCCCGCTCGCCATCGTCAACGCCCTGGCCTCGCTGGACGTGACCCGGCGGGCGCGCGGTGATTCACACGTCTTTGCTACGTTCGCCCCAGCGCACGTGCTTCGCGGCGGGACCATCCCCAAGGATTTGAGAGACGAACTCTTAGCGGTGGCCGGTCTGGCGGATCGAAAAAACACCGGTTCCATCGGCGGCGATCTGCGGCATACGCTGAATCACATTCTCCAGTGCTCCTCCAATCAGGCGTTTCAGGGTGTGTTGGCGCGGGCGGTACAGGCGGGGCTGATTACGCATCGGAAACATAAGGATTTCGAGAAACGGTTGGCGGTGAATACGTGCCATCATCAGGGGGGCATCTGTGCGTTCAACGGGACCGGAAATAGCAGCCGGTACGCCGTCTGCTCGTTGGGCCTCGTTCATCCCGGGCTGGAACTCCTCACCGATCCGCCCACGTTCGAGCAAGTGGACACCGCTGTTTCCGCGATGCTGTCCGTCTGCAACGATCCGGAGTACGGCGTCTCAAATCTGGTGGCGGCGAATATCGAAAACGCGGTTCGCGTTCACAGCACGATGGGCGGGTCCACCAATATGATGCTGCACCTGGTCTCGGCGATGATCTACGCCGGATATCGATTCAGCCTGAATGATTACGACCGCATTCGGCGGCGGGTGACGGTTCCCGGCTTGATGGACTACAGCCTGACCGAAGGCCGCGATATTTTCGTGCTGGCTCAGCAATGCTGCGATGGGGCGATCGACGGAATCGGCACGGTGCTGCACGAACTGCGGCGTAACGGCGTTCCAATCAACGACGGCGCTCCCACCATGTCGGGGAAACCTTGGAAAGCGCGCCTGAAAAACAACAAGCGTCTTTCCGCCGATAACGTGAAAGAGAATCCCATCATTCTCTCGGCGCCCTTGCGCCGGATCAGCGGGATCGATGTGCTCCAAGGTAATTTCTTCGAGTCGGCGGTCGTGAAGATCGGCGGGATGCCCGATGCCCAGGTAGACGCTTTCGACGAAAAGATCGCTGTCGTGCTCTATTTTGAAAATGAGGAAGAGGCGGTTGCCAATCTACTCGATGCAAATATATTGGACGGCGTCTGTCGTGGCCGCTGGTTTAACCGGGAGACCTTGCTTCACATCTACCGGCATAATACCGGGAAGCGGAGCAGGGAACTGGACGCGATCGGAAACCGTAAGGAACTCTTCCGTCGGATAGTGGATGAGAACGCTTTTCGGATGGCCGTCGTCGTTTCCGGCCAGGGACCGAAAGCCTTCGGGATGCCGGAAATGTTCACGCCGATGCAGCATATCAACCACAACCAGGCATTGAAAAAAATCGCCGCATTGATGAGCGACGGGCGTTATTCCGGCGTCAGTTACGGCGCGGCCATCGGGCATGTCACACCGGAAGCGTTCGACGGAGGCGGAATCCTCTACCTACAAACCGGCGATCTGCTGCGAATCCGACTTCGAAAGCGAAAGATCGACCTGCTTGACACCGATGTGTTCAAAAATGGGCGAATCAAACTGAATGCAAGCGATCTCGCCAAAATTCGGGAACGTTTAGGCAAGCGCCGACTGAAAACGATGGGAAAACGGCGGCTGATTATCGATCCTTCCAACCTGATGGATGATTCTACCGATGCCGCACACGGTGCCGTTCCCCAGGCCGTGTACCGGCGGGCCAGAAAACGATACAAAATTCGGACGTCTTAGTGTCGGCTTATTGATGCTCCTTCCTCTATTTTCAGTCTCTCGCATATACAGACCTCGCAAATCCACTCCTAAATC
>CAZSIZ010000171.1:0-12909 GCA_964606645.1 uncultured bacterium
GCTTGAAATGACGGGGTGGATTGAACATGGGCAGGCACAGGGGCCTGCCCCTACACGTTCCTTTTACCAATCTAAACACGTGTGAAAGAACAATAGAGATCGTGACCATGTTCAAAATTTTCGTCGGTGTCACCATCGCGGGGATTCTTATCGCCCAATTCATCCTCTTCTGCTTCACCGGTATCGTTGCTTTTGCCCCATGGGTGTACGAAGTGATGCTCAGTTATTTTTGGTTCATGGTCCTTCTGGATAAACTGAATAAGACCTATTGCGATGTCACCAAACCGGAATCCGATTTGTGGAAATTCCAGCCGATGATCCGGTGGGTCTTTTTTGTCAATATCGTTTTTTCCTTTTCGCTTCGATTTATGATCCTCCCACTATTCACGGAATCCATGTCATTAACAATCACGATCGCGTATATCGGTTCATTGTTTGTTACCGTTGTGCTACCGATGGAAATCGCCAAAATCGCTTATCCCCTTTGGGAAAAGAGACAAGAATCCGAAAAATTCAGCCCGGATAAAATAAAAAAAATTGCGCTCCAAAGCGCTGCCGCCAAACAATTTTCAAAACTATTTCCTCAATATAAAACCTACGTTTTCGATTCCTCCGTCAGGAACAGCATCGCCACGTCTCTATTCTTGCACCGCCACGAGCGCGGGGAACAGACTGATATGCTTGAAGATATCACTTTAGAAGTACCGGTCGATTTAAAAAGAAAAATCCCGGTTACAGACAATGAGAAATTATCCCGCTATGTGTTTCAAACCACGGGTGAAACCAGTTCCGTTCTTCAGCTTCCCGAATTCAGCCTCTCCAGCATCGATGTTCTCGATAAGCCACTGGATGATTTTACTTTAGGACAATTCGACACGTTGGTTGACCGCTTCCCGTCTTTGCAAGATATTCCTTTCAGCTTGGCGTTACGGAACGTACCGTACAAGGTTATTGAATCTGAAGTTAGCACGTATCGGCGTTCAAATTCGACTTGACAATTCAATACGGCTTTAATTAGTCTCAAAAAGAGTGTACAATTTAACTCGTTTTTAAGATAAAAACTCAAAAAAGAATCTTCGTATTCAATTTCACAAGAAAATGGAGGAACGTCCAGTGGAAGGAAAAGCCCTGGGGCTCGTCGAAACTCGTGGTTTGGTTGGCGCGGTTGAAGCCGCCGACGCTATGGTCAAGGCCGCCAGCGTTACGCTGGTTGGAAAAGAAAAAATCGGTGGCGGTTATGTCACGGTGATGGTTCGCGGCGATGTCGGTGCGGTTAAAGCCGCTACGGATGCCGGAGCGGCGGCCGCCCGTAAGGTGGGCGAAGTGGTTTCCGTCCATGTGATCCCCCGTCCTCATTCAGACATTGAAGGAATTCTTCCGGCCAAGGGATAAGTGCAACGTTCGGTTCTGTTTCCCGGACGATTGATACCTGCCGCTTGAATAAAACTCAATTTGCCTAAGCGTGGCCCAACCGCCACGCTTGGCTTTTTTGGAAACGGGTGATTATGGTTGATTCCCCCGCAGATATTGCATTGGTAGAACAAATTACCAGGAGAGTGGTCGAACGTCTTCGACAGGAAAATCCGGCGACAGCGACACCCTCTTCCGGATCGTGCCAAGTTCCCGTCAATATTTCCGTTCGGCACGTTCATCTTTGTCAGAATGACGTGGACGTTCTATACGGTCCGGGTTTCCAGTTGGAACCGCGAAACGAACTCTACCAACCGGGTCAATATGCAGCCAAACAAGCCGTGACGCTGGTTGGGCCGCGAATGCGCTGTTTGGGAGAGGTTCGCGTTCTCGGTCCATTGCGGGATCGCACACAAGTTGAAGTCTCCCGAACAGACGCCATATTTTTAGGCGTCGATCCCCCGGTTCATCCCTCTGGAAATCTTGACGGAACTCCTGGAATTATCCTGGTTGGCCCGGTGGGAGTGGTTCATCTTTCCCAAGGTGTCATTTTGGCAAACCGTCATATCCATCTGTCAACGAAAACCGGCCAGCAATTTGGATTTACGGACAATCAAACCGTCAATGTCCGGGTACAAACCCATAAGCAGACCGTTTTTGAAGACGCGCAGCTTCGGATACACGATAGTTTTCTCGACGAAATGCACGTGGATACGGACGATGGGAACGCCGCTGGACTTAACGGGGGCGAATTAGTAACGGTTTTTTAAGTAAGAACCTGATTAATATGGATTTACAATTAATTGAACGAATTATTATCGAAGAAGTGAAAAAAGTCCTCGCCGAACGTCAGCGCGGTGAAAATACTATTCTTCCCCCTAATCAGAACGAAACCCTCGATTCCTTCGCGTGTAAAGGACCTTCATGCAGCGCCACAGCAACGGTTGAGTCATCACTTCCCGAATCGCCAGCAGTTCCTTTAACTGATGGTCCTGCCATTCTGGTCATGTTCACCGGGGCCAAAGAAAAATGGGACGTTTTGACAGATGCGTTTACATCATGGCGAAATAGTGGCGTCCGATTGGACGCGCTCTTTTCCCATGGAGCCAAAGAAGTGATTTCGATCGAAGAAGTCACGTCGCTGGGTTTTCGTATGATTGATAAACCGGCGGAAATACGTGAGATTATTTTCGATTTTTCCCGATACGCCGCTATTTTTCTCCCTTCGATCAGCCGGACTCATGCAGCGAAACTGGCTTTGGGCATCACCGACAACCTCATCCTCAACATGAGTATTTCGGCTCTTGCCCAATCGATGCCGGTCTTTGCGACAGACGACGGACTGGCACCAACTGGTTGCGTCGTTTGCGGAAATAACGTTCCCGGTATTCAGGACGTTCTCGACAAATACCGTGAACATCTGGCAGTGATGGGATTGAAGCTCATGCCCACCGAAGACTGCGTCAAGAGCGTTCAGCAAGTCGTTCTGAACAAGGCGGAAAGCGGCCCCGATCTGATCGTATCATTGGTCACGGAAGAAGATGCGGCCAATCTGAAGGGGCCTGTCGTTAAAGCAGCGCGCGGGGGATTGATTACCCCACTCGCGATGGAATTACTTAATAAACGTGGAATCGAAGTGGTCGTCGTTCCACAAAAGTAAAAAGGGATCGATACGAGAATGGACAATCAACTGATTTCAGACATCGTCAAACGAGTGCTTCAAGAGATGCAAACAGCGCCTGAATCTTCTTCTCAGGGCCCTATCGCCACCTGCGCAGGCGGTGCGGTCAGCGGGGGACAAGACGGCGTTTTCGACGATATCGAACAGGCCATTCTGGCAGCCGAAACCGCGCTTCAGCAATTTTCCCAAACCCCATTCGACGAGCGAAAGCGTTTGATCGAAGTTATTCGCGAAACATCCAGACAAAACAACGAATCCTGGGCGGAACTGGCCGTTCGCGATACCGGGATGGGCCGAGTCGACCACAAAATTAAGAAGAATTCACTCGCTCTTGAAAAAACGCCTGGTCCCGAAGATTTGGAAACCACCTGTGTAACCGGCGACCACGGGATCATGATGCAGGAATATGCGCCGTTCGGGGTAATCGGCACAATCACACCGTCCACCAATCCAACGGCAACTGTCATCAATCATTCCATCGCCATGCTGTCCGCTGGAAACACCATTGTTTTCGCCCCGCATCCTGGAGCCGTTCAATGTACGCTGGAGTGTATGCAAGGCATCAACCGAGCGTTGGTCGCCGCCGGAGCACCCACGAATTTGATGACCTCCATCCAGAAGCCGAGTTTACGAACGGCTAAAATCCTGATGAATCACGAACGCGTTCCCCTTTTAGTTGCGACGGGCGGACCGGCGGTCGTGAAAGCAGCCTTGTCCAGCCCAAAGCGGGCCATCGTCGCCGGACCGGGCAATCCACCCGTTATCGTGGACGAAACTGCCGATATCGCCAACGCAGCCAGCGCCATTAGTGCAGGATCCAGTTTCGATAACAACATGCCCTGTATATGCGAAAAAGAATGCTACGTTCATGCTTCAGTTTACGACTCGTTTTTATCCGAGATTCAGAAGCATCGAGCGTTTTTACTCAACGCCAGCCAGACCGACGCCCTGACCCGAACCCTCGTCACGCCCGACAACCACGTCAACCGCGATTACATCGGCAAAGACGCTGCCATCATCGCACAGGCCATCAACGTCAGTGTTCCCCAGGGTACGGATCTTCTGCTCGCCGAAGTCGATCAAAACCATCCCTTCGTTCAACACGAAATGCTCATGCCCGTTCTTGGAATCGTTCGAGTCAATTCGTTCGAGGAAGCGGTTCGTAACGCCGTCGAAGCGGAACACGGTTTTGGACATACGGCCATTATCCATTCAAAAAACATGGATCGCGTCACCGAGTTCGCGCGGGCGATTAAAGTGAACTTATTCGTCGCAAATGGACCGTGTGGAGCGATATTGGGGAACGGGGGCGAAGGCTGGACCGCCTTTACGATCGCCGGACCGAGCGGAGAAGGCCCCTGCACACCGAAAACTTTCAGCCGTATTCGGCGCTTCGCCATCGCCGACTCTCTGCGAGTTGTCTAGCGACTTGCGTGATTGCTGGTTAAACCTCAAACCTGAAATTCCATTTTTCGTTGAACGAATTCACTCATAAAATGATGAATTGGATTGTCCTAATCCAGTAGAGCCGGAACAATAAACAGGGTTACATATTAACAATACATGAGGAATGGTGGGTCAAAAAGCGTGATCCACCCTACATTCTTTCATGCTCGCCAGGGACGGCGCCTTGGGAGATTCTTGTCGTTCAGTATTCTTTTTGCGATTGTTACGTTTTCGATAATCTGAAAATCAAACATTCCTGCCACGACAATATCCGCGCCGTTTTCATAAGCAAACGGGAAGCCTTTTCTCGGATGGACAATCCCGGCGCCGAGTACCTTATAGGCAATCCAGGGCTTCTTAACGTTTTGCATGAACTCAATAGTCCTCTGCGGCGTAACCGAATATGTAGGCACAGCGGGAGTATGCACATTGTTCAGCGTTTTGAAATAGAAATCCACATCGACTTTCTCCTTTTCCAGTGCCATCGGAACTTCTGTCATGTGACCTCCGACGCCGGCGATAAGGCCGTTCTTCTTGATAAAATCGACCGCTTTGGCCAGCAGATCGACACGGCCGTTTTTGACGCACTTGTCTCCGCAGCCGCCCTGCACAAACGCGCCAACGGCGCCGTTATCAATGGCTTTTTGAATTAAGGTTGTAACATCATCTTCGTATATGTTGCATTGCGCCAGCCATTGAATCGTACCGCCTCTCTCGTTCCAGTACTTATTGAGAAGCCGAATGGTATTCTCATTTTTGCTTTTGCTCCCTACATTCGCAATAATGGTATTGATCCCATTTTCTTCAGCCACTTCGAGGATATCCATTACTTTTTCATCCGTAAGGTAGTTCTCCATTAAACCATCAACGAAAATCAGGTTTCTGCCATAGGCGTAGCCGTTGATCTGATTCCCACCGCAGATTAGCCTGCTGATCTTGACATTCCCTATCTTCGCCAGGGGCAATCCCTTGATATTGTCCTCCGGTATAGGCTCTAAGGGTGGTTCTTTTGTTTTTTCCGCTGAAGCCTTTTGTTCCAGACTTAAGCTGGACGCGGCTACCGCTGACACGGCGGCGGTCTTCTTCAAAAAACCTCTGCGATTTAAATCATCAGACACAATACACCTCTCTTTCTTGCAAATGCGTTTGGGCGCTTGTTCAATTCTATTGAATGTGAATTAACCGATTACGTTGGTAATGGCGCCCGCAGCGTTCCCTCGTTACGACAGTATATCGTTGAGATGGTGGAGGCTTTTTTTCGGGTGTTCCACAACGCTTGGTCTCTCTGCTCCGCTCATTTCATTATCTCCTAGAACGTGTTTTTGTCTTGGTTCCCCGCGTTACTCTTTTAAAACAAGGAGTTCCACTTTGCGGAATTCGACGGGGTGGCTTTCGGACTGGAGGGAGATGTAGCCTTCGTGCAGCATCTTGTTTCCGTTTACGATCAGTTTCTTGGCGTCTTTGTCTCTTTCATCGAGCTGCGGCTTTTCGTATTTCAGCACAACCTCTCCGTTGACTTTATGTGTGATGACGGAATTGCCGCGAACCTCGATTTCCGCCGTTACCCATTGTTCACCGTGATACGTCTTCGAACTGGAATTGTTGCAGTGACGGGTAACGAGTTTGCCGTCCATTACGACATTCGTGCCTGGCGTGCAAAGGTTGGCGGTTGAGCGTTGATCCTTACCGTTTCCTCCAAGCAACTGAACCTCGATGGAGACCGGGAAGTCCTGATCTTTTCTCATGCTTTCGGGCGGGGGGCTGTGCAGCATGAGTCCACTATTGCGGATGGCCCATCCCGGCCCTCCGGGAACCTGCTCTCCAACGAACCTGTGCTCCACGCGCAGAATGTAATGCGAGAACTTATCCTTATAAAAAATGTGTCCGAAACGTCCGTTGAAATTATCGTATTTGTCGTAAACCACTCTCAGGATTCCATTCTCCACTCGGAACGTGTTCCCGAAGTTGTCGTTCAGCTCGTAACCCGTGATCTTGACCTTCCAATCCTTAAGATCCTTCCCGTTGAAAAGGCTGATCCATTTTTCTTTACCCGCTTTGTCCTGCCCCACAGCACTATGCGTTCCCGTTAGCACAATGCATAGAGCCAGCAGAAGGCTTGTTACGGTCACGGTTTTGATTGAATAAGATTTTGTTTTCATCGTCAGTTGCTCCTTTTTCATTCTATTTTCTCGCGTCATGTCATGCTTGAAATGACGAGGTGGATTGAACGCAGGCAGGCACAAGACCTGCCCCTACACTTTCCTGTTAATCATCTAAGCACGTGTGAGAAGAGCACTCGTTCACATTACAATTTCCACGGCCGCCGGTGATTGCGTTTGACAAGACGGTTGGCTTTTGTATTGCCCTTGATTCGCTCTTTCTTATCGTCCCAATAAATCTTTTCGCCGATGCGATAGGAGATGTTGCCCAAGTGACCGCCTTTTGTGAGATTGTGTGCGTATTCGACGTTGCACGTGGTGATCTCGCGGGTTTTGATCGAGTTGAGAAATTCGCGGATATGGCCCGGCGAATCGGGGATGGTTGGTTTGGGGCGGGGGAAATTATCCGCTTTCTTGCCATCGACCCATACTTCGTTACTACCGTAGTTACAGACCAGCGTGGCTTTCGTTCCCTGGAACGCGCAGCCGATCCCGCCCATGTGCTGGAAGCCGGGGATTCCTTTCGGGCTGACGGTCCAGGCCATAATCAGATCGTTGGGGTATTCGTACAGAACGTCCAGGCTGTCCGGCGTTTCGGTGTTATCGTCGACGAAAAAGCGGCCGCCGGTGGCCGAGGCACTTAATGGAGCCGTCAGATTCAATCCCCAGTAGGCGACGTCGGTAATATGGCACCAGAAATCAATGAAAACGCCGCCGGAGTAATCCCAGAAATAACGAAACGTGAAATGGGAACGGTTTTTGTTGTATGGACGTTTGGGCGAACCGCCCTGCCAGAAATTGTAATCCAATTCCTCCGGCGACTTTGAATCTTCGGGATAGCCGATGCTGCCCAGATTCGAGGTTTTCCAGCAGTGAACGCGGGTGATTTTCCCCAAGTTACCGGATTGAACCAGCTCGACGACTCGGCGATAGTTGCCGCCAGTGTTGTGGATGTGGTTGCCCATCTGGGTAATTCGCTTGTATTTCCGCGCGGCGTCGGCCATGGCCCGGCCCTCACCGATGTTATGGGCGACCGGTTTTTCGAAGAAGACATCTTTACCGGCTTTGCAGGCCTGAATCATCGGGATCGCATGCCAGTGATCGGGCGTGGTGACGGTCACGGCGTCGATGTCCTTGCGATCGAGCAGTTCGCGGAAATCACGATAACCGTGAATCGTGATTTCACGGCGCTTCCGCACTTCGTCGATGCCGCGGTTCAGGTGGTTATCATCGACATCGCAGATTGCGACCGGGTTGACATCGGCGTGTCCGATAAATCCCTTCAGACGCCCGGTTCCCATTCCGCCTACTCCAATGAAGCCCATGTTGATCCGGTCGTTGGGACTAACTCCGGCCAGGGCGCGATAGTTAGCAGCGATCAGGCCGGTGGTTACACCAGCGCCCACGGTTTTCAAAAAAATCCGGCGATTGCTTTTCGTCTGTTTCTGTGTCATTTGGTTTTCCTCGTTTATGAATGAAATGATGACTTCTGGAAAAATTTCACTTTATTTTTTTAATCGGTGTTTTCTCTTTTTGGAAAAAACCATCTTAATATTTTTATTTTATCGGGAGACCATGAATCTACATCCGATTCTTGACAAACTCCTTTAATAATATCAGCAACGACTTCATCATATTCAATAGCAACTTTTAAGAAATCCCCTTGTTCGATATCGGTAGCGTCAAATAGAAAATCAAAAATAAGTTTATCTCCCAATAAAGCCGTGGCCCTCCACAAAAAACGTGGAAGATCTCTGGTCAGGATTTCCTTTCTTTTTTCTCCATCAATAAATTTTGAAGAAAAAATATCCTCTTTGAAATCATTGACTGTTGTAAGATAGATATCCCATTCGATGCGTAGAGTAGGAGGAGTGAAATTTTCTTGCCGTATTTTATCGAGAATGAAATCAAAATAAGCAACTGCGTTTTGAACAACCTCGAATGGTATCCGAATTTTGTTGTATACAGGAACAAGCAGGATATCAGGGAGCGCGCGAATACTGACGTTTTCACTTTGCCATGTTAATGATTCAAATTCCGAACGATGATTTTGTTGGTCGGTAGAATTCACTTTAAGATTGTCAAAATCCATACGGGCAAAAGGACCAACTTGATCGTCGTGAACGTAGATTTTATCAATTCTCGACGATTTAAGATTAACTCTTTTTTCAAAATGAGAAAATTGATCAGAGGGTTTAAGACTATAACCCGTGATAGTCACAGCATGTTTACCCTTGTTGGAACGGACTTTTAACTCTTTTGTTACCTCCCATAAATCAACAACGAATAAAACAGGAATTTTTCCTCGTAAATAGGCATAAAGTGTACTTTTAAGAAGATATAGATCATTTATTACAGATATAGTATAGGGTTCAAGTCCGACGCGTTTAATCGCATGTGCCATTTGGTTAATGATTAAACCTCGATTTGGAAACGTTCTTGATTCATAATGGAGATCAGCAGTACGTTTTTCGACAGCCGTTTTAGTTATTTCAACAGGAGATGGAATTGAGTGCTGATACAATTTTCCGGTTCCGTGAAAAGCAGTCCAAAGCGCACTCGTTGCACATGCCGCAACGACTTCATCCTGTTCTTGAAAAGCCAAGGTCTCCACGGATAGAGAAATTCCAAACAGATTGGCTTTGTAAATACGAAGGCTGGGAAAAAATCTAAAATCTTCTAATGGATACGTACAAAGACACGTTCGACCAATGATTGTTTGGGGAAGTGGTTTTATTACAAGAAACCCAAGATAATGGTTCTTGAGTACGGCATTTGTAATAGAAGAGTGATTTCCTTGGAGCAAGGAAATCATATTTTCAAGACAAAAACCAACAGTAAAGAAATGAAGGCGAACACATTTTCTAGAATAATCATTAAAACAACGAACGTAATAACCGGCAAAATCTTCTAAAAAATCATGATCGATATATTTATATTCTACAACGATGGTTTGAGCTTCCAGCTTATCAAAATAACTTTCGAAATAACCAATATGATATTTTCTATTGATTAAATACGACGATGCCCCGGATTTATCGGAAAGGATTTTCTTTAATCGATCAATCGAGTATGGGAAGACATCAAATTGAGAGGGCATAACTTTATAGTGTTATAGGTTCATTTAACCTGCTTGGCTCAATCTTGCGAGATTCGCGAAGTTCTTCTTTCATTCTTTGAGCGCTTTCAAACGCTTCCTCAATGCTCTTTTTTCCCTCGGAAGAAGAAGCCCATTCTTTGACTTTTCTCACCATTTCCTCTTTTTGGCTCTCTTGGTCCGGCATTTCTCTATTCCCCCTTACTCAACCTGTTGAAATATTTCTATTTATCCATATTATACCGAGTGTAACATCAATGGATTACGGTGTCAACGAAAAAAGTCTATCAAATTTGAAGAGGAGAGTAAGTCTTGCATTCCCTTTTTTGATTATGAGACACGACACTCATTCTAGGAAGGGGTGGTAATTGTTAGGAGGCGGTGGGTGAATAGGTTTTGCGCGGTTTGGGTGATCTCTTTGTTTGTTATGCTGTAGATATCGTCGGCGAAGCGGTTGGCGTATTCCCATCCAAGCCCAGCGATTTCATAGGCAGCATAGCGCGACGCCTGTCCCATGTTGGTCTCCATCGCCATCACGTATGTTCCGCATACGTAGGTCTTGACTCGCTCCAATTCTTCTTCGGAAACCGTCTCGTTCTTTAAGCGTTCGATTTCCGCTTCCGTGCAGGTTACGGCTTCTTCGCGATTCGACGGGGTCGTCACGATGTAGACGAGAAACGGCGAATGGTCTTGCTGGGGCGCGTAGGAACTGCCGATTTGATAGCATAAACCCCGTTTATCCCGGATTTCCCGGAAGAGCCGTGAGTCCATCGATCCGCCCATCAACGCGGAAATAATCCGTAACGGGGTCGCCGCCGGTTCCATTATTCCACAACCGGGATATCCCATGACGATATATTCCGATTCGGACTCTCGTTTCTCCAGAACTGTGGAGTTCGATGTCACCGCCGACGTTGCAGGGATAGGCTCCGACACGGCTTGAATTCCACGTGCGGTCCGTGAAGCGAACGCTTCCGAAACAATCGTGCGGACCTGGCCCTCTTCCTCTCCACCGACCACCGAAACGATCAGATTGGCTGGATCGAATGCACGGTGCGCGAATTGGGAAACGTCGTCACGCTGAATAGCGTCCAGCGTCTCAATCAAACCGAGGCTAGGCCAAGAATAGGGATGACTGCCGAAATAATGCTGCCGGAAGATTCTTATGGTGAGCGTCAGGCGTGAGTCTTCCTGCTCAAGGATGTTCATGCGGACGATTTCACGTTCACGCTGCAGCTTTTCTTCGGGAAAAATCGGTCGCTCCATCAGTTCCAACACCGTTTCCAGGTCGTCCTTCAGGAAATGGGTTGTTGTCAGCAGGTTGATCGAACCCCAATCTTTTCCCGCTTCCGCTTTGAAATGAGCACCGTTTCTTTCGAGTTTCTCCGCGATTTCATTTTCGGTGAGTGTTTCGGTTCCGGCGGAAAGCAGCCTCATGCTCAGATTGGCCATACCCGCCTTTTCACGGATTTCGTGACGCGACGCCAATCGGATTAGAATTCGGATGGCCACGATTTGGTTGAAAGGATTCGGAGTATAAAGGAGGGTTGTTCCGTTAGCAAATCGCTGTCGGGAAACCTCCCGTTTGGGGATATGAATCGCAGCTTTTTGTTCCATAAGCATTCCTATCCAGGTGTCAATAAAAATTGATTGACAGAAGAGAACCATGCACCGGAACATATAGCTCTCTACGATGGGTGAGAATAAATTACTTTTTAACCTTGCCCTGGTTGGCGACTTCCTCCATCGCCTTCTTTACTTCTTCTTCGTCACCGATGTAGTAGGATTTGAGTGGTTTCAAATCGGCGTCCAACTCGTAGACCAGGGGTAGTCCCGTGGGGATATTCAAGGAGATGATATCTTCGTCGGATATATTATCCAAATGCTTTACCAGGCCTCGAAGGCTGTTTCCGTGGGCGGCGATCAGAACGCTTTTGCCTGCTTTGACGGTGGGGACGATCGTGTCGAACCAATGAGGCAGGAAACGCTCGATAGTGTCCTTGAGACATTCGCAAGCCGGCACGTCTTTTTCGTCCATGTTCTTATAACGTGGATCGTGGCCGGGAAAGCGCTCATCACTTTTATCCAGAGCGGGGGGAGGCGTATCGTAGCTTCGCCGCCAGATTTTAACCTGATCTTCGCCGTATTTCTCAGCGGTTTCGGCTTTGTTCAATCCTTGAAGCGCGCCGTAATGACGTTCGTTGAGCCGCCAGGAGCGGTGGACATCGATGTACATCTGATCGAGTTCATCCAAAGCGATCCAGAGCGTTCGGATCGCACGTTTAAGAACGGATGTATAAGCGATGTCGAACTTAAATCCTTCGGCTTTCAGGGTTTGCCCCGCATTTTTCGCTTCTGTAAATCCACGTTCCGAGAGGTCGATGTCGTACCATCCAGTGAATTTATTTTCTAGATTCCAGATACTTTGGCCATGTCTGAGAAGAACGATTTTGTACATAATTAATGCTCCATGATAAGATTCTAAATACTCCATAGGGAAGAAGGTATTTTCTCCCGCTCCGCTCTTCCCGTCAAGAAGCAGTGTCAATGTCCGATGTAAAAAAGGCATGACGATGCTAAAATCAATATCACGAACTAAAAGGCCACACCCGGTTGTTCGGGTGTGGCCTTTGATATTGGCGATGAGTGGTTAATCTTAGGCTTTTTTAGATTTCATAGCCTTGATTTTCCACGAAATGACATTATTTCTTTTTATTCCTTTGATCGTGGGGAACCGTGACCGTGACTGTACTCTCTGACGAATTGCCCGATTCGTCCTCACATATTACTGTAATCGTATAAACTCGGCCTTCGCTTTTACCTGGACGTTCCGCCCGAAGTTCGAGGGTCAGGTCGCCGGTAATAGCCACGTCGTCGCTATCTCCCCCTGTGACACTATCAATCCAGCAATTCGGATTTGGATCGCGATCATCAGTAACGTCTGCGGTTACTGTTACCGGAATCATTTTATTGTTGGGGGGCCAAAGAACCGATGGATCGGTCGATAAACTATTAATGGTGGGAGGCGTTGTATCCGGCGCTTCGATAAGCCTGACGTCATCTATATAACCGCGCGTAATTAACCAGACAAAATGAGCTCAAGAAAACGGTTTTAG
>CAZSIZ010000172.1:0-12901 GCA_964606645.1 uncultured bacterium
AATGCGTTACAGATTAGTCTAGGATTGGTAGAGATTTAGCGGCCACGTCCTTTCCCTCCAACCAGTTTTCAAACCGTCTACATTAAATAAATAAAAAATAGCCCCTTTTTTACTAGAGGCCTATTTCTGCGTTGTTTTGTATCCGCTCTATCAAAAGATGATTGAACTTCGATCTAAATACTTCGTTACTCTTCGATCTGTTTTGGCAGTGTTGAAACCATTTTATACGTGGCTACCCCAATTGGCTTTTTGGCCTCCCGTAAAACATACTCAACCACGGTGCGGTTTTTTGATTTGCACAGGATAACTGACAACTGAATTACGGCTGGGGAAGGCTTCGCAGAACACCTTTCAGGCGGGTATTGATCGGGCTGCGACCGGTGCTGGTGTTGCAGAAATAGGTGAAGGAAAAGCGCAGGTCCAATTCGATATCCCCGATCGCTCCGATGATGCCCGTGCATATCGGACGGCCTGCTTCCGAGGGAATTTTTTCGTCAGCGGTGGATCCGGGTTCTTTTTCTATCATTTTTCCACCTTTGAATTTAACCTCAACGACTTTTGTTGCTTTCATGCCGCTTGTCGAGATAGCCGGGCCTCCTCCGGTCAATGTACCTCCTGAAACCAGGGTATGAGGCATGCGCAGCTGATGGGTTGTCCCGTTTGATTTCCATTGAATGGCTGAGTTGACGGGGATATTTCCGGCAATCGTGGAAAAGACCATCTTGTAAGGCATACGCGCCTTGATTTCCGAATCGCCGATGGTTCCCTGAATTCGGGAATTGACAGGAAAACTCCCGCCGGTGTTGGGGATGATGGTATAACTCAGTTCGAGATTGACAGGAAAGTCGAGGATGTGTCCCCGCACGCGATTGTTGACCGGCAGATTGCCTTGCAGGGTGCTGAAGATGACTTTGTAGCTCAATTCGAGTTGAACCGGGATTTCTCCCTGGCTCTTCACCTGCGAACGAATCGTTTCAAGGGCATGACCGCCCATTTCTGTTCCTCCTAAACCGGCTGAACCGGAACAAAAAAGGTATTCGTTTTATCGTTAAACTTTTGCATAATCACCCTCACCCTAACCCTCTCCCAGAGGGAGAGGGGACTTGATCGCTCGACAATATTAATGACCATTTTGCGATCAATCTTGCAGATAAGAGAGTGATAAACTTATTCCAAAGGAATATTTCACACCGGGAAATCCCATCCGTCAATCGCTTCGGCTGGATTTACTCCGAAAACATGCGTAAGAAGTATACGACGGTATCTCATTTCGGGTGAAGCGGTTGAGGGGGAACGACCGTGAGCAGGCGGTCGAGTGGGGGGGACTGGATGACTTGGGGTTCGGAGTGTGGCCAATGAACGGTTAGATCGTCGATTGCCGAAATGGTTCCGAAACCAAAATGCAGCGTCGAGGTGGATTGGGATAGATAGCCCGATCCACCGTCCACCATTCGTGTCCAGGTTTGGTTTCCTTTACGCGCCACGACTCGCGCGCCGAAAGTTTCTGCCGACGTTCCTTTCAAGACAACGGTCAGCGAATGCCCGGCTTCGGTTCGGTTTTCAAGCAGCTGGGGAGCGGAGTCGATACAGTTGAGGATGATATCCATATCACCGTCACTGTCGTAGTCGAGTAACGCCGCCCCACGGCTCGACTTAGGCTCAAAATTCTCCAATCGGGATGAAGAGGGGGCATGGGTGAAACGGCGGCCTTGGTTTCGGTAAAACGAGACGCCTTGGTTGTATGATTGTTCGAGGTGAGCCAAGCGCTCGACTTGGGGATAGAGATGCCCATTGGCAGTGAACAGGTCGAGGCGGCCATCGGCGTCGAAGTCGTTCCACAGATTGCCCCAGGTCACGATTTTGTAAGAGGGCTGAAGCAGTCCGGCCTGACCGGAGAAATCAATCAGATGTTCCTGCCCGTCGTTGAGGAAAAGGCAGTCGGTCTGCCAGGCGTAGGAGGTGATATGCAGATCGAAGAAGCCGTCGTTGTCGAAATCTCCAGCGGATACGCCCATGCTCGCCCCTTCGACCCCGGTTTCGGTGAACGCCCCGCCTGAGAAATAGCTGATATCATCGAACGTTCCATCCCCACGGTTCTGAAGGACGAAGTTGTAAGTCGTGTCGTTGGTGATATAAAGATCGAGGTCGCCGTCGTTTTCCAGATCGAAGAAGACTGAACCCATCGCCCGGCCCAAACTCGGATTCACTCCGGACTTTTCAGTAGCATCGGTAAACACACCCTGGCCATCGTTCAGATAAAGACAGTCGCGTTGCGCCCCGAACTCAAGCGGATGGGGGAAGACCTCGATACCGTGAAGTTCAGCGCGATCATCCGAGTGTTTCACAGGATCGAAATCGACATAATTGCCTACGAATAGATCGAGATCACCGTCCCGATCGATATCGGCGAACGAGGCGGCGGCGGTGTAACCCGAATCTTTGATACCGGCTTGGTCCGTGATATCGGAGAACGTTCTGTCTCCATTGTTGCGATAGAGTGCGTTCTTTCCGAAATTACCTACGAACAGGTCCAGCCAACCGTCGTTATCGATGTCGCCGAACACGGCACACATACCCATCCCCATATCCCCAACGCCGCTCTGCTGAGTCACGTTGGTGAAACGTCCGTTGTCGTTGCGGAAGAGGGCGTTTCGCCAGGCGGGATCGGGGGAGTGAACGTCCGGGCGTCCGTTGACGAGGTAGATGTCATCGTCACCGTCGTTGTCGTAATCCCCGACGGCTACTCCCGAACCCATCGCGTCCAGAATCCAACGTTTATCCTTATGACCGAGTCTGTGCTTGAAGGTGCTAAGTCCTGCTTTTTCTGTCACATCGACGAAATGAAAAACCGTCTCGGGATGGGTGGCGGACGTTAATTCCAAAGCGCTGGTTTCCGGCTGAGAGAGAGGAATCGAAACTGACTTTTTAAACGGCTTATCGTTTGTTTTGGGTGGAGGATCGGGTTTCGGCTGCGATGGCTGTTTTTTAGAAACACGTGGTGTACTCGATTCATCCAAGGCTTTCTTGAGTGCTTTGAAATGCCTGGAATATTTGTGGAGATAAGCCATCTCTTCGTAATAGGCCCACGCCTCGCCGATTTGACCCGACTGGAATAAGGACCAGCCTTTCAGTGTGGCGTAGAGTTCCGATTGACGCCGATTCTTGTCCTGGATTCGATCCAGTACTTTCAGGCATCGAGTGTAATCCTTTCGATTCTGGAGAATTTGAGCCAGAAATATCACCATCGAATCGTCAGCAGTTCCCTGCTCTATCCGTTTTTCAAGCAGCGATTGAGCCAAATCCTCCCGTTTGACAGCGCAGAATTCCCGCGCCAACTCCAGTGCGCCTTCCGTTGGAATCTCGGAGGGATGATTGAAGGCGTACCACAGGCGCATCAATTTGGACTTGTTCCATGTTTTCAGATAACGGGAAATGGGTTGAATTAACTGGATTTCGTTCTTCTTACGCTGTCTGGCCAGCGAGATGAGAAGTGCGTTGTAGGCTTCCAGAAAGAAAGGCTGCTGACGGATACAGGCGAGAAGATAACGCTCGGCTCTTTCATTGCTGCCCGCCCGGTTCTCCAAGAGTCCCAACTCGTATAACGCCAGTCGATGCTTGGGGGCGATACGGAGAACTTGCAGCAACGTCCGCCTTCCCGCTTCGATATCACCCTGCCGCGACTGGATGCATCCGTGCAAAAATAGTCCGTCGAGGTGGGAGGGGTTCAATTCGAGAAGGCGTGAAACCCATTCGCCCGCCTCGACATAGCGCTGTTTTGAATAGGCCAACAGCGCCGCACGGTGAAGGATTGCGGTATTATCCCGATGTCGTTCGACGGTTTCCTTCAGAATTCGCATCGCGTTATCGGTTCCCCCGGAATCGATCAGCGCATTCGCCCAGTAGATTCTAAACACGCCACGATTTGGATGGTTTTCACAGAGGGATTTCAGGAAGGGAACCCATTTTAAGTTGAGTGTTTGCGGTTCGAGGGATTGCTCGATGCGATCTAATTCCAGTTTGGTCAACGTGTTGGGGAGATGCGAGAAGGCCTTCGAGGCATCTTGGATAGCGGTTTGATTGATGGCGTGAATGAGCGGTTCAAGGCGGTTTGTGTCATCCTGGGCTGAAGCGGGTGGATTCGATAAGGCGATCGATATTAGAATGATTGCGGCGGTTCCGATGAACCGGCGTAGAAGAGTGAGTGTATGGGAACGGTTTGGATAATTGGCGGTCATTGTTGTCTGAAATACCGGGATTACCATCCCGGCTCATCAGGATACCCAGGATAAAAGGATATTCAGGATATTTTTATTGCTGTTTCGTTTTAGATATCGTATAAGAATTTTTTATTTTTTTGAAGATAAAGCCGTGGTTTTATTGACAGCCCTTCTTGAAAATGTCAATATAGCCGCTGGACCGTTCGCCAACGGGCGTTTTTTTTCCACAAAGAGCCAGTTAGTAGGAAGCCACGTTCAGGCGGACGGGGCCTCGCGAATCGGGGTTGAGGGAGTGGATCGGCTGAGTATTTCTGGACGGCTGTTCGAATGCAGACGATAACCCGGTGACTCGTCGAAACTGCCCCGAATCGAAACGTTGTCTCTACGATCGTGTGGATACCGGCGTCGGGCTGTTTGGTATTTCATTATTCATCAAACAACCGCCTCTCCGATAACCGGCGATTTACGATATTCATAATAGCATTACTCTTCGAGATAACGCCTTGCGATTGAAGGTATTTTCGGCGGCTCGTTGACCGATATCGCTGCCTGAGTTCTATCCGTTTTCAGGGATTCCCTTCCCGCGCGGACGTTTGCGGCCGTATCGCCCGAACGTTCCTTTCCACTTATTCTATTTTTGTCGTATCCAGCTACGCAATGTTATTGACATAAGTAATTTCAAAAAACCCCTCACCCTAACCCTCTCTCAGAGGGAGAGGGGACTACACGATTAAGTCAATGATTTTTTCTGTGTACGTCCGCCGGAAACTGGATCGTCGTTCTACTGTCATAATCTTGATGCGTTTATTGGGTTCGAGGGAACGCCATCCCCGCAGAGGCGGGGTCAATCACGGGACGCTTCGAGACGCTCGAAGCGTCGAAAACACGTTTTAACATATAAAGGAGAAGAACCAATGAGTACAAATCCACATTCACCCCAAAGCAGCGAAGAGAACCGGCCGTCGAAGACCGCCAAGCCCACGAACGATAACGGAAATCGTTCGGCGAAAGGTCTGGTGGTCGCCGGATTGGTGACCGTCGCCGGGTCGTGGCTTGGAATGGCCGCGTACTTGGATTACCGGCTGCAATCCGTCGAAAAGATCACGGCGGAAGCGAAAAAAGAAGTGGTCTCCATCGTCGATACCTCTCAATCGAATCTCAATCGGGAATTGGGAACGATCAACAGCGCGCTATCACAAAGAATCGACACCTCGTCGATTACAATGAACAAAAAGATCCAAACGCTGAACGATACACTCAGCGAACGAATCAGCGATACGTCGTCCGTACTGGCCAAAGGGATTCTGGACCTGACCCAGAAATCCAGCGAACGGTACAGTCAAACACTTGAAGCAGTCAACGAAGCGAACAAAACCATCAAGCAACTTCCGAACTCATTGAAAAACCTGAATCAACAATCCTTCACCGAAATCGCATCACTCATTCAACAATCCGACTCGAAACTGGAATCCAATCAAGCCGTCCTGGTTGAAGCCATCGACGGCGTCGGACTTAAAACGCAAAAAACCGGGGACGCGGTGCTGGCCGCCGTTCTCGATGTGGATAACAACCTTCAAGACACACGATCGGGGCTTCTGGCCCGGATCGAAGCGAAAGCACAATCCCTGGAAGACCTGGTGAAAGTGAACGATACCAATCAAGCCGACCGGCTTAGCCTGCTGGCATCCACGATGTCCAACCTGTCGGGTACTCAGAAAACCGGCTCCAGACAATTCTCCACGGAACTGACCGCGCTTGCGGAAAACGTCGGCGTCTTGCGTGAGGAGATCGCCGCTTCACACGAGACGATACGATCGCTCGGCGATAACATCCCCGGTTGGCAGACCGCCAGTGTGGAAAAAATGTCGGCGTTGAACGATACCACACTGGCCGTGAACGAGAGCGTGCAGAACCAGATGACCGTCATGCAGGAGAAACTATCCGGCCTGACCCAAGTGGTCGATAACACCACCGCCTCGCTGATGAAAGCGCTTTACCAAACCAGCGAAGGGATGGAAGGAACCCGGCTCGAATTGAAATCCGACCTTGAAACCAGCAAAGAGACCATGTCGGCGGAGATCAAGGATTTGGCCCAGACCATCGACCGGATGTCCGAGACGCTGAAAGAATTGGACACCCAAACCAGTCAGAGCGCGTCCCATTCGCAATCCAGTATGCTTCCATTCGCGGAATCGACGGAATTCCAGAGCCTGACCACAATGCTGGATTCCATCTCGGATCAAACGTTCGACCTGCGGTCGTATCTCGTCAGTCACGCCGACGAAGCGGATGCGCGGGCGAAAGCGCTTCTGGATAATTCGGAACAGCCGGAAGCGCTCAAAGTCCTTCTGGAGCAATTCGCTAAAATAACCGATGACGCCGGGGGGGAATTGGATTCGCTCATTAAGGGGCTGGATTCACTCACCGGCGTGGTTGAAAACCTTGGCGGGCAGGTCGCGCAGACTCCATCGGAAGAAGCGTCGATGGAGACGGATTCCACCGCCGATTCGACTCCAACACCGACCGCGATGAACCCCGAAGACCGGAGCGATGAATCCAAGGAAGTGTCACTGAATTGATTGTTTGTTGACTTGAATGAAATGGAAAGGCCGGCTGATTCAGCCGGCCTTTTTTTTATGGTGCGCCCGGCAGGGCGCACCAAGCGAAAAGGCCCAGGAGCAATACCCCTGGACCTTTAATCATAGCACAAAGTTGCAAAAAACTGGTTGAAATTTATTCCTTCGATTTGGTTTCGACTTCTGGTTCGCGTTGCGTTTTTTTCTTTGCCCGCTCTTCTCTCTGAGTGTATTGCCCAACACAATAAGCGGACGTAAGACCAATAAAATCAAACCCTACAATTGAACCTGCTAAAATTGGATGACCATTGACTGCAAGATACGTGGCAACAACAATAACGGCGATCGATATGATTCCCGCTATATATTGCCCTCTCTTCATATTAGACGAACGCGAGAAGATTACATGTTTCTCAATTTCGCATCTGTGCTTAGTTTGGAACTCCAAATTAGACAATAAGCGTTCAGCCATATTCGGAACAATATCGTTGTATTTTTCTAAAATTTCAGGTGGAGGCAATGGGTAATGCCACTCTCGATGAATAATTTCTCGACGAAATTCCGAAGGGAGAGGCTCATGATGCTCTTTCTCTACTGCTTTAATGTCACTTATAGCAGAAGGAGCCAATTGCTTAGCGCTTTTGGCTCCCCTTCATTTTCTTTCCCGTTTGCTTGGTTTGCTACTACTCAAGACGCACTCACCTCTTGATGAAATTCGTCTAAAGCGGCAGAAAAATCAATCCCAATCGCCTCCCAATCAGACCGGAGTGCTTTAGCATCCGCTTCTTGGGGAGTCATGCTTTCATTGTAGTTATGAAAACTACCGGCAACATCGACGATACTCCCAACGCCTTCACTCAAAGAGGGAAGCGCAAAAAGATCAAAAGTTGGCGAAAAACGAGTATTCATTTTTCTCCTCAATTTTCCTTCTACCTTATATTATAGGACATTTTAACCGAAAAGTGAAACGATATTGTCTTCGAAGAATGATTTTAACAGGTTACCAATTCATGTTAAGGGAAGCATAACACATTTGTCAAGCAAAATTTTCACGTTCCCGCGCCCACTGTTTCTGCTCCATCCGAAGATTCACATACAGCTTCGTCGTCTTCGGATCGTCATTTCCTGAACGGTCATATCCAAAGGGTTTGGAAAGAAATACCCGGCGAGGAAAATGGTTCCTGCCGGGTATCGATCGTCGTTTAAACGATTCGGCTAATTATCGATTTGCTGGAACGGTTATTTCTTGGCGGGGCCGATCATTTTTTCGGGTCGAACCAGGGTGTCGAATTCCTTTTCGGTTAGGTAATCCAGGGCGACGGCGGCTTCCTTAAGCGTGCTGTTGTCCTTGTGGGCTTTCTTGGCGATGCTGGCGGCTTTTTCGTAGCCGATGTGGGTGTTGAGGGCGGTGACCAGCATCAGCGATCCGTTCAGGTTCTTCTCGATATTGACTGTGTTGACATCGATCCCGACGGCGCAGTTGTCGTTGAAACTCTCGCAGGCGTCGGCGGTCAGGCGGATGGATTGAAGCAGGTTGTAGATCATCACTGGCTTGAAGACGTTGAGCTGGAAATTACCCGACGCCCCGGCGAATCCGATCGCGGCGTCGTTGCCCATCACCTGGATAGCGACTTGCGTTAGCGCCTCAGACTGAGTGGGATTAACCTTACCGGGCATGATGCTCGAACCGGGTTCGTTGGAGGGAATAATCAACTCGCCGATGCCGCAGCGCGGTCCCGACGCCGACCAGCGGATGTCGTTGGCGATCTTGAACAGCGAGGCGGCCAGGGTTTTCAGCGCGCCGCTCATCTCGATGATCGCGTCATGGCCCGAAAGTGATTCGAACTTGTTTTCCGCCGAGACGAACGGCAGTTTCGTCATCTTGGCGATCTCTTTTGCGACCTTGACTGCGAATCCAGGAGGCGTGTTGAGGCCGGTCCCCACGGCGGTTCCACCCAGTGCGATTTCGTTCAGATGCGGCAAGGCGTTATCGACACGCTTCAAGCCGTGTTTGAGCTGGGTGACGTAGCCGGAGAATTCCTGGCCGACCGTCAACGGGGTGGCGTCCATCAGGTGGGTGCGCCCAATCTTGATGACGTTTTTGAATTGCTTCGCTTTCTTGTCCAAGGTCTTCATCAACTGCGTGACCGTCGGGATCAGACGCCGGTGAGTCTCCATCACGGCGGCGATGTGCATGGCGGCGGGGAACGTGTCGTTCGAGGATTGCGATTTATTGACATCGTCGTTGGGATGGATCGGGTCTTTGCTGCCGAGGGTTCCCCCGGCCAGTTCGATAGCCCGGTTGGAGATCACCTCGTTGGCGTTCATGTTGGTCTGAGTGCCGCTGCCGGTCTGCCAGACGACGAGGGGAAAATGCTCGTCCAGTTTGCCGTCGATCACTTCATCGGCGGCTTTGGAGATCAGTTTCATTTTTTTATCGGTCAATACGCCGCACGCCTTGTTGGTGACGGCGCACGCCTTTTTCAGAATGCCAAACGCCTGAATGATTTCTCGCGGCATCCGCTCACCGCCGATCTTGAAATTCATCAGCGAACGCGCCGATTGAGCGCCGTAATAGGCTTCTTTGGGCACTTTGACATCGCCCATCGTATCTTTTTCGATTCGGTAACTCATGCGTGGCTCCTTTTTCGTTAACGGGTTTTGCCAACGGCTGGCATGCTGATAAAATTCTATGGCAGAAGCGCTCGATTGACAATATCTCCTGAACGGCTTGAGGAAGAAAACGAGCGGCTTCTTTGCGATTTTCTTACAGGCCGTTACTATTACCTTGATGCAAACGATAGTTTTTAAACCATTCGATTTACTGCGGATTGATTAATTGGAACGATGAGCACGCGCATTCTACTGGTTGAAGACGATAAACGGTACGCCTCACGCCTGAAGAAGAACCTCGAAATCGAAGGCTACGAGACAGTCACCGCTTTTTCGGGCGAAGAGGCTTTCGATATCTTCACACGCGAAGAAGGGATCGATCTGGTTCTGTCCGATATCAAAATGCCGGGGATGAGCGGACTCGATCTGCTTCAACATATCAACGAAAGCCGAAGCGGCGACGATCAGGAAATTCCCGTCGTGCTTCTGACATCGGTGGATTCGGTTCGCGTGGCGGTGGACGCGATGAAGCAAGGGGCCGCCGATTACATCACCAAAGACGCCGACCGGGACGAGATTGTCCTGAGAATCGAGAAGGTGCTTTCCGGGGCTAAAGTACGCGCGGAAAACCGACGTCTGAAAAAACACATCCAAATATCAGGCGAGTTCGGACAATTCATCGCCGAAAGCCAGCAACTCAAAGCCATCCTGGACGAAATCGATTCGATCGCGGACGCCTGTGCGGGCGTGCTGATCGAAGGTGAAACCGGGGTCGGGAAAGAACTGATCGCCCGCCGCATTCACGAACAAAGCCCCCGTAGCGATCAGGCGTTCATCGAAGTGAACTGCGCCGCGATTCCCACCGACAACCTCTTTCAATCCGAAGTCTTCGGTCACGAGAAAGGCGCGTTCACGGGAGCGTCGGGCCGTAAACGGGGTAAACTCGAACTGGCCGACGAAGGGATTCTCTTTCTCGACGAAATCGGCGACATGCCGCTCGAAAGCCAGGGCAAAATCCTTCGCGCTTTGGAAACTCAGGAATTCGAGCGACTGGGCGGTAACCGAAAAATCAAAGTGGACATCGCCGTCATAGCCGCCACCAACAAAAACCTTCTCGACGAGGTGCGGGCGGGCCGGTTCCGTCAGGACCTTCTCTACCGCCTCGATATCATCCGCTTGCGAATTCCGCCCCTTCGGGACCGCACGGATGATATCGTGCCGTTGGCCGTCTATTATTTCGAGGATTACGCTCAGAAATACCGCCGTCCCCTGCCGGAATTGACCGATGATGCACGGCGTCTGCTGGAACGGTATTCGTGGCCGGGCAACGTGCGCGAACTCAAGAATCTGGTGGAACGCATCATCATCCGAAATCGAAATCGTACAAGTGTCGATGAAGAGATGCTGCAAAGAGAAGGGCTTCGGGGCGATTCGGGACGAACGGACGGCAATACGTCACTGCCTGACGGCGGTGAGGAATGTCTCTCCCTGGAAGAGATCGAGAAACGGGCCATCGTTCAGGCGTTGGAAAAATCCGATTGGGTACAAGCGGAAGCCGCGAAGCTTCTGCTCATTTCACCCGACCGTATTCATTCCCGAATCAAGAAATACGGTCTCAGCCATCCTTCCTGGCGAACCCGGAAACCGTCTGGGCAGGGAGTTTGAAAAGAGAAGATGAATGTACGTCCGTATTTCCCGAATTCAACGATATTAGAACCAATAAACCTAACGGCAGTTGGCTCGCAGCGAGGAGTGCAAAATAATGGAAAACCGTGATTTGACGATCGATTCCCATTCTACCGGGAATTTGTTGATCACCAGTTGTTATGTAACCGGTTTTCTGCTCTTGATTCCCGTCTTGTTGTTATTTCACGCAGCCTTGTTTAGAGGGATGCCGGTTCATGAACTTGTGCTCGGCTTGGTTAATTGGGCAATCTGCGCCGTTCCGCTAGCGGGAATTATTTGGCTCTGTTTGTGGATATGGAAACGTAAACCGAAAAGTTAGATAATCCCCTGCCCCGATCGATTCACACAATCAAACCCTATTCTTTGATAGAATGTATGATAAAGTCGAAGAAAATTCGTGTCCTATCAATTAAGCATAGGATACATACTCTCTATCACAGGAACCACGATGGTGAATAATTACAAAAGGATATCGATATTTGTGGCTTACTGTTTGTTTGTATTTGCCTCAGACCTATCGAATGCCCAAGAGGATCATCGAGTCATTAAGAAACAACCACGCAACCCGATCGTACGTGTGGTCACTGTTTCGCAGGATGGACTGAGGGACAAGAGTGGCAAAGCGATCGTCGCCGACACACTGACACGACTAGACCGGTCTGCTTCCTTTCGCCCGGATATCGCATGCCTGCCGGAAGTATTTACCAGGGGAGAAGCGGAAACCGTTCCTGGTCCCACCACGGAACGTCTGGCAAAGTGGGCGCGAGAGCACAACAGTTACGTCTTATGTCCTATACTCACACGCGATGGGGATCGGACTTATAATTCAGCGGTTTTGATCGACCGAAAAGGCCGTATCGCCGGGCAATACCACAAGATTCGTCCCACAGAGAACGAACTTCTCAAAGGGATTTGCCCGGGTATCGTGGATCCACCGGTGTTCGAGACTGACTTTGGCAAGATTGGCATTCAGATTTGCTTCGATGTGAACTGGCACCAGCAGTGGCGGCAGCTCAAGGAGAAAGGGGCGAAGATCGTTTTCTTTACGTCTGCATACCCCGCCACTCGGCAAATCAGAACACTGGCTTGGCTGAATCAGTATTTTGTGGTGGCATCAACGCAGTCGCGCGTTTCCAGCATTTATGACCTCACCGGTGAGGTGCTGGCCTCTACGGGGAACTATCAGCAGTGGGCAGGAGCCGTTTTGCCCCTGGGTAAAACCGTCTTTGAGATCGATTTCCATGTAAAAAAAATGAGGGAAATCCAGCGTAAGTATGGATCGCGAGTGGAGATCACTTGGTATCACGACGAAGACTTAGTAACCCTTGCCACGCTGGGTCCGGAACTGACTGTGGAAGATTTGATACGGGAATACGAACTGACTCCACACCGTGACTATATCCGCCGTGCTCAACGGAAACAGGACGAATCACGTCCGAAAGACTCACCCTAGCAGCCCGTGGAAAAAGTCCCACGGTGCGATGCACGGCCCTTTTGGCTGGATTCTGCGTTGAAAAATCTTGAAAATAAACCATATTTCCTGCAATTTTTCGCCTTGAATCCAACCAAAATGACTCGCGCACGCCCTCGCGCGACTTTTACCACGGACTGCTAGCAAGTGCCATATACAAATGATCTGAAAAACGCATCGTTTTGCTAATAATCGGGAAATGGTTGTGAATGCGCTATATCTTGAGTATTGGGTATTTTTATCTTCATAATTCTCAGATACTTATGAGTGGTAGGATACGGATTCAAATAGATAGGGGTTTTTGTGTCGCTTGCCGACATGAAAACCCTATTGGATGA
>CAZSIZ010000173.1:0-10864 GCA_964606645.1 uncultured bacterium
ATTATGTATTGATAATGTTGATATTTTTACATAATTTCATGCGATTGCCCTGTCCCAAAGGCGATCCCGGAGCGGCTGGCCCCGAAGGACCTCAAGGTCCCAAAGGCGATCCCGGAGCGGCTGGCCCCGAAGGTCCTCAAGGTCCCAAAGGCGATCCCGGAGTGGCTGGCCCCGAAGGTCCTCAAGGTCCCAAAGGCGATCCCGGCCCTCAAGGCCCTTCTGGTGTTTCTAGTAATAGTTATATAGCTTCATCAAGAGCTATGGTATACACTGAGTCGAGCATCTGGCAAGATATTCCCGCAATGTCAGTTACATTTACTATCACTGATGGTAAACCTGTATATATCAATTTTTTGGGTGGAGGTTTTGCGACTAGTGGTGTTCCGATCGGGGATGAAATTGATTTCAGATTATTGATCAACGATCAACAAAAAGTATGGAAATTTTATTGCAACGAATCTGAATCAAATTCTTGGCGTGTTCAAGATGCTAATATTAATTGGTTGGAAACATTGCAACCGGGGACATATACAGTAAAAGTTCAATGGAAATCCTTTAATGGTGGTAGTGTAATGTTATCTTATGGGACTTCAATGAGAACTCTTATTGTAATCGAACTATAGATATTTTCATTGACGCGGCGGCAAAAAGTCTATGACAGGAAATCCGTGCAAAGTACTTTCGAAAAACTATAGAACGAGCGCTGACGAAGGCAAAGAAACGCAATGGAAAATTGTTATGTGTTGTTGGCTGAGCCCATGCAGTGAAAACGCCTTTGAGATGGGGAGATAGTGTGATTGGAAAATGGGCCGAAGCCGATTATTTCCATCGAATACACTCCAATACGCACGGCAAAGTTGTTTCCATTCTGGTAAACGCGATCTTATGAAAACTGATTGCTGATTACTCTCTAGTGAAGCATCCAACCAGTAACACTTGTTTCGCCTAGGTTGAGCGTTGCTGCCAACAGGTAGACATCCGACGCTTGTTGGGGGAGAGCGATTTCGGTTAGGGTTTTTGCTGGGTCGAGATCGTAGCGGCGGTGGAGCAGGGCCGCGCTGCGGTTTTCGGGATCGCCGAGCGTGGTTTTCAGATCGTCGAAAACGTTACGGTCCGATTGGATATCGAGGTCGCCGGAATAGACCGCCATCCAGAATATCCCCGGCCCCCAGCCGTCGCCGGTGCTGCCGTCGGTGAACTTGACGAAGACCTCCCGCTTGGGATTGCTGTCCTGCAGAACGGGTGAGAGATCGACGGTATAGTAGCCTTTGTTGTATTCGCTTCGGATATCTTCACCGAAAAGGTCCATTGAATTCAGCACTTCCACGAACGGGTCTTCGCCGTCCGTTTCGATGCGGTCAACGATCGTGATACCGGTTAAATAAGGTCCCCAGCCGTCTTGCGGCATCCCGTCGGACAGGCGGATTTGGATCACGTTGCCGGAATTATTCTGCAAGTACGGAGCCAGGTCCACGGTGTAGGTGTCCAGGTTGGAGTTATCGCGTGTCTCTTCGCCGGTGTCGAACACCCAATCCATTTCGTACTGGAAATCACCGTCCGTCCCGGCAGCGGCCTCGATAACGAACTGATTGCCGACGTTGATCTGGGCGAACGCGGCAGTGAGATCGTCGGGGAGATCGAACTGATAGACCATATAGTTGCTTGCGTCGGCGAATCGGAAGGTTCCGCCGAGGATGCTGTCGCTGGCGTCGACGAGATAAGTGGCTTCGTCCGCCGAGCCGGGTGTGATCTGATCGTAGCGTTCGGTACCGGTCGGACCGCCAATCGAGACGATGAAATTGTTGGCCGTGTCCACAGTCATATTCGCGGCGTCCACCTCGCCGGGCAGGTCGAAGCGGTAGGTGATCGAACCGCCGCCGTCGGCGAAACGGTGAGCGCGGTTGGAGGGTCCCGAACCGCTGTTGTCGTAGAGAAACGGTTTTTCCGCCTCGCTGCCATCGGTCTGGAATAGGGCGTAGACTTCCGCCTGGCTGGTATCCACGTTCGGTGCAAGCGTTTCTTCGAAGACTTTATTTTCGCCTGTAAAAAGGTTGATCTGCTGGATGTACGGTCCCCAGCCGTTTTCCGGGGTGGCGTCGGTGAGGAGGATGTAAATCTCTCCGGTGTTTTGCGCCAGATACGGCGCGAGATCGAACTCGTACTGTTTGAGATTACCGAGCGCGCGATGCTCGAAATTATCGTACAGTTCCATCGAATTGGCGAGCACTTCAAAGCCTTCGGTCAGCGAATCTTCGGGATCCCAATATTCCGTCGAGATCGAAATGACGAAATTATTACCCACCGTGACACCGAGCGTGGCTTCGGTCACATCCGCCAGGTTTTCGATGACGTAGGTGACGAATCCATTGCCGTCCACGAAGCGGTTGCCCCCGGAATTTCCGTTGCCGCGTTCCTGCAGCAGATAGAGTGATTCATCCGCGCCCCAATCGGTCCGGAAGGAGACCAGCGTCTCCACACCTTCATCATCGGTATAGGCAAAGAATGTGTTGTCGAACTGAGAGGGACTGAGGAACCAATCCGCCACGGGTCCGAACCGCCTCGCATCCGCCGTTCCATCGGCATAACGGAATTCGATATTCGTAAAAGGATTGCCGAAACCATCGGGGGAGACCATCGCCAGATCGAGCGAGGTGTAGACACCGTCCGGCACATCGAGTGTCTGGCCGTTCATCGAGACGGCGTCGAGCGAGGCTTGATCCAATGCAGCGAAAAGAAAGGACGCGCGACCATCCTGGGTGGCGGCAGGCGATCCGCCGGTATAGGAATCCGGCAGAGAACCGGCGTCCAGGCGGCGTCCATCGTCGTCCAATGGATCGCCGATGCCCGCGCCGCCGGATTCGAGAACTGCATCGAAATCGAAATGGGAACTCAAATCGATATGAACCGATTGAGCGGAAACGCCGATACTTGACATGAGTAGTACGATCATTGCGAGAGTCATCCGGTCTTTCATTATTCACCTCTTCTAAAATGGAATCTTCATTAAGGTTAATTCCTTCCAATCGATACAAGTAGCCCTGTATCCGCTTTTTCTTAATCGATCTTTTCTCTTGATATTTCATAACGGCTGATTCGTTACGAATCGATTATCGATCGCTTACGGAATCATTCGGGGTGGGTTGAAAGGATTGGCGTATTCGTTTCAAAACTGTGCGGAATGCGAAGATCGAACGGTCGAGCATGATTCCTGCGAGCAGTGTGAAGTAGGGGGTGAGGAGATAGCGAACCCGGTAATTTTCGGTCCTCATGCAGAACGTTCCGCTGAAAATCACGAGCAAAATCGTGAATAGGCAAAACACCAGCGTGGTCCGATCGGTGGATGAAAGCGAAAAACCGAACCTCCGTGGGCTGGCAGCCGCGACGATCCCCGCGACGATCGAAACCGGGAGCAGCCAGAAAAACAGATTACGCCGGGGATGAACTCTCACCTCTCGAAGGTGTTCTTCGTAAATCGTCTCGTCCCAGCCATGAATCCAATGGGTCCATTTGGCCATGTGAGCGTCGAATTCATCCGTTTGCCCCCGGAAAAATTGATAGACCCAGGCAGGCTGGCAGAACCGCCGCCACGATTGCTGAACGAGGGTCCAGTAATCGCGCGGTGACTGGCGGATCAATGTGACCGCGTCTTTCAAATATTGTTGGTTGAAGGCCGCGTAATGACCGTTGTTGAAATTGGGATCGCCATCTTTTTTCGTCTTTTGGTCGAGTGCGGGAATTCCCCAGGTTTTGGTTGGATCGAAGCCGAATTCGCCCTGGTATCGCTTGAGGGGAACGAAGGGATGAATGAGGGCATACCTGGAGATGCTGCCATTGAGGATCGACTCACGGAAGAGGTTGGCAGGCACGATATACGCCATGCGCATCAGGTTCGGTCCCAGCCAGGTACTGCTCGACCAAGTCCCGAAGAGGTAGGCGTTCTTGGCGAAAAGCAGCACCACCAGACAGCACGGGATCACCGCCGCTTTGAAGAGGATCGATTTCCGTTTCCAAAAAACGGGCAGCAGGATGAGAAGCGTGATGAAAACCCAGAGAAAATGAAACATCGAGCGCAGGTAAACGAGCAGCAGCAGGAGTGTGAAGAAAAGGATTCCATCCCGAATCGTTTTCGATTCCAAATACCGGTGAAGACGAAGCGCGGCGAATGATAACAGCGCCATGACGGGGAAGGTATACATCAACCAGTGTTCGTAGAGCAGCCAGGAGGGGGAAAGCAGACACAGGCATGTCAATCCTAACGCGATGGGCGTCGCGACCCGGAAACGGAGTTGAAGATGGAAGATGCAAAAAGCCGTCGAAAGTCCCAGCATGAGGTAGACGGCGTGATAGACCGCGCGGTCGAATCCCCAGGCCCATTTCTGCACGACGCCCAGGAAGAAATTGAACAGGGGTGGCTGGGAATGGAGATACCACACACTTTCCAACAGGTGGTTCTGAAGCAGATCGAGATCGAGCACCTGCCAGAATGAAAACGTCTCGCAATCGAAGCGCCCGTCCGCCGCGTAAAAAATCGCATGGACGGCAGTGAAGATCGCGAACAGTATGGCGTGCGCATAAGGATGCGTTTTCAATTCACACCAGAAGCGTTGGATGAAATTTTTTAAAAGTGGGACAACCGATCCGATCACTTTTTTTTCCTGAATGAGATGTTTTCAGATTTCTTTTGACATAGAATGTCGAATTTTACAAGCCTAAAGAGATTCCTCCATGTTATTCCTATCATCATTTGGATGAAGGGAGGCGGAATATTTAAAAAAATCGATTCAATTTTATGCTTGGATCAATTTTTGTAATATATTGTAATTAAATGAGTTATAAAAACTGATATTAAAAAAGGAAGAAATTCGTATTGACAATATCGATCAGGAATGGTAGATTTTGGCATGAAAATTTATGTGAAAAATTTATTGATTAGCAAAAATAATTCCAATTATTTGTGATGTGTCGGTAAAAAGTCAAACCTTGCAGACGAAACGGCAAGACATAAGTACACATAGGCCAATTTTCATCCGACATCTTGTGGTCACTGAAAATGTATTCGACTTTTTGCCGTTTCGTTTTATTCAGGGTGACAACGGGTAATCCCCGATCGTAACGATTCCATGGACCAACGGCTTCAGCTCCAACAGAAAATGTCCCAGCGGCTCATTATGACGCCGCAGATGCAGCAGTCTATCCAATTGCTGCAACTCTCCGCCCTGGAAATGACGGAACTGGTAAATGAAGAATTAGCCGATAATCCCTTGCTCGAAGAAGAGTACAATATTCAGACGGATCATATAAACGAAGAATTAGATGCTCGTAAAAAAGATACTGATTCCTCTGAACCGAATATGGCAGAAAGTGGTCAAATTGAATTAGATAATAACTGGGCGGATTATTTTTCCGACAGCAGCGATATCGGATTTATTTCAAGCGGCACCTCTTTTGGGGGCGGTGAGGACGATGAAACCCCCAACGCACAAATGGTTCAGGAAGAATCCCTGAAGGATCACCTGATCTGGCAGTTGGGAGTGTCCATCGACAGCGGGCTTGAATATAGTATCGGAGAATACCTCATCGATCGGCTGGACGAGCACGGATTTTTAACTGTCACGCTCGACGACGTGGCGGAAACGTTCGGCGAGCCGGTAGAGACGATCCAAAACGTACTGGACGTGATCCAAGGTTTCGATCCGCCCGGTATCGCGGCGAGAAACCTGTCCGAATGTCTGGAATTACAGTGCCGCCATTACGAAATCGACGACGACGATATTCTCCACGTCGTTCGCCACCACTTGGAAGACCTGGAGCGCCGCCGGTATAAGACGATTTCCCGAAAACTGGGGGTGACGGAAAAACACGTCCAGGAAATCGCGGATATCATTGGGATGCTCAACCCTTACCCCGGCCGGCAGTACGCCCCGTCGACGGTTGAATACATCACGCCGGATGTCTTCGTCGAACGGGTGGACGGCGAGTGGCAGGTGCGGGTCAACGATGAAGGTTCGCCTCCCTTGCGAATCAACCGGAAATATCGCGAAATGCTGCATCACCAGGAAAGCATCACCGAAGAGGAACTGGAATTTATCAAAAAGAAATTCCAGTCCGCGATCTGGCTGATCCGCAATATCGAACAGCGGAAGCGAACCCTCTACCGGGTCACCAATGCCCTCATCGAAAAGCAGAAAGCGTTTTTGGAAGAAGGAGTTACGGCATTAAAGCCGCTCAAATTGCGCGATATCGCCGACGAACTGGGGATTCATGAAGCCACCGTCTGCCGGGTCGTGAACAAAAAGTATCTGCAAACCCCCCGTGGGCTGTTCGAACTGAAATATTTCTTCTCGACCGGCTTGGATACGACCGGCAGCGAGGACATGTCAGCGAAAAGTGTCATGGAGATTATCCACAACTTGATCGATGAGGAAGACTCGAAAAAACCTCTTTCCGATCAGAAGATCACAGAAATACTTCACCGCGATTACAACTTGAGTATCGCACGTCGCACCGTCGCGAAATATCGCGAGAAAATGGGGATTCTCCCCACGAGCAAACGCAAGCGAATTTAATCCCGAAAGCATCCATGCGGCTTTCCTCCGCCTTCGGACATGGCTGTTTCGGAGATATATTGATATCACTTAAAAACAGAGCCTTTTGCAAAATTCAAGATTTTAAGTCTTTTCCCTCACCCTTAAAAGTCATCGTGTCCACCTGCCGGCGCGACGCGAGGTACTCTCCCAGAAGGCAAGGGGATTTAAAGATCGTTCATTTTGCAAGAAGCTAAACAGAAAAGAAGAGACTATGAAACGAACTCACTATTGCGGCGACATTCGAGCGGAACAGATTGACGAAACGATCGGCCTTTGCGGCTGGGTATGGCATTGGCGCGACCACGGCGGGGTGGTCTTCATCGACCTGCGTGACCGGGCCGGTCACGCGCAACTTGTTTTCGACCCAACCCTGAACGAGGAACTCCACCAACGCGCCAACGAATTACGAAGCGAATTCTGTATTGGTATCCAAGGCAAAGTACGTCACCGCCCGGAAGGCACGGTCAATCCCAATATGCCTACCGGCGAAGTCGAAATCGTCGTGGAGGAAATGATCGTCTACAGCGAGTCCGAAACCCCGCCTTTTATGATTGAGGATCACGTCGAGGTGAACGAGGAAATCCGGCTGAAACACCGCTATCTGGATATTCGGCGTCCGTCGATGCGCGACGCACTGTTCTTCCGCAGCCGGTGCTGCCAGACCGTGCGTAACTATTTTTCCGGCGAGGGATTCATCGAGGTCGAGACCCCGGTGCTGAGCAAGTCCACGCCCGAAGGCGCGCGCGACTTTCTCGTCCCAAGCCGGGTCTGTCCAGGCGAGTTTTTCGCGCTTCCGCAATCACCCCAGATTTACAAGCAGCTCTGCATGGTCGGCGGTTTCGACCGCTATTTCCAGATCGTGAGATGTTTCCGTGACGAAGACCAGCGCGCCGACCGTCAGCCCGAATTTACTCAGATCGACGTCGAGATGGCTTTCGTCACCCCCGAAGATATCTACGAAATTATGGAAGGGCTGATGAGAGCGATTTGGAAAGAAATGAAAGGCGTCGAGATCGAAACGCCGTTTCAGCGGATGCCTTATAAAGAAGCGATGGAACGTTTCGGCTGTGACCGGCCCGACATGCGCTTCGGAATGGAATTGAGCGACATTGGCGATATCGCCGTGGAATCGGATTTCAAAGTCTTCCGATCCATCGTCGAGGGCGGCGGCAAAGTGTCTGGAATCTGCGTCAAGGGCGGCGCTTCCTTCAGCCGCAAGGAGATTGATGACCTAACTTCCGAAGCGGCGATCTACGGCGCGAAAGGCTTGGCCTGGATGAAATGTTCCGAGAAGGGCTTGGAGTCCAACATCGTCAAATTCTTCTCCGAAGCATTGCAGCAGAAACTGATCGAGCGTTATTCGGTGGAACCCGGCGACTTACTGCTGTTCGTCGCCGACGAACCGGAAGTCGTTTACGCCGCGCTGGCGCACCTTCGTCTGCATATCGCCAAGCGTCTGGAATTGTTCGATCCCAAGGAAGACCAGTTCTTGTGGGTGGTTGAGTGGCCGCTCTTCGAGAAGGACGATCAAGGCAACCCCACTCCCAGCCACCACCCCTTCACATCGCCTCACCCGGACGATCTGGACAAACTCGAAACCGATCCGCTCGCCGTCCACGCGCTGGCTTACGACTTGGTGCTGAACGGGATCGAGATCGGCGGGGGCAGCATTCGTATCCATCGCCGCGACGTGCAGAGCCGCTTGTTCAGAGTGCTGGGGATCGGCGAGGAAGAGGCGCAGTCCAAGTTTGGATTTCTGCTGGATGCTTTCCGGTACGGCGCGCCACCTCACGGCGGGCTGGCGTTTGGATTCGACCGCTTGATTATGCTGCTGCTGGGCGCTCAGAACATCCGCGAGGTGATCGCGTTCCCTAAAAATCAGCGCGCTCAGGCGGTCATGGAAGGCGCACCCTCGGCGGTCGATAAGGATCAATTGAAAGAAGCCGGGATTCGCCTCCGCACGTAATTTCGCAAGAATCGTCAAATAGACAAAAACTTGTAGGGGCAGGTCTTGTGCCTGCCCAAGACAATCCTACTCGACACTATTTGTTGGACACACGACTAATACCGAATTCCAATTTCGGCGAACGCTCGATCCGCCGCTTCGGACCAGCCTCGGTTGGCGGCGGGATTGGCGGGGCTGGGATGAGGGATTCGGGCGATGACGGTGTCGATTCCATCCAATGCTTCCAACGCCCGCTTTTCGGCAAAAGATCCCACTCCGATGACGTATTGAGGCTTGTAGTATTCGACCAAGCGCTTAAACGCGCTATCGCAAGCCTCGAAGATCGGCGTCTTTTCTTTCACGGGAAGTTTATCCGGTGTGCGGTTGCGGCCGCTTTCTTCCATGAAACAGAGCGGACAGTAGTTGACGACGAAAAAACGATCGAAGAAGCGTTCGGGAGAACCGAACGTCTCTTCCGCCCAACACCACAGGCGCGTACCGCTGACCTCACTGCGGGAGCACTGAAATCCCCGGATCGGACGTTTGGGATGTTCAGCAGGCGGTTTGCCGACCCGTTCCTCGATGCCCATCCACTCGCGCACCCTCGTCACGTCACCGAAAGGAACGCCGGTCTGCGCCATGCCCCACGGACCCGGATTCATCCCCACCAGCAGTATTTCCCGTGTCCCGCGCCCGAAGCGTTCGAGGTAGCGACGATGCGATTTGGCGGCGTAAACGAGGGGATTATAGACATGCGTGACAGGAGGTTTGAACCGCAAGGATTCGAGGTCTTCGATCAGGCGATCGGTGATGCGTTCGGGATTCATAGTAGATTTCATTGACTCTCTTGCCGTGTAGTAATCGTGAAAGCGGTTTTTCAAATCGTATGCCAAACTGTTTTTTTACCCAAGGTTCAAGCGTTTTCCTTCTCTCCATCCCCAAAATATTTAATCAATCTATGGGTAAAGTCATTCGTCTTCACTTGTCAATCCGTGAAGAACGTATAAAATTTACTGTTTGAGTTCGTACATTTTTCATTTCGTCATAATTCGTTCCAGCGCTATTCGCCGTATAGCGCTGTTTGTTTTCCGATGAATCGTTGTAAAGCATTTTGAAACGCGCATTCGATTGTTATTTCAATAAAACCATATCACAGAACAGGAAAAGAGATCATGGCAAAAAAAGACGTGTATTATTTTGGAGATGGTAAAGCGGATGGCACCGCGGCAATGAAAAACTTGCTCGGTGGAAAAGGCGCGAACCTGGCGGAAATGACGAACTTAAAAGTTCCCGTCCCAGCAGGATTCACCCTGACAACCGAAGTGTGCGGAATCTATAACAAGAACAAAGGCAAATATCCCCCCCGAATCATGAAGGCCGTCGACGCCGAATTGAAGAAAGTCGAAAAAGCAATGCGGATGAAATTCGGCGACGCCAAGAATCCGCTGCTGCTCTCCATCCGTTCCGGCGCGAGAATGTCCATGCCCGGTATGATGGAAACCATCCTTAACTGCGGCCTGAACGAAACCACGATCAAGGGACTGATCGCCAAAACCAAGAATCCCCGTTTCGCCTGGGATTCCTACCGCCGTCTGATCCAGATGTACGCAGACGTGGTCATGGAAAAAGCGGCTGGGATCGAACCGAAAGAAAACCAAGGTATCCGCGCCCAGCTCGAAGCGGAACTGGACAAAATGAAAGAAGCCCGCGGTGTCGAGTCCGATTGCGATCTTTCCGCCGAAGACCTTCAGGAATTGGTCACCATTTACAAAGCCAAAGTGAAGAAAGTTCTGAAGAAAGAATTTCCGGACGACCCGAAAGATCAACTCTGGGGTTCGATCAACGCCGTCTTCCGGTCCTGGGAAGGAAAACGCGCCATTGCATACCGGCAGATCGAAAACATTCCCGAACATTGGGGAACGGCCGTGAACGTTCAGGCGATGGTCTTCGGAAACATGGGTGATGATTCCGCGACGGGCGTTGCCTTTACCCGCAATCCGGCCACCGGTGAAAACTGGTTCTACGGCGAATGGCTGGCCAACGCTCAGGGTGAAGACGTGGTCGCCGGTATCCGCACACCCAACCCGATCAACGAAAAAGGCAAAACCGAACAGAGCCGAAAACTCGTCTCGCTCGAAAAAGGGATGCCGAAAATCTACAAACAACTTGACAAAATCCAAAAGAGTCTTGAAAAACACTATCACGACATGCTGGATATCGAGTTCACCATTCAGGAAAGTCGCCTCTGGATGCTTCAATGCCGCGTCGGCAAACGCAACGGCCCCGCCGCCGTCCGCATCGCGGTGGAACTCGCCAACGAGGCCCTCATCAC
>CAZSIZ010000173.1:10874-12826 GCA_964606645.1 uncultured bacterium
CGTCCGCATGGCCACTGAAATGTGCCAGTCAAAAATGATCGACAAGAAAACCGCCGTGCTGCGCGTTTCACCTTCGCAACTCGACGAACTGCTTCACCCCATCGTCGATCCCGGCCAGGAAAAAACCACCCCGATCTTCGCCAAAGGATTGCCCGCCGGTCCCGGTGGCGCGGTCGGTCAGATCGTCTTCTCGGCAGCCGATGCCGTGAAAGAAGCACAGAAAGGCAAATCCGTCATTCTGGTTCGCGCTGAAACCAATCCCGAAGACGTCGAAGGAATGCGCGCTGCCGTCGCGATCCTGACCGCTCGTGGCGGGATGACCAGCCACGCCGCGCTCGTCGCCCGTGGCTGGGGTAAATGCTGCATCGTCGGCGCTGGCGAGTTGGATATCGATTACAGCAAGAAAACCCTTACCGCCGGTGGCAAGAAGCTCAAAGCCGGTGACACGCTGACACTCAACGGAACCAAAGGCTATGTTTACGTTGGCGCACTGGACCTGATCGACGCCGGTTCCAAAAACAAGAGCCTCGATGATTTCCTGGCAATCTGCGACTCGGTCCGCAAGTTGAAAGTTCGAACCAACGCCGAAACCCCTGAAGACGCCAAGGTCGCCCTGAGATACGGCGCGGAAGGCATCGGGCTGTTCCGTACCGAGCACATGTTCTACGGTAAAGGTTCGGAAAAACCGCTTTCCAAGCTGCGCAAGATGATCCTGGCCCAAGGCGAACCCGAACGCCGCAAAGCGTTGAATGAACTTTACCCGTTCGTCAAGAGAGACATCAGAGCCACGCTGTTGGCGATGGATGGTCTGCCTGTCACGTTCCGTCTGCTCGATCCACCGCTGCACGAATTCGTCCCGCAGGAACCGGCTGAAATCAAACGCCTCTGCGCCGAACTGAAAATCGCACCGGCCGAATTCAAAAAACGCGCCGGCGGCCTGCACGAACTCAATCCCATGATGGGACATCGCGGCGTTCGTCTGGGAATCACGTATCCCGAAATCGCCGAAATGCAGATTCGCGCTATTTTTGAAGCCTCTGCCGAATTGCTGAAAGCCAAAAAGAAACCCCTTCCGGAAATCATGATTCCGGTTCTCAGCACGGTCGAAGAACTGAAGCATCAGAAAGTGCTCTGCAAAGCCATCTATAAGGAAGTCTTGAAAAAAACCGGCCTCAAGAAGATTCCTCATCAGTTCGGAACCATGATCGAAATTCCGCGCGCCTGCCTGACGGCCAACGAAATCGCGGAAGTCGCCGAATTCTTCTCCTTCGGAACCAACGACCTGACTCAGATGGGATACGGTTTCAGCCGTGACGACGCCGTCGCCTTCCTGCGCGAGTACGTGGAGGAGAAAGGAATTCTTCCCTGCGATCCCTTCAAGACCATCGACTTTACCGGTATCGGCGAATTGATCGAGATGGCGGTCAAACGCGGCCAGAAAACCCGCAAGAACATCAAACTGGGTATCTGCGGCGAACACGGCGGCGATCCTGAATCCGTCGAGTTCTGCCACCGCGTCGGGTTGAGCTATGTCTCCTGCTCACCTTACCGTGTGCCGATCGCCCGTCATTCTGCCGCTTGTGCGGTCGCGAAAGAATCGAAGAAATAAGACTCGATCCTTCGTATTGTGTTATACCGTTATCGTGGGGAAATCCAGCAATGGATTTCCCCACGTTCTTTTTTATTCACTTTAAAAGTCAATATGGGAATCGATCCTGAATCCGGTCTAAACCTTGTTTTCAGGTTAATAATTCTTTAACCATTGGAGAATGGTTTTTCCGGAAGCGTGTTTCCTCTTCGTTTCAAGAAGATCGGGCACACCGACGGAGTGATAGGCTTCGGTGGCCCATTCGGTGTCGAATCCTTTTTTCGTATTATGAAGCAGAAGCGGTGACGGGGCGATCATCGCCTGGGCAGTACGCAGGTCGCCGACGCGCCGAGTGCAGCGAGGC
>CAZSIZ010000174.1:0-12753 GCA_964606645.1 uncultured bacterium
ATGGGTGACCTTCCCGAACCCAAACTCGTGCACAGATTCTTGTGAGGAGCCATTTATAAAGTACTTGGAATAACCGATAAGGAAGGAGAACTGATTGACATTTATCAGAACAAAGGCCGGTTTCTATATAAATATGCGGGTGCATTTCTTGAAAAGATAGCAGTAGTATGTTTTGAAACTGCTTTTGATGTCCAGCGCAATGTTAGAATTGAAAATACTTACGGTTCACGACCGAAAACGTTTGAAATTGATTGTTTAATCGATCGTGACGCTTACGAAATAAAATGGAGAGATGCGACAACCGATGGTGACCATATTACGAAAGAACACACAAGAGTGAAAGCCATCAAAAAAGCGGGTTATAAACCGATACGTATCATGTTTTATTATCCGAACAGGAAACAAGCAATAAGAATCCAGGAAACAATAAAAACGCTTTATTCAGGAGTGGATGGAGACTATTATTTTGGTGATGACGCATGGCAGTATATTGAAAGCAAAACAGGGATAAATCTCAAAAGTATATTGGTTGAGATAGCCGAAGAAAATATCTCAAAATAGATTGAACCGATAAGGTTCAGGGTATACGATGATGCTGCTTCATGGAGATTGTATCAAAGAAATGAGGAAGATTGAACCGGATTCGGTCGATCTGGTTTATTTAGATCCACCTTTTTTTACTCAAAAAAAACAAAAACTAAGAACTCGCGATAACACGAAATTATATTCTTTTGAAGACCGATGGGAAAATATTGATATTTACAAAGACACTATCCAGGATCGATTGAAGCAATGCTATCGTGTATTAAAAAAGACGGGCAGCATTTTTCTGCATTGCGATCGTTCGGCGTCCCATTATTTAAGAGTGGCTTTAGATGAGGTTTTCGGAGCGGGAAATTTTCGAAGCGAGATCGTCTGGGTCTATCGACGATGGTCGAATACGAAAAAAGGATTATTGAACTCCCATCAGATCATTTATTTTTATAGTAAATCACAGAATTACAAGTTTAATAAATTTTTCAACAGTTATTCACCCACAACGAATATCGATCAAATTTTCCAGAAACGACTCAGAGATGAAAATGGAAAATCTTCTTATAAAATCAGTGACGATGGAAATTATGAATTGATGGATAAAAAAAATGGGGTTCCATTAACCGATGTGTGGGAAATACCCTATTTGAATCCCAAAGCAAGAGAACGTGTCGGCTATCCAACTCAAAAACCCATTTTGCTATTGGAAAGAATCATTGAATTAGTCACGGACAAGAATGATTTAGTCCTTGATCCTTTTTGTGGAAGTGGGACGACTTTAGTCGCGGCCAAATTGCTCAATAGAAAATACATCGGTATTGACATCTCCGAAGAGGCGATATCCATCTCAAGGAAAAGGCTGGAAAATCCCGTAAAATCAGAATCCCTTTTGATGAAAAAAGGGAAGGCTGCGTATTGTAATCAAACAGATAATATGCTGCAAATACTATCGAGACTCGATGCGATCCCCGTTCAAAGGAATAAGGGAATTGATGGATTTCTAAAAGATGGAGATTCAATTAGACCGATTCCAATCAAAATTCAACGGACGAATGAGACACTGGATTCCGCTCGGGAATTACTCGTTCAAGCATGCAAGGTGAATGAATATAAAATCAAAATCCTCGTGAAGACCAATGATAAATGTGAGAGTACTCTCTTTGATTACAAAGACGATCGAGAGATCCATGATGTAGTTGTTGTCGAAGATGTCGATGATTTTATTCAAAACAAGTCTGAATTACTTGCAACGATTATTGAAATCTGACATACGTTAAGTTAAAACTAAGAATGATTCTTAATTCGGCCGAAGACTGACAACTGAGAAAGAGAAAACGATGATCGATCGAATAAAAAATCCGTGTGGACTATTATCCCTATTACTTTATGTCTCATGTCTGACGGCTTGGACCGATTGGCCGATGTATCGGGGGAACGAAAAAAGAGACGGATATACCAGCACGCCATTGCCCAGGCACCTCTCTCAGCAATGGGTCTATCAATCGACGCATCAGCCGAAACCGGCCTGGCCTTCCGACGAGCTTTTTTCGGGAGAAATGCCATCACAACCGGGCGATCGCGATTTGGATCGAATGCACTTCGATATTGCCTATCAGCCGATCGTGATCCAACAAACCGTATTCTTCGGCAGTTCGGCGGACGATCGAGTTCACGCATTCGACCTGGAAACCGGCGAAGAACGTTGGACTTTCTGTACCGGGGGACCGATACGTTTTGCTCCCGTGGGATGGCGCGATCGAATCGTCGTCGCCAGCGATGATGGTTGGCTTTACGCACTCGCGATCGAAGATGGAAAAATCAAGTGGAAGAAGCGAGGCGGTCCGAGTGATCGAAAATGTTTGGGTAATGGCCGCCTGGTGTCGCATTGGCCCCTGCGCGGCGGCCCGGTTCTGTATGAGGATACGATCTATTTTTCGGCGGGGATATGGCCCAGCGAAGGCATTTACGTCTACGCGCTTGATATGGAAACCGGGAACGTGCTTTGGTGCAACGACCAAGTCGGCGGTTTGGTCATGCCTCAACCTCACGGGGGAGCCGTGGCCAAAAGCGGAATCTCTCCCCAAGGCTATCTTGCCGCGACGGAGGATTACTTGATTGTTCCCAATGGTCGTTCCACCCCGGCGGTTTTTCAGTGTCAAACCGGCGAACTGGAATACTATCACCTCGGTGCGAATCAATGGCGCGGCGGAACCCGAGTGATATCCACGGATCGGCACTTTTTCAATGCGGGTGGTCTGTTCGATCTTCAAAACGGTCTTCAATCCTCCCGCTACGGTGGAGGTCTCTTGGCCCGCATGCCCGATGGCATGATCCAATCGTTAGGAAACCGCCTCATCGCCCATCGTCTGAAAATCATGCAAAAAAAGGATCGAAAAGGTGCAATCGTCAACTATACCGGTTTGGAAACGATTTTTGAAACCAACGCTGAACAACAGGCAAAAGAAATCATTGTGGCAGCATCAACCGTTGTCATGGGTGAAGCTGGGCACGTTCGTCTCTACGATTTAAACAATCAAACCGAATATGAATCGGTGAATGTCGATGGCAATACGGTGGGATTGGCCGTTTCCGACGAACGCCTGATTGTCAGTACGGATCGAGGCCTGATCTATTGTTTCGGCGAGAACCGAAAAACTCCGGCTGCGAATACGAAAAAGATCGAAATGATCGAAGCGTCTGAAACCGCTATCGATTACGTATCCGCCGCGAAAGAGATTATTCGCAAAAGTGGAATCACAAACGGCTTCTGCGTCGATCTCGGTGGCGGGACCGGGGAACTGGCCCTGGAATTGGCAAAACAAACCCAGTTGCAAATCTACATCGTGGAACCTGACGAGAAAAATGTTTCAAAAGCACGAGACCGATTAGCGAACGCTGGACTGTATGGCGTTCGTGTAACGGTCCACACGGGCGATCCCAGTGATACGGGATATCCAAGCCGTTTCGCTAATCTGGTCGTTTCATCACAGTCCCTGTCAGGGAAACTGGCGGAGGAGCGAATCCATGAAATGTCCCGTTTGCAGCGTCCTTATGGAGGCAAGCGATGTATTGGCGGTTTGGGGAAGATGGAGGTCCATACGCTTGGACCGCCTGAAGGCGCAGGCTCATGGACGCATCAAAACGCCAATGCCGCGAACACCCTATGTTCGAGCGATAATTTGAAAGCCCCTTTGATTCCATTGTGGTATCGGGATATCGATTTTGAAATCGCCAATCGTCACGGTCAAGCACCCGCTCCCTTGTTCAGTCAGGGAATCCTTGTCGCGGAAGGAGTCGACGGTCTTTGCGCCCTTGACGCTTACAACGGGAACCGATTATGGACTTACGAAATCGAGGGGATTCTCAAAGACTACGATGGTGTTCATCACGATGTCGCCGTCGGTGATACCGGAAGCAATTATTGCTTGAGCGATGACAGCGTTTACGTCCGAATGAAAAACAGATGCTTAAGAATCGATCTCGCCACAGGCCGATTGATTCGTGACTATCGGACACCGGCTGTTCCTGGGAATTCGAGTCACACGTGGGGGTATCTGGCCTATTGCGATGGTATGATTTATGGAACGGTTTCCAACCGGGCGCATAAAGTCAGCCCCCGTTATACGGCGATCGAACTCTATACCGAATCCGTACTCTTCTTTGCCCTGGATGCCGAAAGCAGTGGCTTGAAATGGTCCTATCAACCCAAACATTCCATCCGCAACAACGCTATCGCGGTGACGGGCGAGCGTGTTTTTCTAATCGACCGGCCCTTGGCGATGGAAGACCGGATCACCGATCCTAAACCGAGTGGGAAGAAACTCCCACGGCTTCAATTCGGAGACCATCCATTCGGCGAGTTGATTGCATTCGACGCGAAAACCGGTGACATCCAGTGGCAGCAGAATCGGAATATTTATGGAACGCAACTATCGGTCAGCGAAAAGCATCAAATCGTTCTCATGCACTTCAAAGCCGTCAAACACAACTTTTTCGAACTCCCCTCCGAAATCGGTGGACGACTGGCGGCTTTCGACGCCAAAAACGGGAATGGATTGTGGGATATCGAAGCGAACTATGTCACACGGCCTTTAATTAACGATCGTTTGGTTTTTGCTGAAGGCGGAATGTGGAACTTGAAAACGGGAGCGGTCGTTCCAACGCCCTTTCAACGCTCTTACGGATGTGGCCAAATATGCGCGAGTACGAACTTATTACTCTACCGCTCAGCAACACTTGGCTATTGGGATTTAATCCGCAATGCGGGAACGGAAAATTTTGGAGGAATCAGGACGGGGTGCTGGTTTAACGCCATTCCCGCCGGTGGATTGGTTTTGATCCCGGATGGCGCATCCAAATGCGCGTGCAGTTATCAAATGAAAGCCTGGGTGGCCCTTCAAGAAAAGAACCAGTAACATTAAATGAATGGCTTGCATCGATCGTCGATTGCTGATTGAGATTCGATAGACAAATGAAGAAAAACGTATTCAAACTCGGAACGCGGGGCAGCCCGTTGGCGTTGTGGCAGGCGGAACGGGTCAAAAGCCTGCTCTCCCAGCGATGCCCGGAAGCGGAAATCGAGATCGTCACGATCCAGACGACCGGCGACCGGATTTTAGATAAACCCCTTGTCCAGCTGGGCGGGAAAGGCGTTTTCACGAAAGAGATCGAAAACGCGCTGCTGGACGAGCGGATCGATTTCGCCGTTCATAGTTTCAAGGACCTGCCGACCGTACTTCCCCAGGGACTGGAGATCGTTTCGATTCCCGAACGTGATTCGCCCTTCGATGCGATCTTTTCCCGTTCCGCTTCATGCCTCAAAGACCTGCCTCCCGATCCAATGATTGCGACGGGAAGTTTGAGACGCCGGGCGCAGGTACTCGCCGCGCGTCCGGACGCCACCGTGATCGACATTCGCGGCAATGTGAATACCCGCTTGAAAAAATTCCGGGAGTCGGATTGGGATGCCTTGATTATGGCGGAAGCGGGAGCGCGCCGGATGGGATGGCGGGATCAAATCGCCGGGGTGCTGTCGGTGGAGGAGATGCTACCCGCACCCGCGCAGGGGGCGATAGCGATCGAAGCCCGCATCGACGACGAAGCGGTTCGCGACTTGTTACTCACCATTCACGACAAGACCACTGCGGCTATCGTCCTGGCCGAACGGGCTTTCCTGGCCACACTGGAGGGTGGTTGTCAGGTTCCAATCGCCGCTTACGCAATGGTCGATGGAGAGAATTTGAATTTAGAAGGTTTAATCGCTTCCCTCGATGGATCTCCTATCGTTCGTGAGTCCAAAACCGGCTCCGCCTCCTGCCCTGACGAGTTGGGGCGGAATCTGGCTCAAGCGATTCTGGACCATGGGGGGCGTGAAATTATTGACCTCCTATCATCCCTCAACGGTTAGATTTATCTTCCAAAGAATAAAATTTCACTTGACTTTATCTTAAATCCGCGAAAAAATGTATTTTATGTTATAGTATAGGTAATTTCAGATGCTGGTTGCGCATTGCCAACCGGCGGAATTTTATTGTTTTGTCTTGAGATTTTTTTCGAGAAAATCTGCGGATGCTGTTTCAGTGTCCTATTCGGTTGAGGTAACAAATATGATTACGCAGAGCCAAAGCTGTGGGCGAATACCATTTTCGGTATTATTATTCGGACTTCTCGTCATTGTTCTTTCCCCCTGGATCGCTGGTTTATCATCTCATGCAGATGAGATCGATTTAGCTGGATCCGATTTTTATGGAGCACCCGGTACACCGCCGCAATCCCAGACAACGAACTTCATCGATCAACAATTACAGCGAATTCAAACCGGGAAAAAACTCCGCTCGAATTCCCAACTCGTTCCACCGGATTTCTGGTCGGGATCATCCGGCGCGCGGCCTCAAAATGTTTACCGATGGCCCTCCTTCTACTATCAACTTTCCGATAACCGAACGGATTCGGATGGAGACGGTCTTCGGGAATGCCGCTTTGCGATCGATTTCTCCGGCTTCGAGACCGGGGGTGAATTTTCGGCTGAGGAAGTGACCTTTTTTGAAAACGAACTTCGCCGATGCGTTACCATGTACAACACGGCACTCGCCTATGTCGGTCTTGAGTTTCTGGAGGTGTCGGACGGGAGCCAGCATGTAACGATAGAGGCAGTGGAGTTTGGGCCGTCGCTGGCGGGCATGGTTTCACAATCGACACTTTTCGGTGCGTGGAGCGGTGATACATCCATTTTCCAGATTCGCCGTGATTATCCCAATATGAGTACGTTTCTGAGTCTAACGGACAACAGCGCACCGACCGCGATATTACGGCGTCCTCCGGGAAATCCGTATGTGTACGTGTTCCAGGACACGACCTTCCAAAGAACGAATCCTGCCGGGGACCTCGTTTTTACCTATCCCGTCAGTACTTTCTTCATGAAGGAACTCGGCCATCTGATCGGTTTGATCGAACCGTGGCTGGCTTATACGAACGCCGCTTCCGGTGCAGTGGATAACTACCTGATCGACTGGCTGGCCTGGCCGACGATTAAAGGGCTTCCTCCAGAAACCGCTTCGCTGCGTTATGGTGGAGAGGACTATTCCTCATCAGAATGGAGCCGTCTGTTTCTCAATTCATACATGGCGAACGACGATTTGTTCTATACGCTCTATCCCGATATTCCGCCGCAGGTCAAAGCATTCATCGCCCATTATTACGCGCGCTACAACTACGAAGGTGCGCAATCGTTACTCGATTTAGCCATTCAGGAACACCAGAGTTATTCCCTGCTGGCAAAAGGGGAAATCGTTCAAGAAACCGAACCGAACGATTCCCGCAACCAGAGTATGGATATCCATCCCGATCTTCCCGTGTTGGGCGCGTTGTCTTCATTCGATCCAAGCGGGGACAGCATGGAAGAGACATTCGAGGACGAAGAAGACTGGTACCGGCTATACATAAGCACATCCGATCTCGGTCGCGGACTGACCAGTTCCATCAGTCATGGGACCATTATCGACCGTGATTTGCGGCTGGAGTTGTACAACAATCTCGGTCAACTCCTTCAAGCCAGCGACGATGAAGAGTATCCGGAAGTTCGATTCGACTTACAGCATTCAGGAACGTATTACCTGCTCGTCAGGCGGCCGCTGAATTCGACAGTCAAAGTCGTGCGGGATTACCGGCTGTCCGTTTTCTTCACGGACGGTCAATCCTCTCACGAGCCGCCAAACACGCCAACACCAACCCCCACCATGACCCCAACCCCAACCCCGATTCCCATGCCTCCATTGACGGGCGCGTCGGGAGAACGAATCTTCGGCATCGGACCGCTGAAAGCCGTTGCATATTCATCGGACGGCCTTTTCATCGCGTCCGCTGGAGGGCAGACGATCGTTTTGTGGTCGGCGCTAACCGGCGAACCGATTCGGAATTTCAACGGACATTCATCGGACGTGAACGCACTCGTCTTTTCACCCGACGGGACAAAACTGGCAACCGTTAGCGACGACGCAACCGCCATACTATGGGATGTGGGAACGGGTGAAGAATTGGCTACCTTCGAGGGACATACGGGGGCGGTCTATTCCGTGACCTTTTCGGCGGGCGGTTCGGCGCTGATTACCGGCGGGAACGATAAAACCGTCCGTATTTGGGACTTGAACACGAAGGAAACGCTGCTGACATTGGAATCCCACCGGGGTGCAGTCTATTCAGTGGCGACTTCAACGGATGGCGAATGGCTGCTTACGGGAAGCAAGGATAACACGGTCAAGTTGTGGAGTTTAACCTACGCGCAATTGAACCGGACATTCAGCGGGCATACCGGCGCGGTTCGGTCGGTGGCTTTCTCATCGACTCAAGCCCGCATCGTGTCCGGGAGTTATGACACGACGGCGAAAGTGTGGGACGTCGATACCGGAGCAGAAATAGTATCCATCAAAGCGGGATTGGTTGAAGCCGTGGCGTTCGCTCCCGATGGAAACCATATCGTAACCGGCGGCGTCGGGGGCGCCCGGCTCTGGGAAGTCGATACCGGCGATCTCGTCACCACTTATTCCGAAAGCGGCGTCGATGTTCTCTCGTTAGCGTATTCATCCGGTGGAGACCGTATGGCCGTGGCCGGTGACGACAATTCGTTGGCGGTATACGCCACAGGAACAGGTGGTCGGGTCCTGTCGTTGGAAGGACATACCGGCGCGATCAACGCGGTGGCCAATTCGCCGGACGGATCCACGATCGCCGTGGGCAGCAACGACCGCATCGTTCGTCTCTGGGATTTCGAGACCGGAGCGGTTTTACAGAAACTTGAATTTCATACCGGTGCGATCAATGCAATGGCCTTTTCGCCCGATGGCGCGAGCTTGGTCACGGTGAGCGACGACGACTTGGCCGTGCTGTGGGATGCAGTGACAGGCGATTTACTTCGTATCTTCATCGGGCATACTGACGATATTACCTCGGTCGTTTTTACGCCCGACGGAAACACCATCGTCACCGGAAGTGAAGACCATACCGCCAAAATCTGGAGCGTAGCCAGCGGACTCACAACCCGGACCTTGAGCGGACACACCGGGATCGTGAATGACGTAGCCGTCTCGAAAGACGGCGCGCTCGTCGGAACCGGCGGCAGCGACAAGACCGTCCGGATTTGGTCACTGGAAAATGGATTGGAACTCGGTGTGATCGATAACGGCCTGGAAGTCAGCGCCGTCGTCTTCACGGGCGGATCGAATATCATGGCGGGGAGCGAGGACAAGATCGCCCGTGAATGGGATTACAATACAGGATCGTTGAGCTCCCTTAACCTGTTTTCAAACAGTGCGATTCGTGCCTTCGATTCGTCTCTGGATAAAAACTGGATACTGGTCGCATCCGGAAACGATATCCAGTTGTTCGATTTGGATCTGCGTATTGTTTTGCAAACATTCTCCGGACATACCGACGCGGTGAATTCCATCGATTTCGCATCTGGCAACCGGACATTCCTGAGCGGAAGCAGCGATGGTTCGGTGCGGATTTGGGATTTATCGATTCACGTGGATGCGACGCCGACGCCGACCCATACTCCCACCAACACGCCAACGGCGACCGCAACGCCAACCCCGACGAATACACCGACTCCGACAAATACGGCCACTCCAACGGCGACCGCGACCCCGCTGCCCCTCAATCTCCCAATCGATACTGTGGCCGTCACGGATGACTTTTTAACCGATGTCGATCTCGTGGGGCATTTCGATCAGGACGATCCTCTCGATCCGGCACTGGCCATTCATTGGAATATCGAACCAGAAAACGTCGCCGATTTTCATGTATTCGTTCAGACCAATGGTGGCAAGGGCGTTTTTATCGGACAGACACGAAGCGGAGAGATTAATTCTTTCCTGTGGCATGGAGCGCAGTTCGGCAATTCGTACCGCTTCGGTGTGTACGCGCTCTTCGAGGAAGGACCGGCCAAGTACATCGAGGCAAATGCGGACGTTTTCTTCCAGTCCAACGACGCCCCAACCCCCACAGCGACAGCGACACCCACTCATACGCCGCTTCCAACGTTTACGCCGATTTCCCTCGAGGTTCCCGAAGGCACGGTCGCTGTAATGGATGATTTGAACTCGACGCAAGATTTGACCGGATTGTTCGACAAGGATGACGAAACGAACCGCTCCATGGGAATTCGCTGGAATGCACCGTTGGAGGGGGTAACGGAATATCACCTTTACGTGCGAGTCAACGATTCGACCGAATTCTACCTCGGCCGGATTGCGGATCCATCCACAACGTATTTCAATTGGAATCGAGATAATCCGGAAGTGTCGACGATGTTCTCCGAAGGCCCGCAATTCGATAAATCGTACCGCTTCGTGATCTTTGCGATACGGCCGGGGATCGGATTGCTTGTGCTTGAGTCGCAGGCCAATGTTTATTTTATGTCGACCGATGCGCCCGATCTGCCGACACCTACCGCTACACCAACCCCGACGGCCACTCCAACCGACACCGCCATTCCCACGGCAACCAACACTCCTGTTATCTACGAAATCCCTGAAAATACGGTTGTCGTGACGGACGATCTCAGTACGATGGGCAATCTGGTTGGATTTTCAGACTTGGATGAAGACTGGGAACGCGCGTTGGCAATCCGCTGGAATATCGTCGAAGAAGGCATTACTGAATATCATTTGTACGTTCGCGTGAACGATTCGACCGAGTTTTACCTGGGACGTGTCGCCGATCCGACGGTCTCTTACTTCAGTTGGGATCGAATCAATCCCGATGTGTCGACGATGTTCTCCGAAGGGCCTCAGTACGGGAAAACGTACCGGTTCCTGGTCTTTGCGTTACGGCCCAATCTGGGACTGGTTCATCTGGAGACGGATGGAGATGTGGCGTTTCAGGAACCTGGAGGCGTCTTCCCAACGCCCACTCCGACGTTGACGCCGACACCGGTCTTGATCTCGGTTCCAGCGAATACGCTGATCGTAACCGACAACCTTCAATCCATCGAAGATCTAGTCGGAATCGAAGACCGTGACGATACGCTTTCCCGTGCCATCGCCATTCGGTGGAATTTCCCGCAGTCTGGTATGATCGACAGCCACATTTACGTCGGTGTGAACGGAGCCGAGCCGGTTTACATGGCTCAGACCAAACGCGGGGATATTTCCTACTACGAATGGCGTGAAGACAGCGATTACGTGACCCTGGAATTCGAAGACGGACCGCAGTTCGGCAATACCTACTATTTTGCCGTGTTCGGGATCTTTCAGGACGGATCACAGCAGCAAATCGTAGCAGCGGACAGTCTGTTATATCTGGAACTGGACAGTTCCAATCCCACCCCGGTCCCGACGTCCACTCCGACGATGACGCCGATCGTCGGCACGAACGAAGTGATTGTGACCGACCATCTCGGAGCGTTCGAGGACCTGAGTTACAGCGAGGATTACGATACGGACGAAAGTCGGGCGCTGGTGATCCGATGGAACGTCGATCTGCCCGATGTCATCGATTTCCACGTGTACGTATCGATCGACGGCGGGGCGTTCGAATACTTGGGACAAACCGGCGATGGGATTGCGGACTCTCTGGAATGGAGAGAAGCCGTTCCCTGGATCGATCCGAAATTCGTTCACGGACCGCAGTTCGTTTCGACGTATCAATTCGAGGTCTTCCCGATCCGCTCCGAAGGCTCTCCCCCGTTTTATGGGCCATTCGTCCAGGCGGGTCCGTTCGAATACCTCAAATCGGATGCTCCCAATCCAACCCCGCTGCCGTCGCCAACCCCGACCCCTCTCATCGGGTTGAATAAGGCGATCGTCACCGACCACGTCAACTCGTTCGCCGACATCAGCACCAGCGAGGATTACGACACCAGCGAGAAACGCGATTTGGTAATCCGGTGGAATATCGATTACACCGATATCGCCGATTTCCATATTTACACGTCCGTCAACGGTGGCGAGCGCGAATACCTGGGCCGGACCGGCAATGCGGAAATCGATTACTGGGAATGGAAGGAAGACCAGCCTTTGACCGCGATTAAATTCATCGAAGGCCCCCAATTCGACAACACCTACCAGTTCTACGTCTACGCGATCCGAACCGGAGGAACGCCGCCGTATTATGGACCGTTCAGCCACATGGGACCAGTCGAATATCTAATGAGACAATAGAGATCCTTCAAATCGAGGGATTTGTCGTGTAGCCATGCGATGAAATATCATTTGAAGAGCCGAGGGACGCTGATAACCGCGTCCCTTTTTTTTCGAGCGGTTTTCAATAGAAATAATAAACCGAAAATCGCCTGTCAGATTTCAACCTTTGAAATTTGACAGGCGGAAAACGGATGGTTGACTGTCATATTTGATTAATAAACAGACCAATGACGCAGGCCGGTTCCACCGAGTGGATTCGAACTGTTCCAGCGCAACTCTCCGTATCGAGCCAGATCGGATTCGTTGTATTGATGCCAGCGTCCGTGCATGAACACCCCATTGTCCCAATCAAGCCAGCTCAAAGTGAAACCAATCGGTTCGTCCGGCGCGAAAGAAGGGATCAAATCATCACCAAAGGGGATGGCGACTTCCTGGATGTAACTGACACGGTCTTCTCCAATGACGGCTTCGTACAGGATTTGATCGACAACCTCTTTTTCCCATTCATTATCCGCACCTACCGCCGAGCGCATTGACTCACATATTTTGTTACCGAAGTCCAGTCGTTGCCTCATTATAA
>CAZSIZ010000175.1:0-12583 GCA_964606645.1 uncultured bacterium
AAGGCAGGTTTTCGGCGTCGGAATGGACCAGTTTCACCGAAGGATCCGTTTCTTGAAACCGTTCCGAGCAGGCGATTATATTCCCTTCCGAGAGATCGCACCCTACCCGTTCGTTCGAGGCCGGGGGATACTGCGCGAGCAGATCGCCCCGCCCGCAGCCAACTTCGAGTATACGCCCGTTTTCGATTTCTTTGACCGGAGCCAGGCAGCGTTCCTGATAGCGAACGTGGTAGACCTTATGCCCCAATTCCTGGGAGAACGTCTGCCAGTGCCGGGAATAGGTCTCCCTATAAAAAGATTTCCACGAATTCGGTCGATCAATCATCATCGCCTGTTTGTATTTGTATTTCCTCTCCCTCTGGGAGAGGGTTAGGGTGAGGGTAGACTATTTATATTTTCTGGTGACGTTTAGATTTTATTCAACAACTTTGGATATGTCGATTTATTCTTCCCCGGTCAGCCGTTTGGCGGCCGGTTCGTAACCCCGATCCTGAAGCAGGCGCATGAGGGGTTTTGCGTTGGATTCTGTCACGGTGAAATACCGGTCCGCGATCCGTTCTTCGATCATTGGCCGAACACCGGGAACGTGGATCATCTCATCGGCCAGTTCCGGCGATACGCATTCGATGAGCACGGTTCGGCGAAGAGTGATCTGCCCGTACATGCCGCACCATGCTTCCAGACTGTAACGGACGTTGTCGGGGATCGGTCCTGAAATCAATTCACCGATAAATCCAAAAACCTCATCCTGGCTCCAGCCCCGCCGCATGGCGAAAATGATGCTGTGCTGTGATAGATGGTATTCACTCATCACATCCCGGCGGCGAAATTCCGCCAGCTTTTCGAGTTTCCACAGCGATAGATAATCCACTGCCGATGGAACCAGCAGATCGAAATTGGGTTGAAGCACTGCGTGATGGGGGCGGGACTCTTCCCGTTCCGAAATCGCTTCGTCGAATAGTATATCAGCCCCGATTCCGGTCAACGAAAAAACATCGGGCCTTTCCACTCCGGACAATTCCCGAACCCGCTCGATATGTACGATCCCCAAATATTCCAGCCATTGCAAACCGTTCAATACCGGCCAGGACGCTGAATCGGACGAATCCTTATCCTGGGTGAGGATTTCTTCTAAGGATTGAATTGAAAAAACCGGACTTGTCTTTTTCCGGCAAACGCTTTTCCACGTTCCATGCAGAACAACGAGCAAACGCTGGAGACCGGATTCCTTCAAAACGCGCGTATGAAGGAAATACCGCCATACCTCATCCCGCAACTTCAGTGGAGCCTTGCAGAGCCAATCCGAAACTTTCGGCGAGGGACGGTAATTACCATGATGGACGGTCAGCAGTTCCTGGTCCAGACAAAAATCGAATGCGAATTGAAAAAAATCCTCGTCAAGCCCAATCCCAGCGAAACGGTCCCGCCACCGTTCGACGATTTTCTTGTGGATCGATCCTTTCCGTGTCTGGGGGGCGCGGTAGTGCAGGAGAATCCCCAGTAGATGAAAAACGGCTTCCACCCCATCCTGCCCGGCTCGAACCGTCTCCAAAGGCAATTCACGCAACGGTTTCAGTTCGCTGTATGAATCGAGAAAGAGCGAACGCAGCGCCTGCCGCAACTCTGGCGGCAGAACAACCTGGTCCGCATCCCCGGAAGAGTCGTGGAACAACAGCCCCATATCGAACAGCAATGAAAGACTTTCCTCGAACGAAACCGAGCGAAATCTCATACGCTGAAACGGTTCGGGAATCGTCAAGACAGCCTGATTCAAAGGAGTAAAAAAAACCAGTGCCTGTAATAACGCCCGGCAATCTTCAGGCAGCTCATCGAACATCAGGGAGAGAAAGCTACGGTCTTTGTAACGGGCGGCGATCGCGTCGGTCAGGTTCTTTTGCGAGGGACTCATCGCCGAAACGCCGAATTCCTGGGCCAGGCGTTTCAGCTGTTCGTTCGGTAAGTGGACCAACAAGTTATAGAGATTCATCGGTGTGTCCGGTTCATCGAGCGGCAAAGGCCGCCGGCATCGTTTTATCGTTTTCCATCTGGCTGATGTGGTAGCGGTATCCCTGTTCGGTCAGGAAACGCTGACGTTTCTGGGCGAACTCGCCTTCGGTGCTGTCGCGGGTGATCACCGAATAGAAATGGGTGGTACGGCCATCGTCCTTGGGGCGTAGAATCCGGCCCAGGCGCTGCGCTTCTTCCTGTCTTGAGCCAAACGTTCCCGATATCTGAATGGCAACGCTGGCGTCGGGAAGATCGACGGCAAAATTTGCGACTTTGGAAACGACGAGCGTCTCGATCTCTCCCCGGCGAAAAAGGTCGTACAATTTCTCTCGCTCGCTGTTGGGAGTCTGCCCGGTCAGGAGAGGCAGTTTGAACGTCGAAGCCACGACGCGCAGCTGCCGGATATACTGTCCGATAATCAGAACCAGATCGCCCCGGTGGCGTTTGAGAAGCACGTCCAGCACGTCCAGTTTGACCGGGTTTTCGCTGGCGATGCGAAACTGAGCGCGGGGCTGCGCCATGACGTACTCACGCCGTTGTTCCAAGGGAAGCGGGACGCGCACTTCGTGGCATTCCGCTTCGGCGATCCACCCCTGCTTTTCCAGCACCTTCCAGGGCACGTCGTAACATTTCGGTCCGATCAGGCTGAAGACATCGCTTTCCAAGCCGTCTTCGCGTACCAACGTCGCCGTCAGCCCCAGCCGCCGCCGAGCCTGAATATCCGCCGTCATCCGAAAGACGGGCGCAGGAAGCAGATGCACCTCGTCGTAGACGATCAGCCCCCAGTCCTGCGCTTCGAATAGTTTCAAGTGGGGAAATTTGTCCGTCTTGTGTTTACGATACGTCATGATTTGGTACGTGGCGATGGTGATGGGACCGATCTTTTTCATTTCGCCGCTGTATTCGCAGATATCGTCTTCTGCGATGTTGGTTTTATCCAGAATTTCCTGCTTCCACTGCCGCAAGGCGACGATGTTGGTCGCGAGAATCAGCGTCTGCGTATTGATTTCCGCCATCGCCCCGATTCCAATGACGGTTTTTCCTGCGCCGCACGGAAGGACGACCGCTCCACTTCCCCCGGACGTGCTTCCTCCCCGGTAAAACGCCGAGACCGCCGCGCGCTGGTAATCCCTGAGTGAGAATGGCTTGCCGGAGAGAGCACGTTCGCGCAATACGATCCTGAAAGGAGTTCCTTTGACATATCCCGCTAGATCTTTTACGGGAAAACCGATCTTGACTAAATTCTGCTTGAGACGACCTCGGTACGGCCCGCCGATGAGCAGCGTGTTGGGATCCAGGCGGTCTTCGATATAGGCTTGGGTTTTCTTGTGTCGGCTGATTTCATCCAGCAGCAAAGGGTCTTGACTGCGGAGCACGAGCCGTTCGTCCCGCCGTTCCAGAATCAAGCGTCCGAAGCGCCCCATGTACTCCACGATGTCGGCTTCTACGTTGCCGGGAACCGGATAGCGGGAATACTTTTTTAAACCCTCGATCACATTTTTCGAGGTCAGACCCGCACTGGCCGCGTTCCACAGCGAGAGAGGAGAAATCGAGTAGGTATGCAGATGCTCGGGACACTTCAGTAATTCGGCAAACGAACACAGCGTGTCCCGTGCTTCCTCGAAAACGGGAGAATCCACTTCGAGAAAAACGGTTTTATCGCTTTGAACGATAATCGGTTTGTTATTGGACATAAACGGCTTCTAATTATCGATTTTAAAACAGGGATGGTTGGCCCTCGAATCGGGCAACAAAAACCAAGCCTTTCATTATACCCGCCCTCGCCGGTATCGCGAAGAGCGTGGTAAGAAAAGCAAACCCCGCCGGGATCGATTCCTGGCGGGGTTTGTGTGTTCAAACTTATGTTTTTGTCAGGTTTTGATCTGGTTGGTAATGGTGAAGATTGGGAGATAGAGCGCGACGACGACTGTCCCGATGATCCCGCCCAGAACCACGATCAGCAACGGTTCGATCAATTTGGATAATCCTTCCACGGCGTCGTCCACCTCGCGTTCGTAGGCCTCGGCGACTTTGATCAGCATCTTGTCCAGCGCACCGGTCTCTTCACCGACCGCGATCATATGCACGACCAAGGGCGGGAAAATGGGGAACGATTTCATCGGTTCCGACACAGTGTCCCCGTCGCGGATCGAAGCGTGAATGTCGATCATTGCCCGCGAGATCACCTCGCTTCCGGAAGTATCCTTAACGATCAATAGTGTTTGCAGAATGGGAACGCCCGTATCCAGCAGTGTTCCGAAGGTTCTGGCGAACCGTGCGATGGCGGATTTCTGGAGAATGGTTCCGAATATCGGGAACCGCAATAACGACCGGTCGATTACATATTTCCCTGTATTGGTACTCCCGATGAGTTTGAATAACACCATGATTCCTGCAATCGCTAACAGGGGAATATACCAGTATTTAACCAAACCATCACTGAAATCGACCAGCAACTGGGTCAAGTAAGGGAGTTCACCGCCCAGTCCGCTGAACATCTCGGCAAACTTGGGAACCACGAAAATCAAAATGACGGCCACAACACTGAGGGCGATAGTAATAACCACACATGGATACCACATCGCGCCCTTCACCTTGGAACGCACGGCCTGACTTTTTTCCTGGAAGAGCGCGAGCCGGTCCAGAACCTGTTCCAACGCACCGCCGATCTCACCGGCTTTGACCATGTTGACATAGAGCCGGTTGAAAATCTTGGGAAACTTGGCCATCGCTTCGGAGAGAGTGCTTCCCCCTTCGACCGATTCGACGATCCCATCCAGCGCGTCCATGAGGTTTTTATCCTCGACCTGCTCCTGAAGAATCTGAAGGCTTCGAAGCAATGGAAGACCTGCGCCGATCAGCGTCGCCAGCTGACGAGAAAAAGCGGAGAGATGTTTCAACGACACCTTCCCGCGCGAGACCACTTTCGATATACCGCGAATGATCGGCAGATCGGCGAGATCGACTTGTCCAACACCTTGCTTGTGACGGCTGACCTGGGTAACGTAATACCCCATCGTACGAAGCCGATCGACGACCGCTTCCTCACCAGTCGCTTCGATACTTCCCCGAATTTCCTTGCCGCCCTTATCCAAGGCTTTATACGAATACGTCGGCATAATACGCCTCCAAGCAGATCGCTCCGCTTTGAATAATTCCTGGTATGAAGATTACTGTTCCCCTTTTTCCCGCTTCAACGGAATAAATGACTTATGAAATAAAGTCGATATCCGCCAATACATTCAAGCACAACAAAGAAGAAACACGATAGACGTTTTCCTTTTAGAAAAAAAACCGTATCTCATTTATTCTAAAGGCTATATTGATTTTCAAAAATACATTCGTAATGGCGTTTGATAAATTCCGAAAAAGCGCAGGATTTATCAAGTCGTAACGCATTCAATTCGACGATACTTTTGAAAACCGCTCTAACTATAACATTATATGAAAATTATGGTGAGCGTCAACATAATGAGTGAATCATTCCATACACTTTTCTTATATTTTTCATTTTCTAGGCAGGACTATATTAGGAGAAGGGAAGGTATTGTTGCTGTAAGTATAATTGAATCAACGCATTGAATCGAACCTAGTCAGTTAATCGAATCCCAGTTCTAATTTTGCGGCTTCTGACATTAAATCGAAAGTCCACGGCGGTTCCCAGACGATATTGACCTGAACGCGCTCGATTCCACGAATCTGCCGAACCGCCGCCTCCACCTCAAGCGGTAGCGATTCCGCCACTGGACAGGCCGGAGAAGTCAATGTCATGTCGATCGACACGACGCCGCTGTCCTGAACGTCGATCTTGTAGATCAATCCCATCTCGTAAATATTGACAGGGATTTCAGGGTCGTAGCATTGTTTTAGTTTATCGATCACTAAGGATTCAAGTTCCTGGCGATCGATTGTGGTTTCTTCCATAGTGGCCACCATTGTCGTGCTGCTTTCCTCGTTTCTATTCCGTTGTCGCGACGGTCTCTTTCGATTCCAATGCGGTGTTCATGGTATGCCAGGCCAGCGTGGCGCACTTCACCCGCATGGGAAACTCCCGCACACCCGTCAACGCTTCCAACTTCCCCAGCGAAGAGGCATCGATTTCTTCATCGGCACTGGTTGTCACGATCCCGTGAAACGTCTCGAATAAGGATTTCACTTCCGAAAGGGGTTTGCCTTTAATACTCTCCGTCATCAGCGAAGCGGACGCGGTCGAAATCGCGCATCCGACGCCCTCGAAAGAGACGTCTTTCACCACCCCGTCATCGACATTCAAGTAGACTTTAATCTTGTCGCCACAAAGCGGGTTGTGCCCGTCGGCGTGATGATTGGCGTCGTCCATCCGGCGATAATTCCGTGGATTCTTGTTGTGATCGAGAATGACCTCTTGATACAGTTCTTGAAAAACAGACATCAGGCGAATACCTCTAACACTCGTTTAACCGCATCGATGAATACATCAATCTCTTCTTTGGTGTTATAAATTCCAAACGACGCTCTCGCTGTTGCCGGGATATTGAACCGGTCCATCACCGGCTGCGCGCAATGATGGCCGGTGCGGATCGCGACGCCTTCTTGATCCACGATCGTCCCGATATCGTGGGGATGAACGTTCTCAAGGATAAACGATAGAACCCCGGCTTTTTGTTTCGCCCGTCCGATCACGGTCAGTTCGGGGATTTCGCTAACGGCTTGCGTGGCGTAATTCAGCAGGTCTTCTTCGTGAGCGGCGATCCGGTCCATCCCGATCCCGGTCAGGTAATCGATGGCCGCGCCCAGCCCGATCGTTCCGGCGATGTTGGGCGTTCCCGCCTCGAATTTATATGGGATGTCGTTATAAAGCGTTTTCTCGAACGAGACATAGCTGATCATATCGCCCCCGCCTTGATAGGGGGGCATGGAATCCAGCAGATCGGCTTTTCCGTAAAGCGCGCCGATCCCTGTTGGGCCATAGACTTTATGGCCGGAAAAAACGAGAAAGTCGCAATCAAGCGCCTGAACGTCCAATGGAATATGCGGGGCGCTCTGAGCGGCGTCTATCAGCACCGGCGCGCCAATGGCATGTGTCCTGTCGATGATTTTTTTGATGGGATTGATCGTTCCCAGAGCGTTGGAGAGATGAACGATGGAGACGAAGCGGGTTTTCGGTCCCAGCAGTTTCTCGAACTCGTCCATCAGCAGCTCGCCGTCGTCGTTCATGGGAATCACGCGAAGAACGGCTCCCTTTTCCTCACAAAGAATCTGCCAGGGAACGATATTGGCGTGGTGCTCCATCGCAGAGACGATGATCTCGTCGCCTTCCTTGATAAACTTACGTCCGTAGGACGAAGCGACCAGGTTGATCGCTTCGGTCGCGTTACGCACGTAGACGATCTCTTTTTCGCTGCCGGCGTTGATGAATTGCTTGACTTGCGTTCGGACCGCCTCGTAGGCGTCGGTCGATTTCTGACTTAAGAGATGCACTCCGCGATGGATGTTGGAGTAATATTTGGAATAAATCCGATCGATCGCATCGATGACCGATTGGGGTTTTTGTGTAGAGGCGGCGTTGTCGAGATAGACCAAAGGCTTCCCATGCACAAGCTCTTTCAACACAGGGAAATCCTCCCGAATCCTCGCGACGTCGATCGCGGGACATTCGGTTTGCGAATCTTTTTCGGCCAACGCGGTTCCCAGGGCGCTCATGATTGAATCTCCTTCTCCCTGTATTCCCTCTCCCTCATTCGACTGAAAGACGATAACTGAAAACTAACCTCGACTTACACCGTTGGTAATTGCTGAAGGAGTAAGCGATCCAGTTCCTCACGCATGGTGTCGATTCCGATGCGCTGAATGACTTCGTTGGCGAACGCGTAGGTCAGCAGCCCACGCGCGGCCTCTTTTTCGATTCCCCGCGCCTGCAAGTAAAAGATGGCGTCTTCATCCAACTGCCCAGTTGTCGATCCATGCGAGCATTTCACGTCGTCCGCGTAGATTTCCAACTGAGGCATCGAGTCGATAGTGGCGTCGCCGGAAAGCAGCAGTGTTTGATTCGTCTGTTCGGCGTCGGTTTTCTGCGCGTCCTTCTCGACGTAGATTTTGCCCTGAAAAACAGTGCTCGACCGCCCGTCCAGAATGCTTTTATACAATTCATGACTTCGGCCGTGAGGTTTGTCGTGAACGATCAGCGTGTGGTTATCGCAATGCCGTTCGCCGTCCAGCATCGTGAATCCGTTCAACGCGCACTCGATGCCCTCGTCGTTCAACGACGCCGTGACGCCGTTGCGTGTCAGCCCGCCTCCCAGTGAAATGTTATGGTGGGTATAGCGGCTGTCGCGCGCGAGTTCGATCCGGGTGTGGGAAATATGAAAGGCGTCGTGAGATTCGCGTTGAAGTTTGCAGTGCTCGACGACGGCGTTTTCGGCAATGCTCACGTTCGTTTGAGCGTTGGTCCAATAAATCCGCCCGGCCGCTCCGGCGTAACGTTCAACGATCGAACATCGGCTGTTCTTCCCGGCGATAATGACAGTTCGCGGATGAGAGACAGAGGGCATGTCATTGGAGACCGAATAATAAAACAGATGAACCGGCTTCTCCAAAACGATCCCTTCCGGGATGGAGACGAACGCTCCGTCTTGCGCGAACGCCGCATTCAGAGCCGCAAAAGCGTTTTCCCCTGCGTCTTCGGATTGGGTCATCAACGCTTTTAGCCGCGCCGGATCGTTGTGCAGAATCCCGGAGATCGCTTCGATTTGGACTCCATCGGGAATCCCGTCCAGCGAGGAGAGATTCCGATCGAAAAATCCGTTCACGAATGCGATTCGAAACGCATCCGAATCCGCCATTGCGCCACGACCAACCTGCTTGGCAGTGATGCAAAACAGGCCCGGTTCGGCCAATTGAAAATCCTGCCGTGTTATGGGGGTTAAATTCGTATGCCGCCACTGCTCGTCACGGCGGGCGGGAAAACCGCTTCGTTCAAAGCCGGCGATCGCCTCACGCCGTGCGGCAGTCAGCCATTCCGGACCGCCTTCGGTCAGGTTTTCTTGATTGGCTTCAAAAACGTTTAGGTAATACTCTTTCGCTTCCATACCAGACATCCTGACGAATCGCCTTATGCACGGGCCAACGATTCGGATTCGTTTCCATTCTTGATCCAGTCGTAGCCATTTTCCTCGACCTCGAGCGCCAAATCCCGCCCGCCGGATTTTACGATCTTCCCGTCGGAGAGGATGTGAACGAAATCGGGTGTGAGGTAATTCAGAATGCGCTGGTAGTGAGTGATGCAGATCACCGAACGCTCCTCACTGCGAAGTTTGTCTACGCCTTCAGCCACGACCCGCAGCGCATCCACATCCAGGCCGGAATCGGTTTCATCCAAAATTGCCAGTTTCGGTTCGAGGACAGCCATGTGAAAGATTTCGTTCCGCTTTTTTTCTCCGCCGGAAAACCCTTCGTTCACCGGGCGTTTCAACAGGCTGTCATCCAGTTCCACCAGTTTCATTTTTTCCCGGACCAGCTTCAGGAAATCGTAGGCATCCAATTCATCTTCGCCCCGGTACTTGCGAATGGCGTTGAGAGCGGTTTTGAGGAAATAGGTATTCGTGACGCCCGGAATCTCGACGGGATACTGAAACGCCAGAAAGATTCCCTCGCAAGCGCGTTCGTGCGCGGGCAGGTCGAGTAGATTTTTGCCTTGATAAAGCACACTGCCTTCGGTCACTTCGTAATCTTCATGTCCGGCCAGCACCTGGGCCAGCGTGCTTTTCCCGGATCCGTTGGGTCCCATAATGGCGTGGACCTCGCCCGCTTTGACGCTCAGGTCGATCCCTTTCAGGATTTCGATTCCTTCGACGCTTGCATGTAAATTTTTTATTTCCAGCATGATTTTATTCTCCAAGACCCGCTCATAAGAACGTGCTTATCCAACACTTCCTTCCAGACTGACACTCAGCAGTTTCTGCGCTTCGACCGCGAACTCCATCGGCAATACCTTGAACACTTCCTTGCAAAATCCGTTGACGATCATGCCCACCGCGTCCTCCTCAGACATCCCCCGCTGCTGGCAGTAGAAAATCTGATCCTCGCCGATTTTGGAGGTGGAAGCTTCGTGCTCGACGGTGGCCGTTGGATTCTTCACGTTGATATAGGGGAACGTGTGCGCTCCGCACTGGTCGCCCATCAGCATAGAATCGCATTGCGTGTAGTTGCGGGCGTTGGCGGCGTTTTTATTGACCTGCACCAGTCCCCGGTAGGTGTTCTGGCCGTGACCGGCGGAAATCCCTTTCGAGATGATCGTACTGGATGTGTTCTTCCCGATGTGGATCATTTTGGATCCGGTATCCGCCTGCTGGTAATTGTTCGCCATTGCGACGGAATAAAACTCGCCGACTGAGTTGTCGCCGAGTAAAATACACCCCGGATATTTCCACGTGATCGCCGATCCGGTCTCGACCTGTGTCCACGAAATCTTCGAGTTGACCCCCGCGCATTTCCCCCGCTTGGTGACGAAGTTGTAAATCCCGCCCTTGCCTTCCTTATCGCCGGGATACCAGTTCTGCACGGTGGAGTATTTAATCTGGGCGTTGTCCAGAGTGACCAACTCCACCACGGCCGCGTGGAGCTGATTCTCGTCGCGCATGGGGGCGGTGCAGCCTTCCAGATAACTGACATACGCGTCTTCATCCGCAATAAGAAGCGTGCGCTCGAACTGGCCGGTGTTCGATGCGTTGATGCGGAAATAAGTCGAAAGTTCCATCGGACAGCGCACCCCTTTGGGCACGTATACGAACGACCCGTCGCTGAACACCGCCGAATTAAGCGCCGCGTAGAAATTATCCGTATAGGGAACGACCGAGCCGAGGTATTTCTTCACCAATTCCGGATGCTCTCGAACCGCTTCGGAAAACGAACAGAAGATAATCCCCAACTCGTTCAGTTTGTCCTTGAACGTCGTCGCCACGGAAACGCTGTCGAAAACGGCGTCCACCGCCACTCCCGCGAGCGCTGCCCGTTCCTCGAGGGGAATTCCCAGCTTTTCGTAAGTGGCCAGCAGTTCGGGATCGACTTCGTCCAGACTTTTGGGTCGGCCTTTATCCGATTTCGGCGCGGCGTAATAGTACATGTCCTGAAAATCCACTTCGGGATAATGGACGTGCGCCCATGCGGGTTCTTCCAGCGTCTTCCAGTGTCGAAAGGCTCGCAAACGCCACTCCAACATGAATTCCGGCTCGCTTTTTTTCTGCGAAATCAAGCGGACAATGTCTTCGTTCAGTCCCTTGGGGATGGTTTCCTGTTCGATATCCGTGGTAAAACCATACTTATAATCCTGCATGGCCTCTTGGATCGCGTCGGTCTTGGTCCCCATGTCATCTACCTCGTTTATCTTAACTTATGCTTCGTATTTCGCGTTTCCGGTTCGATTAAAACCGATAATTCAGTGTTTTAATAATCACGACAAAAATGCTTGACATAGTCAAGTATAACCAAACTAGTTGACCATGTCAAGTATCTAAACAAAGTTTTTTCTTTATAAAGTAGAGATTGATATAAGAAATACCGTGAGGATTTCTTGAAATCCTACTCCCAAAGGGTGGGGAGGGTTAGCCTGCATTGCTTTCAGTCTTACCGGGAAATGATGGAGCGCGGGACTGGTGTGTCTATGCAATTCCAAAAGGAAAAGTATGGATTCTTAGGGCTTTGGCGCACTTCGGCCTTCTTGTTTGTATTTCTCCAATAAGGCGATCAAGGTTTTCACTTTTTCAGGATGTTTTGCATACAAATTCTTGGTTTCAGAGGGATCCGCTTCCATATCGTAGAGTTGTCCGGGGGGATCGTCCGGTTTCCCTTTTCCGCTCCAGCCTCCCGAACCTTTTCCCTGAATCAGTTTCCATTTCCCTTGTCGAATGGCAAACATCCCATTACCGGAATGGTGTACGATCGCTTCACGGACGAGGGTTTTCCCCTTCTTTCCCATAAGCAGAGGAAGCATATTGAAACTGTCTTCACCGGCATCGCCGGGCAAGTCGGCTCCCAGGATAGCGGCAGCCGTCTTCATCAAGTCGATGTGACATATCGGTTCGCTGCCGATCGATCCGGGAGCGATTTTCCCCGGCCAACGGGCGATGAAGGGAACGCGATGCCCTCCATCCCAGACATCGGCTTTGATCCCTCGATAGATCGAACTGGGATGATGTCCAAACGTTTTGACCGAGTTGACCTCGCCGGACATTTGGGTTCCATCACGACCGGGGGAACCGTTGTCGCTGGTGAAAATGACGAGCGTGTTGTCCTCGAAACCATTGCGCTTTAGTGCTCTCAATACTTGCCCGGCAACATGATCCACCTGATGGACGAAATCACCATACCTCCCGGCCTGGCTCTTGCCTTGGAAATCGTCCCCTGGAGCGATGGGCGTGTGAGGAGCGGTCAGGGGCAGATAGAGGAAAAATGGATTTTCCCTGGTTTGCCGAAAGTTCTTGTTTTGGGTATGGCCTCCTTTGGCGTCGATGTACTCCACCGCTTTTTTCTCCAAACCCGGCAGAATCTCGTCCAGTTTCCAACCGTCGAGCATCGGTCCGGAACAACCGAACATCGTGTC